>NZ_JBITMC010000016.1:0-141226 GCF_044465805.1 Micromonospora sp. NPDC049497 | reverse complement strand
GTCGCTAACCCACTTACCGGAGACCTCTTCAGTTATCGATCACCGCCACGCCGTGACCCCACCCGGCCAACACCCACTTACGAAACGCGCCCTAGCGGAGGCGCAACCCGACCTCGCCGATCCCGCGGTCCACCTGTCGTCACGATCGCTGGTCGTGCATAAGGTCGGAGACGGTCACGTCGTCTTCGTCGCGAACGGCTGCGACGGGTTGCTTTATCGGGATGTCACTGGACAATGGCATCGGCTGGGAACGCCGCAGGGGGGGCGAGGGCTACTACTTCGAGCCGCCGCCACGTCTGCCCACCGACCCCCGTCCAATCGACCTGACCTGGTACGCGGTCGGAACCGTCGTGTTGGCGGTCCTGCTGGCCGGCACGATCCCCAATGACATCAGGAAATCGTTCCCCTTGGGGACCGTGTGGTAGGTAGTCCTCGTGGCGCTCGCGGCCGGGGCTGTGGCACTGCTGGGCGCCAGGTACCCGGACGTCGGCATGTTCCCAGGCTTCTTCTACGGCGTGCCCATCATCCTCGCCGCGCTGATCATCGGCAGCTCTACCGCACTAGGTATCGGTCGCCGCCGAGAAGGCTCCCGCGCACCGGGTCGCGGGCGCTGACGTGCCGGTCAGTTGAGCGGTCACCTCTTCGCTTCGCTGCCACTTCCGCGCCGACGGCTCCCGGAACTGTACGCCGCCGACCGCGTTCGCGTCCGCCGCTGACCTGCTCATTACGAGTCGGTTCCGGGGCACTGGTCAGCCGCTTGATCCTCTGCTCGACGTGGTTGTCCGCGTCCGTGCTCGTCCGCTGCTGCTCGCCAGTTTGGCTGCTCGCTTGGCTGCTCGGCCTCCAGCCGCCGGTACACGCCGTCGAGCACGTCGACCGCCTCGACCAGGCTGCAGCCGAGCTGTTCTCGGATCAGAACAAGGGCTTGTACGTTGCGTCCCGTCCGGACCGACTCCTCGATGGCGGCATTGACCATGCGACCAGCATCCACGGGACCAGCGGAAAGAGGACACTGGCACGGCCATGGTCAAAGTGCTTGACACTGCCGCCGGCCTGCCTGCTCGGGGTTCTCGGCTCGTTGTCTTTGCGCGCGGTTGGGGTCGAGCAGCGGTCACCCGGCTCCCGCAGGGAGACGCCATCCTGCCGAGTCAACAGCTGAGACCGGCCGGCCAATTGAGCCGGCGCCAATTCGGCGATAGATTGCCCTCGCTGAATTGCGCACAGAGGTCCGTCTCACACGTCAGAGAGAACGGGTGAAGATCCAATGCCGCGTCTCCGCCGCACGCTTATCCTACCGGCCATTCTGCTCGGCATTGTCCCCATGCTCGTCGTCCCCGCCGGCACCGCCCACGCGGCGGAGCCGGTCGACGTGTTCATCGCGGACGTCGACGACAGGCCGGACCCGGCCTACTCGCACTCGACCGTCTCCTATGTCATCTCGGTGGGCAATCGGGGCCTAGGCACGGCGACCGCGGTGACGCTGACCGCGCAGCTGCCCACTGGTGTGTCCTTCCAGCCATCCGGATCGGACGAGCGATGCAGCCCCACCCTCACCACGGTGACCTGCGATCTGTCGACGGTGTCGGGGACCGGCATGGCATCCCCGCTGGTCATCGGCGTCACGCCGACCACGGACCGGCTGCTGTCGATGACCTTCACCGTGTCCGCCGCCGAGCCCGACGCCGACGTGTCCGACAACACGCAGACGGAAACCACCACCGTGACCATGCCCGTCGACGCCGACGTCTCGCTCAATCTCGACGCGGGCGCCGGTCCGAGGTACGCCGGGGAGCCGTTCTTCATCTCCGCCGGGTTGTTCAACTTCGGTCCAGCTCCCGCCACCGGCGCGACGACGGTGCTGCGGCTCCCGACCGGGCTCTCCGTCGAATCATCCGGCGCCTCGTGCATCCCGGACGTCGCCGGAGCCGTCTGCACGATCAGGCCGATGGACCTTCCTCCCACGGGAGGAAGCGTCGCCCTTCTCCAAATGAGCGCGTCCGCTGCGGGGGACTACACGATTTCCGGGTCCCTCACGGCGGATCAGCCAGACCCGCAACCGGCGAACAACACCGACTCCGTCACCTTTACGGTGATGCCGGCCGCGGACGTGGCCGTCACGGTTGTCGAGTCGGCGGACCCCACCGGCCCCGGTCAGCCGCTCACCTACACGGTGACGGCCACCAACCACGGCCCGTCCCCAGCGTCGGCGGTAAGCCTGACCGACAGGTGGTCCGGGGCGGTTTCCGGCGGCCTCACGCTGCTCACCGTCGGCGCGTCGCAAGGCCAGTGCGTACTGATCGCACCCGACCGGATCAACTGCGAACTCGGTCAACTCGCCAGCGGCGCCACGGCCGCCGTGACGATCCGGCTCCGCCCGAGGGGAGTCGGTTCGGTCACCAACCAGGCGCAGGTAACAGCGACCGAGCACGACCGGGACCCGGCGAACAACCTCGCCACCAAGACGACCTTGGTCCGGTGAGGCGACAAATATTGGTGAGTGCGAAGGGTTTCTAACCTACGACCCCTCGCTTGTAAGTTCTGGGCGCTCGGTCCGGCGCTGTCTGCGTGCATCCGTGCCCTCGGGCGAGTGGCCGCCCTCCTTCGCAAGCGGTCGTCCTCGTCTGGGTCCGTTGCTGTCGCCGTTGCTGCCGTCGGCTAAGCCCGTGGGATGATGCGGTCATGTCGACAGCGCGAAAGAGCCGTGCCTCGTAGATCATCAGGGCAGGTCCGGGTGGGCCTCCGTCGGCAACCACGGGCCGGAGAACGGATCGCCGTGGTGCCGGGCATTCCTCGCCGAGGCCAGTTGGCGATTGCTCAGTTGGAGCGGGCACGCATGCACCCTGGTGCAGTCGCCGAGGCCCTGCGAGGCTGGAAGCTGTATGTTCGCGCCTCGCGGCACCAGCGGGAAGAGATGCGCGGGTGTGGCGAGCCGTCATGCTGTCCGGATCCGCTCGATCACCGTCGCGTCCTGGACCTCGCCATGCGAGCCCTGCCACCGGTCGCGGCCGGAGTGCTCCGCCGACGCGTCGAGCAGTTGGATGCCTCCATCGCAGACCCGGATGAGCTGCCAGGCTCATGAGCACACTGGTTGACGGGTGATGCTGGGCCGAAGCACCGCTAGTGTCAGACGTTGAAACGGAACTCAGGGCTGCCGCCCCGCGACTGGGGTGATCTGTTCAGAAAGCCGGTCACGCCCCGTCTTGGGCTCACGTCATTGGTCGCTGGTTGCCGACGTTTCACGCTGTCTTGTGCCCCGTGTGTGCCCCGGACGGCACCCTGGCCTTGAACGGCTCTCGGAGCATGGCGGGCAGGTCGCCCAGGGCAGCGCAAGCCGGGCCACCCCATCTGGGGTCGGTGTCGTTGTGCTCCGTGGTCCGGAAGACGGTCATGCCGACCGCTGCCGCCCCGGCCAGCTCACCGTCTGCGCCGTCGCCAACAAAGATGCACTCCGCCGGCCCAACGCCCAGGCGCTCAGCAGCAAGCTGGTAGATCGCCGGGTCTGGCTTCGACAGCCCGACATCGCAGGAGAAGACCGCAACGTCGAACCGGTGGGCGAGCGGACTCTGCGGCCATGCCTCGGCAGCGTCCGAGGTGGCGTTGCTGATGAGGGCCAGCGGATGCCCGTCGTCGCGTAGCGCGTCGAGCACGTCCAGGGTGGCGGCCGAGACACCGTGCAGCACCCGGCGCCCGAGTGCCCGCCGATGCTCACCGGCCCGTGCCACCTGTTCGTCGGTCGGTGTGCCGCCGAGACGCCTGGCGAGGATACGGATGGTCTCCTCCACGTCCCACCGGACTAGCCGGTCCCGCCAGGTAACGTGGTACGCGGCGACCAGCGCGGCCGGATCCACCCCGACCATGACCGCCATCTCGCCGACTACCCGGTCACGCTCCTCGTCAGCACCCTGGATCAGGGTATGGAAGAGATCGAAGATCACTGGCCGAGACATGTGAGGATCCTACTGAGATCGCCACCGCTGCCACCTTGCTTGCCATCCCGTCTGCCATCGACCCGCCCCTCTGGGGAGCGGGCCGGCGCCCGGCCCGCCACGCCAATCGGACCTTGACACACGTTCGGACGCTGGTGGGTCGGGCGCCGGTCTGCTCGGCTTGCCCGGGTCGATGGCAGGCGGGATGGCTCCCTTCCACAACCACCCACGGACCCGGCATCTGCCGACGGTCTTCGGCCATCCTGGAGCCGGAGCGCCCCCGCCGGAGGCGCAGTGACCGCAATCCCGCGACCGCCGCCAGCCTGCCGACGCGGCCGGCCTGCGCTGCGCTACGCCGCGCGGGCTGCTGGCCGTGCGGCCCGGCCGGCTGCCGGCCCACCACGCTCGCCTTCAACGGTCTGTCGTTCTGCGGCGGCCCTCCGGGCTTCCCGCTTTCCGCGCCAGCCGCCGGGCGTTAGGCGTGACGGCCGCAGAGCGACAGCGGCAGCGGCCGGCGCGCGCCCTGGCGGCGGCGCGTGCGGCCCGTTGCGGGCCGCCTTGAAGACGTACAGAAACTTTGAACAGCTTTGCCGACAGCCGGCCGGCTCGTACGTCTGTTCGAGTAGGCTGCTGCCGGTGGAGGTTCGTGGGCTCTGGTGGAACGGGTCGTGGGGCCGTATGGCGCGGCGCGACATCTAGCTGCTCTCGGACGGCCGGCTCTGGCGGGTCCGTGGCCGCCTCGGAGGTGACGGAGGGCAGGAGGTGTCGTACGACTTGCTGGACGAAGCCTCCGCCTGCGAGATGGTCGATCGGATGATGAAGACGTCGGCCGGCACATGGCGGGATCTCACGGAGGCGGTTCGGAAGGAATCCAACCGCCGACGCACAAACTATTACCGGTAGTCACTCAAGGGCTGGGGCCTAGCGATGAGATCAGCAGCTTGTGGCTGTGCACGTTTCTCCGTGAGTTGTGCCCGGACGTCTGCCGCAAACCGCCCGTGCCCCTCTACCTGCAGTGAAGAGAGGTCCCTCGACACGTGCGCACGCGCGAGCTTCTGCCACGAGAACGGTTGACCGACCACAGCCCCGGTTAGAGCGAGAATGCCGCCGACCGCCATCAGCGCCAGAATCGAGTCGTCGAGCATCCGGGTAATCCACAGGAAGCGGACAATGCCGAGAAGGTAAGTGGCAACGCCGAGAACTAGGACTGTGATGCCGACGACGTACCTGCGGTGCAGGGCGAAACATTGGTCGCAGTAGGGCCAGGCGCGAAACTTCATGGGCGGCCATTTGGCGCGTGCTGCCCGGGTGGCCAGGAGCGCCACTGGTATCGCCCCGAGCAGCCCGCAGCCGTAGCCGACGATAAGCCCGCACAGGATCGCGCCTATCCAAGCCCATGGCGGAATCCGCTGGCGGAACTTGACGGGAAGTCTGTCCTGCGCCGGTTCGCCATGCCGTGCACACACTCTTGGCCCGACCGCGTTAACCCAGCCCATCGGCAGTTCAACCTTTTCCGTCCATTGGTTCATGCGGCACCCTCCCGTCGGCCCGCGCATCATACGAGGGACGGAAAGCTGTTGGGGGGGCATGAGGTCGCCTGTACGGACGCATGGACCGGGTAAAGGTACGTAGCCGCTGGTAGAACCAGCGTGGGGCCGCATCGCCTGGCGGGACATCTGGCTGCTCTCGGACGGCCGACTCCGGCGCATCTATGGCCGCCTGGGCGGTGACCGCGCGTGGCGGCAGCTGCTCAACGGCAGACGTCTGCCCGGACGTGCACACCGCACCACGGTGGCAGCTCGGCTGCCCACACCCGCCAGCCGCCGGCGTCTCGCCGAGTCTCGAACCGCCACGGGTGAGCTGCCGAAGTGGGGTGACTGGCCGCTCGGGAAGGTCGACTTCATGTCGGTGCAGGAGTGGGTGAGCGACCTCCGCCGCGACCTCGCTCCAATGACCGTGGCCAAGTGCTACCAACTGCTGTCCATGATCCTCCGGACGGCGGTACAGGCACGGCTGGTCGCCACCAATCCCGCCGAGGGGGTGAAGCTGCCCCGCGACCGGTCCCGCGACGTCAAGCCGGTCACGATCAGCCGGGAGGACTTCTTCGGCCGGCTGCTGCCCGCCGTCCCACCTCGGCATCGGGGCATCGTCTCCGCCGCCGCCGGGGCGGGACTGCGCTGGGGTGAGTGCGCCGGACTGACCTGGTCCTCGGTCGACCTCGACCGGGCATCGCTGCGGGTGGTCCAGGTGGCCGAGGAGACTCACGGCGGGATCGTGCTGCGCCCGTACCCGAAGAGTCGCGCCGGGGTCCGGACCGTGCCACTGCCCGGATTCCTCCTGGCCGCGCTCCGCGAGCTGCACGCCGCCGACGACGAACCCGAGCCACACACCCTCGTCTTCCGCGACCGGGTAGGGCGGCCGCTGCGGCGGTCGAACTTCCGGCGGCGGATCTGGCTGCCCTCGCTGGTGCGCGCCGGCCTGCTCGGCCAGGTCGTCAACACCGGCCCACATCGCTACCGCGCGACCTGGCCGGACCGGGAGGGCGTCGAGTGGTCGGCGGAGTTCACCACCGAGCGGGAAGCCGTCGCCTGTGTGGCGGCCAAGGCCGTCGGCGGGATGCGGTTCCACGACCTGCGGCACGCCTACGCCACCTGGCTGGTCACCGACGGCGTGCCGATCAACCTGGTGCAGCGGGTCATGGGGCACGAGCAGGCGTCGACGACCCTGGATCGTTATACGCACACCCCGACCGACTGTGCCGCTCGAATCTTGGATGCCTTCACGCTGCCTGCTGACGATCTGCTGACTCCGGACCGGGCAACACCCTCCGAGAGCGCGTCGGATGAGAGCAAGGAGGGTCTGTGGGCTTGGCCGGAGCACGTACCCGGGAAAGGGACGACCCCCGTCGGGGGGAGACGGGGGTCGTCGAAGGTTCGGCTCCGGGGGGGTTGAGCCGAACCCACTCAGCGGCCGCGGGGGGTGCAACCGCTGAGGGCCTGTCGGTTGTCCGAGATATGAACACTCGTCGTAGTGACAAGTTTGCCTGAGCGAACCTGGCTACGTCGAGTGTTGTAGCCTCCACTCCCCGCGAATTGATGTTCGCAGAGTGTGACTGTCGTCACTGTGGGCAGAGGCCGGCGCGGTCGGCCCGCAGGTCCTAGGGGTTGGTAGACCCCGGGCACCCGCCGACGATAGACCATCGGACTAGACTTTCGCGCCGTGGGCCGAAGTGCCGCTTTCTTCGATCTGGACAAGACCGTCATCGCCAAGTCGAGCGCCCTGGCGTTCGGTCGGCCGTTCTACCGGGACGGGCTGATCACTCGGCGTGACGTCGTCAAGTCGGCGTACGCGCAGCTGATGTTCCGGCTGGGCGGCACCGACGAGCAGACCATGGCTCGGACCCGCGACTACCTCGCCACGCTGTGTAAGGGCTGGTCGGTGGAACAGGTGCGCCAGATCGTCGCGGAGACGCTCCACGAACTGATCAACCCCTACGTGTACGCGGAAGCCGCCGCCCTCATCGAGGAGCACCAGGCCGCCGGCCGGGACGTCGTCCTGGTCTCCGCCTCGGGCGAGGAGATGGTGCGTCCCATCGGCGCCCTGCTCGGGGTGACCGACGTGATCGCCACCCGGATGGGCGTCGTGGACGGCCGCTACAGCGGTGAGGTGGAGTTCTACGCGGCCGGCCCGAGCAAGGTCGACGCGGTCGGCGAGCTGGCCACCGCGCGGGGGTACGACCTCGCCGACTCGTACGCGTACTCGGACTCGTACAGCGACCGCCCGCTGCTGGAGTGCGTCGGCCACCCGACGGTCGTCAACCCGGACCGGCAGCTGCGCCGGCTGGCGGTGGAGAACGCGTGGCCGGTGCTGGAGTTCCGCCATCCGATCCCGCTGGGTCGGCGCCTGCGGGAACGTCCCGCCGTCCCGGTCGCCGCCGCCGCGCTCGGTGTGGGTGTGGGGGTGGCCATCGGCATCGCCTGGTACGGCCGGCACCGCCGGACCCGCGCCACACCGGCCACGGCCTGACGCCGGATCCGCCCGGGTCCCGGTCCGCCGCAGCGCGCGGACGGGTCAGCTCGCGGCGAGGACCTCGTCGCCGATCACGGTGAGCTGGTCGGCGCCCACCTCCACCGCCGCCATGTAGTGCCGCAGCCAGGAGCGCAGTCCGTCCGGGGTGCCGGTGGCGAAGGCGCCGGCCGACCCCACGTACTCGGGCTCCCGCTCGTGGTGGCCGACGTCGACCGCGAGCAGGCCGCGCGGGTCGAAACCGCTGGAGAGTAGGACGAGCCGGGCGGCACCCCGGGCGACGACGCCGGACGGGCCGGCGAAGGGGCGCAGGTTCAGCAGCTCGCCGTGCACCACCGCCGCGAGGACCAGCGGGGAGACCTTGGTGCCGCCGGCCACCAGGCCGGCCAGCCCGTCCAGCCGGGCGGCGACCACCGGGTCGGCGACCGGCCGGCCCAGCTCCGCCTCGGTCACGACGTCCCGGGCGGCGAGCACGTGCAGCTTCGCGAGGGCCTGCCGGGGCGCCTTCGGCCACAGCTCGGACAGGCCCGGCAGCGCGCTGGCGACACGTAGTGCGCCCTGGACCACCGGCTCGGTGACGGTGCCCGAGCGGACCGCCTCGCGGTCGTTCGCGTACCCCTCCAGGGCGGCGCTGGCCACCGCGGACCGCAGGCTGACCTCGGCCGCTACCTGGCCGCCGTGCCGGCGCAACGCGCGGTGCCCCAGCGCCTGGTCGAAGCGCTCGCGGGCCCGCTCGACGGCGGGGGCGATGTCGGCGAGCGCGAGCAGCGGGGCGAGCGGGTCTGCGGTCACCCCGCCACGCTATCGACCGCGCGGCCCGGCCCGCCCACGAGCCGGCCGGAACGCGACCGGCGCCACCCGTGCGGCTGTTAAGAAGGGGCCCTTCCTCTACCGCAGACGTTAAGCGGGGGCCCTTCCTTTCACCGGGGAGCCGTCCGGCGCGTGCGGCGGGCCGCTCGGCGCGGTTCCGACGACGCGTGGTCGCCGCCACCGGGCGTCCCGACTACCCTCTCCTGCAACGAGACGCAGGTCACCCGAGCGACGAGGGAGCACGGCATGAGCGAGGCATTGGCCAACTTGCTGAACGAGACACGCCAGTTCCCGCCGCCGGCCGAGCTCGCCGCGAACGCCAACGTCACCGGCGACGCGTACGCCGCGGCGGACGCCGACCGGCTGGCCTTCTGGGAGCGGCAGGCGGGCCGGCTGAGCTGGGCGAAGCAGTGGGATCAGGTCCAGGACTGGTCGAACCCGCCGTTCGCGAAGTGGTTCGTGGGCGGGCAGCTCAACGTGGCGTACAACTGTCTGGACCGGCACGTGGAGGCCGGCCGGGGCGACAAGGTGGCGATCCACTGGGAGGGCGAGCCGGGCGACACCCGCACGCTCACGTACGCGGACCTGCACCGGCTGACCTGCCAGGCGGCGAACGCGCTGACCGACCTGGGGGTGACCGCCGGGGACCGGGTGGCGATCTACCTGCCGATGATCCCGGAGGCGGCGGTCGCGATGCTGGCCTGCGCCCGGATCGGCGCCACGCACAGCGTGGTCTTCGGTGGCTTCTCGGCCGACGCGCTGACCAACCGCATCCAGGACGCCACCGCCAAGGTCGTCATCACCGCCGACGGCGGTTACCGGCGGGGCAAGCCGTCGGCGCTGAAGCCGACGGTGGACGAGGCGGTGGCCAACTGCCCGTCGATCGAGCACGTGCTGGTCGTCCGCCGCACCGGCGAGGAGGTCGCCTGGTCGGCGAAGGACCACTGGTGGCACGAGACGGTGGAGACCGCGTCGGCGGAGCACACCCCGGAGGCCTTCGACGCCGAGCACCCCCTGTTCATCCTCTACACCAGCGGCACGACGGCCCGGCCGAAGGGCATCCTGCACACCACCGGCGGCTACCTGACCCAGACGTCGTACACGACGCACGCGGTGTTCGACCTCAAGCCGGACACGGACGTCTACTGGTGCACGGCCGACATCGGCTGGGTCACCGGCCACTCCTACATCGTGTACGGGCCGCTCTCCAACGGCGCCACCCAGGTCATGTACGAGGGCACCCCGGACACCCCGCACAAGGGCCGGTTCTGGGAGGTCGTGGACCGGTACAGGGTCACCATCCTCTACACCGCGCCGACGCTGATCCGCACGATGATGAAGTGGGGCGAGGACATCCCGGCCGGGTACGACCTGTCGTCGCTGCGGCTGCTGGGCAGCGTCGGAGAGCCGATCAACCCGGAGGCGTGGATGTGGTACCGGCAGCACGTGGGCCGGGGCGCGCTGCCGATCGTCGACACGTGGTGGCAGACCGAGACGGGGGCCATCATGATCTCCCCGCTGCCGGGCGTCACGGAGACCAAGCCGGGCAGCGCAATGACCCCGCTGCCGGGCATCGCCGCCGACGTGGTGGACGACCAGGGTGTGTCGGTGCCGAACGGCGGCGGCGGGTACCTGGTGCTGAAGGAGCCGTGGCCGTCGATGCTGCGCACCATCTGGGGCGACGACAACCGCTTCCTCGAGACGTACTGGTCGCGGTTCGGCGCGGGCGCCGGCGCGAGCGGCGAGGGCGAGTGGGTGTACTTCGCCGGTGACGGTGCGAAGAAGGACGACGACGGGCACATCTGGCTGCTCGGCCGGGTCGACGACGTGATGCTGGTGTCCGGGCACAACATCTCCACCACCGAGGTCGAGTCGGCGCTGGTGTCGCACCCGTCGGTCGCCGAGGCGGCCGTGGTGGGTGCCACCGACCCGACCACCGGGCAGGCGATCGTCGCGTTCGCCATCCCGCGCGGCAGCGCGGACACCACCGGCGAGGCGGGCGAGCAGCTGATCACCGAGCTGCGCAACCACGTCGCGAAGACGCTCGGCCCGATCGCCAAGCCCCGGCAGATCATGCTGGTGCCCGAGCTGCCGAAGACCCGTTCCGGCAAGATCATGCGCCGGCTGCTGCGGGACGTGGCGGAGCACCGGTCGCTCGGCGACGTGACGACCCTCCAGGACTCGTCGGTGATGGAGCTGATCTCCTCGGGGATGGGCGGCGGGAAGTCCGACGAGGACTGACGGCAGGCGTACTCCCCGGTGGGTGGCGGTCCGCGCGGGCCGCCACCCACCGTCATGTCTTACGGCTGTACGCCGGAGGGCCCGAGCGGTGTTACATCGGTCGGTCGGTTGAGCAGGGAGAAGCTGAACGGACACAGGCCGGCTCCAGGACTGTCGTTCATGTTGTTTCTGATTTATGTTCACGCAGGTCGAACAGTTCGATGGATGTCACATCGACGTCCGCGTGCCGGCCGACTCCTCCTCACCCATGCCCGAGAAATGGAGTGGCATGAACCAGAAATCCCAATCCGGGTCGCGTCGACGGCTGCTCGTCGCGCTGCCCGCCGTCGCCCTGGCGGCCGCGTCACTGACCGTGACCGGCAGCTCGGCGGCGGCCGAGTCCGGGCCCACCCGGGCCACGATCGGGGCCGACGAGTACTACATCAACTACTCGGAGCCCGCCGTCCAACCGGACAGCGACGGTCGCGAGGTCAAGGGCAAGGGTGGCGTCCACGCGCCCGCCGTCGACGAGGCGCGGGCGTACGACCGCAAGTTCGCCCGGGGCAACCCGGTGACCGCCAAGCAGCTCGCGAAGATCGAAGCCGAGGCGATCAAGACGGGCAAGAACCCACGGCAGATCAAGCAGGCCAAGGGCACCCAGACCGCCAAGCTGCTGACCCTGCTGGTGGAGTTCAACGAGAACGCCAACGACGACTTCACCAACGTCATGGTCCCCAAGACGGTCTTCGAGGACCGGAGCTGCGTCCTCGGCACCGTCCAGAACGGACCGCTGCACAACAACATCCCGAACCCGGCGAGCCTGCCGAAGCTCGACAACAACTCGATGTGGGTGCCGGACTTCTCCCCCGCCCACTACAACAAGATGCTCTACACCTCGGAGGGCATCACCGAGCGGGTCCGCACCGACCTGACCGGGCCGGACGGCAAGCCGGGCATCAACCTGGCCGGCCGGACGATGCGCAACATGTACCTGGAGATGTCGAAGGGCGCGTACACGGTCGACGGGCAGGCCAGCCCGTGGATCAAGGTGCCGCACTCCGAGGGCTGGTACGCGGCCTCCCGCTGCTTCCAGGACGAGAACGGCAACTGGGTCGCCGGGCGGCAGCAGTCGATGAACGGCCACCCGGACAACCCGCAGGGCGCCGGGCGGCTGGCCACCGACGCGATCGACACGCTCGCGAAGATGGACCCGAACTTCCCGTGGGCCGACTACGACATCGAGGACCAGGCCGACCGGGACGGTGACGGCAACGTATTCGAGCCGGACGGCGTGATCGACCACCTGGTGCTGGCGCACGCCGGCAAGGGCAAGTCCGCCGGTGGTGGCGCGCAGGGCACCTACGCCGTCTGGGCGCACTCGTCGTCGATCGTCGGCGGGTACACGATCCCGGGCACCGAGCTGACGGTGTCGAACTACATCGTGCAGCCGGAGGACGCCGGTGTCGGCGTCTTCGCCCACGAGTACGGCCACGACCTCGGTCTGCCGGACCTCTACGACACCTCGGGCAACGCCGACTCGGACGTCGACTTCTGGGACCTGATGGCCTCGGGCTCGCACTCCGGTGAGATCTTCCAGGCGCTGCCGACCCACATGGGCCTCTGGGACAAGTGGATCCTCGGCTGGGCCGACCCGCTGACCGTCACCCCGGGCTCGTCCCCGCGGGACGTGCAGCTGGGCCAGACCTCGCGGACGCCGGTGGGCACCAGGGACGGCATCAAGATCAACCTGCCGAACAAGGTGATCACACTCGCCACGCCGCACAGCGGCGCGAACATGTGGTACTCCGGCTCCGACCAGGACTGGGCGGACGTCAAGATCGCTCGTCAGGTGGCGGTGCCGGCGGCGGCCGACGCGAAGTTCTGGATGTGGAACAACTTCGTCATCGAGGCCGACTGGGACTACGGCTTCGTCGAGGTCTCGACCGACGGCGGCACGACCTGGGCCGAGCAGAAGGTCTACGACTCGACCGGCAAGCTGGTCACCACCGACGACGGCTACGCGGACCCGAACGGCCGCATGGTCGACTTCGGCAACAAGAAGTACGGCCTCACCGGTGACACCCACGGCTGGCGGCACGACTACGTCGACCTGTCGGCGTACGCCGGTCAGACCGTGCAGGTCCGCCTCCGGTACGCCACGGACGAGGCGTTCCTCGAGAAGGGTTGGTTCGCCGACGACTTCTCGGTGACCGGCGGCGGCACCACCACGTGGAGCGACGACGTCGAGAACGGAACGGCGGGCTGGACCGCCACCGGCGGCACGTTCGTCGACACGACCGGCGCCGGCTGGCACATCGACGGCGGCACCTCGACCCAGGCGCACTACTACCTGGCCGAGTGGCGCAACTTCGACGGGTTCGACGAGGGCCTGAAGTACGGCTACGACACCGCCTACTCGCGCGACGCGTGGAAGGTCGACAAGATCTCCTACAACGCGCCGGGCATGCTGGTGTGGTACCGGGACACCACGATGGGCAACGACAACCACGTCACCGCGAACTCGACCGCGCTGCCGAGCTACGGCTCGAAGGGCGGCCTGCTGATCGTGGACTCGCACTTCGACCCGTACCGCCGTCAGGGCGAGGCGGCCGTCAAGGACCCGTCGACGCTGGACAACCTGCCCAGCCGTCCGCAGTCCGCCAACGCGGCGTTCTCGCTCAACCCCACGTACCCCTTCAAGGAGTGCCTGGAGGCGACGGGCGAGCCGTACAGCGAGTACTGCACCAGCTTCGGTGCCCAGCCGGCGGTGTCGGCGTTCACCGACGCCAAGGGCTGGTACCCGGGCATCGAGGTGCGTGGCTCGTCGCTCTTCGCCCGGGACGTCGACGCGTCGGTGGTGATCCCGTCGAAGGGCAACGTGCCCTACACGACCCGCGTCACCAACGCCGACGGCAGCCCGGCCACCGGGCTGTACGGCACCGACCTCGGGTTCACCGTGCTCGGCAGCGGCAACCCGGGTGACCAGGACGCCGCGTACGGCGTCACGATCACCATCAAGAAGACGGCGAAGGACAACTCGTACGCCACGGTCCACGTGACCCCGGCGAACTGACCGTTTCGCCCGACCGGCAACACGGCGGGGCCCGATCGGAGCACACTGCTCCGGTCGGGCCCCGCTTCTTGTGACGGCCATCGTGTCCGCCAGCCATTTGATGTGACACTTTCGCGCTGCCCGGCGCTCTCCCATGGGGACCCCATAACCGCGATCACTCTAAGTGATCGTGGCCGAAACGTGATGTGAACCCAGGTCGCAATCGTGAAGCCCTTGGTCCGCATTTGCACGGTATGAACCCCCGGCATCGTCGCCCCGGGCATCAATTCACCCGTGACAAGCGCCCCACCTCTCTGTAAAGGTGAGTGCCGCATCACATGACAGTCATGGCTCGATCCGTCACTGCCATGTAACAGATCCACAAAGAGGAGGACCTTTGAGGAGACGAGTCACAGCCGGTCTGGCCTCGGCCGCGGCCGCGCTGCTGGCGGCGGGAGTCGTGTCGGCGCCGGCCTCCGGCGCACCGGCCGCGGACCCGACCCCCGGTTCCGACAAGGCGAAGCACGGCAAGGACAACCTCCCCGATCCGAAGTCGGATCAGCAGCGGGAGATCCGCAAGCAGGCCATCGCCGACCTGCTCTCCGGCAAGGCCAAGCTTCAGACGCGCAACGGCTCCAAGGTCATCCAGGTCAAGGACGACCTGTTCGTCGAGTACCAGCAGGCGCCGAAGACCGACCCGCTGTTCACGATGCTGGTCGAGTTCGGTGACAAGACCGACCCTCGCACCGGTGGCGCTGCCGGCCCGGTGCGCAACGAGATCCCCGAGCCGGACCGCAACTGGGACGGCGACGCGACCGACGACAACAGCACCCTGTGGCGGCCGGACTTCAACCGGGCGCACTTCCAGGACATGATGTTCGGTTCGGGCGAGTCGATGCGGGACTTCTACTACAAGCAGTCCGGCGGTCGCTACACGCTCAACGGCGACGTGAGCGACTGGGTCAAGGTTCCCTACAACGAGGCCCGGTACGGCAGCAACGCCATCTCCGAGGCGGACGGCTACTGGAACTTCGTCAAGGACAGCGCCACCGCCTGGTACCAGGCCCAGGTCGCCGCCGGCAAGACGCCGGAGCAGATCAAGGAGTACCTGGCCCAGTTCGACGTCTGGGACCGGTACGACTTCGACGGCGACGGCGACTTCAACGAGGCCGACGGCTACATCGACCACTTCCAGGCGGTGCACGCCGGTGAGGGCGAGGAGGCCGGCGGCGGCGCCGAGGGCGAGGACGCCATCTGGTCGCACCGGTGGGCCGCCTTCCCGAACCTCGCGGGCTCCGCGGGTCCGGCGGGCAACCTCTCCGGTGGTGTGCAGATCGGTGACACCGGCATGTGGATCCGGGACTACACCACCGAGCCGGAGAACGGCGGTCTGGGCGTGTTCGCCCACGAGTACGGCCACGACCTCGGTCTGCCGGACCTGTACGACACCGCCGGCGGCGACAACGGCGTCGGCTTCTGGAGCCTGATGTCCTCCGGTTCGTGGCTCAGCCACGGCAAGGACGACATCGGGTCGACCCCGGGCTACATGGACCCGTGGTCGAAGCTGTACCTCGGCTGGCTGAACCACACCACCGTCGAGTACGGCAAGGGCAGCACCCAGGTGACGCTCGGGCCGGCCGGCGACAGTGACGGGCCGAAGGCCCAGGCGGTGGTGGTCAACCTGCCGGCGCAGACCCAGACCACCTCGTACAACACCCCGTTCGCGGGTGCGAACGAGTGGTGGGGCGGCAGCGCGGACGACCTGAACACCACGCTGACCCGCCAGCTGGACCTGACCGGTGCGACCTCCGCGTCGATCACCGCGAAGGCCTGGTACGACATCGAAGAGGACTACGACTACCTGTACGCCGAGGTGTCCACCAACGGTGGCGCCACCTGGGCTCCGCTGAGCAACTCGCTCATCGACTCCGGCGAGACCGGCGTCGACGGCTCCACCAGCGGCAACTGGGTCGACCTGACCTACGACCTGTCGGCATACGCCGGGCAGACCGTGCAGTTCCGCTACCGCTACCAGACCGACGGCGGCGTGCACCTCGCCGGCGCGTTCCTGGACAACGTGTCGCTGGTCAAAAACGGCTCCGCCGCCTGGACCGACGACGCGGAGACGCTGGACGCCGCGTGGACGGCCAAGGGCTTCACCCGGATGACCGGCTCGGTGACCGACACGTACCCCCGCTTCTACATCGCGGAGAACCGCACCTACCTCGGGTACGACGACACGCTGCGGACCGGTGGGTACAACTTCGGCTGGGGCACCACCCGGCCGGACTTCGTCGAGCGCTTCTCGAACCAGCCCGGCATGCTGGTGTGGTACGTGAACTACGCGTACGGCGACAACAACACCTCGCAGCACCCGGGCTACGGCCTGAACCTGCCGGTGGACGTCCGCCCCGACAAGATCAACGTCGGCGGTCAGGGCACCATCAGCAACCGGCGTAACGGCTACGACGCGACGTTCAGCCTGTACGCCAAGCCGGCCCAGACCTTCCACCGCAACGGTGTGCCGGTCACGGTGCCGGAGCTCGCGCCGAACCCGATCTTCAGTGACAAGGGCATCTCCAAGTACTGGACCTCGGGCAACGCGTGGAACTCGGTGAAGGTGGCCGGTACCGGCACCACCATCGAGATCCTGAAGCAGGGCACCAACCCGACCGACGACATGGTCGTCAAGGTCACCAACTGACAACACGGTTACCAGTGGGGCCGGTGGCGGAGACGCCACCGGCCCCACTGCTTTCTGCGCATCTCCGGTCCGATAGACACTCGTCGCTCCCCAGGCACGCGCTGCCATTCACGCAGGCCACACCCGCCGACGAAGAGTCGCGGTGTGACAGTGAAAAGCATTCCCAACAAATTCTCGCCACAAATCGATGCGGCCGACTTCCCACCCGTCACACAAGTGTCTATCTTCACCATTGGTCCCACGCGTGGGATCCAATCCCCGGCCCCTACCCCCGTTGGGCCGGTTCCCTCACACCGGAGGTACCACGTGCGCAAAGTCGCAGTGGGTCTGCTCGGGCTCTCGCTGACAGCGACGGGTCTGGCGGTCGGACCGTCCGCCATCGCTTCGCCGCAACCGAAGCTGCCGACGTCCGCACCGTCGGTCGCCGAGCCCGCCCACACCGACCACGACCTGCCCAACCCGCTTGAGGACAAGCGCCGCGCCCTGCGGCAGGAGGGCCTCAGCGAGGTCCTGTCCGGCAAGGCCAAGGCCCAGCGGATCAACGGCAGCACGGTCGTCAAGGTCGGTGAGACCGCCGCCGGCGCGCCCGGCGCGACCGGTGCCACCGCCCGGTCCGCCCGCGGCACCGGCGGCAAGAAGGACCAGTACGTCGAGCTCTCCCGGGAGCGGACCGACCAGATCTTCGTGATCCTGGCCGAGTTCGGCAACGAGCGGCACCCGGAGTTCCCCGACAAGGACCTCGACCCCGACTGGCCGGGTCCGGCGCGGTTCGACGGTCCGCTGCACAACGAGATCCCCGAGCCGAACCGCGCGGTGGACAACTCAACCGTGTGGCAGAAGGACTTCAGCCCGGAGCACTTCCGCAAGCTCTACTTCGGCACGAAGCCGGGCGACGAGTCCCTGAAGCAGTACTACGAGGCCCAGTCCTCGGGTCGCTACAGCGTCGACGGCGTGGTCAGCAACTGGGTCAAGGTCAAGCACAACGAGGCCCGGTACGGCCGGTCCAACGACCCGATCCCGGACGACAGCGACGACCCGGCCAACGACCCCGCGGTCTGCAACAGCAACGTCTGCCAGAACACCTGGGAGCTCGTGCGCGACGCCGCCAACCAGTGGGTCGCCGACCAGAAGGCCCAGGGTCGCACCGATGCCCAGGTCGCCGCGGACGTCAAGGCGATGGACAAGTGGGACCGGTACGACTTCGACGGCGACGGCGACTTCAACGAGTCCGACGGCTACATCGACCACTTCCAGATCGTCCACGCCGGCGGCGACATGGCCGACGGTGACCCGAACCAGGGTGAGGACGCGATCTGGAGCCACCGCTGGTACGCCTTCGCCTCCGACCAGGGCTCGACCGGTCCGGCCAACTTCCCGGCCGGCGGCACCCAGATCGGCGACACGGGCGTGTGGATCGGTGACTACACCATCCAGCCGGAGAACGGCGGCCGCAGCGTCTTCTACCACGAGTACGGCCACGACCTGGGCCTGCCGGACGACTACAACATCCTCAACGGCGGGGACAACAACAACGAGCACTGGACCCTGATGGCCCAGAGCCGGCTGAGCGCCAAGAACGACGGCGGCATCGGCGAGCGCGGCGGTGACCTCGGCGCGTGGAACAAGCTCCAGCTGGGCTGGCTCGACTACGAGGTGGTCGTGGCCGGGCAGAAGCGCACCATGACCCTCGGCCCGCAGGAGTACAACTCCGCCAAGCCGCAGGCCGCCGTGGTGGTGCTGCCGGAGCGCGAGTACACCTTCGACAACGGCAAGCCGTTCGAGGGCACCAAGCAGTACTTCTCCGGCAACGACGACGACCTCAACAACACGATGACCCGGACCCTGGACCTCACCGGGAAGTCGTCGGCGTCGCTGTCGATGAAGGGCCGCTACGACATCGAGGCCGGCTTCGACTACCTCTTCTTCGAGGCGTCGCTCGACGGCGGCAAGACCTGGACGGCGCTGCCGGGCACGGTCGACGGCGAGCCGCTCCAGGAGGTCGGCGGGAAGCCGGCGCTGGACGGCAGCAGCGAGGGCGAGTGGGCGGACATCACCATCCCGATGGACGCCGCCGCCGGCAAGGTCGTGCAGTTCCGCTTCCGGTACCAGACCGACGGCGGTGTGTCCGAGGGTGGCTTCTTCGGTGACGCGATCACCGTGACCGCCGACGGCCAGACCCTCCTGAGCGACGGTGCCGAGGCCGGTGCCGGCGACTGGGCCCTGAAGGGCTGGGACATCGTCGAGGAGACCTACACCCGGATGTTCGCGAACTACTACATCGCGGGCAGCCGGTCGTACGTCTCGTACGACAAGTACCTGAAGACCGGCCCGTACTTCTTCGGTTACGCGAACACCCGGCCCGACTGGGTCGACCACTACGCGTACCAGGAGGGCCTGCTCGTCTCGTACTGGAACCTGCGGTGGGCGGACAACGACACGTTCGAGCACCCGGGTGAGGGTCGTAACCTGATCATCGACGCGCACCCGCGGCCGATCCACAACCTGACCGGCCAGCCGTGGCGGGCCCGGGTCCAGGTCTACGACGCGCCGTTCAGCCTGAAGAAGGCGGACTCGTTCACGCTGCACCTCAACAGCCAGCCGCAGTACATCCGTGGCCAGACGGCGCAGCCGCTTTTCGACGACACCAAGAAGTACTGGTACGAGGAACTGCCGAACCACGGCGTCAAGCTCCCCGCCACCGGCACCAAGATCAAGGTTCTGGAGCAGAAGGGCACCTCCATCAAGGTCCGCTTCTCCTGACCGACCGATCTTCAGCACGCGATGCCCGGGCAGGACTCCTGCCCGGGCATCGCCCCTTTCCCGGAGACCCGGCGGATTCCCGGAGACCCGGCGGAGGGAACGCCACGCCCGCCCGGCACGTCTGACCCGTCATGCGCGCCACCCGAAGCCTGCTGCCCGCCGTGGCCGCCGTGGCCCTCGCCGCGTCCCTGAGCGGCTGTCCGGGCACCGAGAAGGGACCCGCCGTGTCCGGTCCGCAGACCCCCGCACCCAGCCCGTCCGAAAGCACCGGCGGCCCGACCGGACCGGCCACCACCCCCACCGGCGGACCGGTGTCGCCGTCCGGACGGACCGGGCCCTCGCTGTCGCCCACCCGCCCGCCCACCCCGGGCCCGCCGACCGCGCCGCCGAGCAAGCCCACCGACCTGCGCCGGGTCGACGCGCTCGCCGGGCGGATCACCCGGGGCGGCGACGGGCCGTGCTACGGCCTGGTCACCGACGACGGCCGGGAGTACGCGCTGCACGGCACCGGCAAGGGCACGTTCGCCACCGGCACCTGGGTGCGGGTGACGATCGGCCCCGCCGATCCCGCCGTCGACTGCGGACCGGGCACCCCGGCGACCATCGTGAAGATCGCTCCGGTCACCTGAGGGAAGCGATCCGGGCCACCCGCCACACCGGCGCAACGGCCGGCCGGCACACAGGTCCTAGGCTGTCTGCCATGACCGAGCAGCGCGGCGGCGCCGTCGACGAGTCCTGCGTCCTCACCGAGGGGCCGTGGACGCACCGCTTCGTCGGCGCCAACGGCAGCCGCTTCCACATCGTGGAGGCCGGCACCGGCCCCATGGTGCTGTTCCTGCACGGGTTTCCCGAGCACTGGTGGGCCTGGCACGAGATGCTGCCGGCGGTCGCCGACGCCGGCTTCCGCGCCGTCGCCGTCGACCTGCGCGGCTACGGCGCGAGCGACAAGCCCCCGAGGGGGTACGACGGCTACACCCTCGCCGCCGACGTCGCCGGCCTGATCCGCGCACTCGGAGAACGGTCGGCCACGCTCGTGGGGAGCGGTGCCGGCGGCATGATCGCGTGGACGGTCGCGTCGTTTCACCCGTCCCTGGTCCGCCGGCTGGTGGTGCTCGGCGCGCCGCACCCGCTGCGGTTGCGCGCGGCCATCTTCGCCGACCCGCGTGGGCAGTTCACCGCCTCCACCCCGACCCTGCGGTTCCAGATGCCCCGGTACGAACACGTGCTCACCCGGGACGACGCCGCGGCCGTCGAGGAGATCCTGCGCCGCTGGGGCGGGCCGGACTGGGTGGCCTCACCGGCCTTCGCCGCGTACGCGGAACGCTGCCGGGAGGCGATGCGGATCCCACAGGCCGCGTTCTGCGCCCTGGAGGGCTACCGCTGGGCGTTCCGGTCGGTGCTGCGGCTGCACGGCTACCGGTTCGTGCGGCTGATGCAGAAGCCTCTGGTCACCCCGACCCTGCAACTGCACGGCGCGCTCGACGCCGCCTCCCTGCCGCGCACCGCCCAGGGCTCCGGCCGCTACGTCGTGGCGCCGTACGAGTGGCGGCTGCTCGACGGGGTCGGACACTTCCCCCACGTGGAGGCCCGCGACGTGGTGCTCGGCGAGATCCTGCGCTGGACGAAGTCCTGACGCGCCCTATACCCGCTGCTCGCGCAGGTCGGCGACCTCCGCCGAGGGTGCCCAACCCTGGTAGACGCCGAAGTCGAACACCTCCAGGCCGAGCGCCCGGGCGACCGGCCAGCGACCGCCCGTGTACTCCACGCGCAGCCAGCCGTCGTGCTCGGCGAGGACGATGAAGGGCTGCCCCTGCCAGGTGCAGGTGGTCCGGACGTACGCCAGGTCGTCGACCTCGGTCACCGGCAGGACGCGCACGTACCGGCCGGGACGTACCTCCTCGAAGCCGTCGCCCGGCTCCGGCTGGTAGAGCCGGACGGTGTCGCCGTCCGGGCTGGCCTGGTACTCCCGCCCGCGCCACCGGGCCACGTAACCGTCACGCATCACCGGCACCGACCTCTCGCCACAGGAGCGCGTCGGTGTCGAGGAGGGCGACCACCCGCTCGGTGCCGTCCGCGCCGACCCGCCAGAGCTGCGCCCCGTACGGCAGCCGGGCACTGTCCACCTTGAACTCCGCCACCACGTCGCTGCTCTCGCCCGGCGCGAACCCGTTGCCCCGGAACGGCGGGCGCTCGATGACCCAGCCCTCCATGGCCCGCATCGCCGCCTCGTTCTGGCCCCCGTACGGAATGCGGTAGAGGCTCGGCCGGTGCGCCGGCCACCGCAGCACGTAGATCTCCCCGGCGTCCCGACGGAACGGCGAGTCGGGGTAGCCGAGGCCGAGGGCGTCGTACAGCTCGGCCGGGGTGGTCAGGTGGGCCAGTTCGCCGGCCCGGTGCACGAAGCCGGAGACCCGGTCGTAGCCGCGCTCCAGGTAGTACGCGAGTTGGCTGGGCGCGACCGCCTTCTGCATGACGACGGGCCGGGCCGGGTCCGGCGCGGGCGCGGTGTACCGGGTGCGGGCGACCGGTTCCTCCGCGGGCGGGGGCTCCGGCTCGCTGCCGGCGTCGGTGCCGAGCCCGACCTCCGCGGCCCAGCTCGCCAGGCCGACGATCTGCTCGCCGGGCAGCTTCGCCCCGATCGGGGTGCCCGGATTGACCACGAACGACCAGGACTCGTCCGGCCAGCGGTGGATGAGCTGGACGAACTTGACCGGCAGCGTCTCCACCAGCGCGTCGGTGTTGTCGGCGAGCCGCTCCGGCGACGTGTAGACCACCACGCAGGTCTCGCCGTCCAACTCCTCCCGGTGCCAGACGAAGCCCGGTTCGCCGGGGCGGCTGCCCGGCGCGGAGTCTGGCGTGACCGGGAGCAGCACGCGGGCCAGCAGCAGCGTGGAGAGGAAGGTGTCGGTGCTGCCGGTGCCGCTCGCGTCGAGGAGGTCCTCCTCCACCTCGTTGGCGGGCAGGAAGCCCGCCGTCGCGGAGGAAGGGGGCACGTCGGTCATCGGGTCGGCGGCCGGCCCCGGATCGACGGTGGCCGGCGTCGCGGTCCAGGTGGGGTCGGCCGTCGGATCCACCCGGTCCGAGCCGGTGCCGATCAGCGGGCCGGTCGCCGGACCGACGGGCTCGGCGGACTCGGCAGGTCGGGCGGTGAGGCCGGCGGACTCGGCGGGTCGGGCGGTGACGCCGGCGGACTCGGCGGGTCCGGCGAACCCGGTGGAGGTCCCGGCCACCACGGTGGGCGGCGTGCCGGTCGGCTCCGGATCGAAGAGGGAGCGGGCGGGTTCCGTAGCGGCGGCCGGGGGCGGGGCGACGTCGCGGGCCTCGATGATCGTGCCCTCGATCACGATGGGCGTGAAACCCCGACGGGGAGCGGGTGGCGCCGAGACGGGTTCGGCGATCGAGGCGGGCAGGTCCTCGGCCGGGTCCGGCCCCGCCGGACCGGGCCGGCGGCGCGGCAGCACCTGCGTACCGTCCGCGTCCGGCTCCGCCGGGCGGCGCGCGTACGCCTGGAGCCGCGCGGGGTCGGGGACGCGGATCGGCCGGGTCCGCTCGTCGTCCGACGGACCGGGCCGCGCCGGCAGGGCCTGGGTGGTCTCCTCCGCCGGCGGGGCGGCGGCCGGGTCGGTCGTCCGGAAGGCGTCGGTGGGCCCCTCCGACGGCGGCCGGCGGCGGGGGAAGGGCTGGCTGCCGCCCGCGAAACGGGACGGTGGGGCAGCCCGGTCCGCGGCGGCACGGGTCACCGGATCGCGGTACGCCGAGCCACGGCCGGACGCCGGCTCGAAGAAGGAGCGGTTCGGCCGGTCCCCGCCCTCGGCACCCGCGCGGCCCTCCGCTGTCGCGGGACGGTCGGCTCCGACCTCGGGCCGGGCCGACGGCCAGGGCGACACCGGCCGGCCCTCGGCCGCGTCCCCGGGCCGGGTCGACGGGTACGGGGGCGGGGCGGGCCACTGCCCGTTCGTCACCGCGTCCACGCGCGGCGGCTCGGCCCTCGTCCGGCCGGCGGGAGCACCCTCCACCGACGGCCGGATGGTCGGGGGAAGAAGCGCGTCGGCGCGGTCCGGCGTGGGTGCCGGGGGTACGCCGTTGGCGGTCGTCGTCCGGCCCTGCGGTCCGGTGCTCGGCACGGCGTCGGCATCCCGTGCGACCGAGGTGGCCCGTGCCCGGGCGAGCGTCTCGGCGCGTTCCAGGCGGGCCCGCGCGCCCAGGGTGCGGCCCGGCAGCCGGACGTCACCACGGGAGAGCTGCGCCACGAACCAGGACGGCAGGTAGCCCTCGATCGGCAGGCCCGGGTTGACGGCCAGCCACCACTCCTGGTCGGGCCATTCCTCGGCCAGGTCGGTGTACGGCACGCGCCGGCTGGACCCGGCGTTGTCCCCGAGGCAGGCCCGTATGGCGGCGGCCGAGGTGAAGGCCAGGACGTGCGTCCGGCCGCCGGTCGTCCAGGTGCCCCATCCGGGCGGCGCCTGACCGGCGAGCGCCTGCGCGGACACCGGCAGGAGAAGGTCCGTCCGGGCCAGGATCCGGAAGTAGAGCTGCTGGTCATCGGCGTGCAGCGCCTCGCGCATCGCCGCCTCGGCCTCCGTGGCCGGCTCCCATTCGGTCACGGCCACCTCTCCTTCCGAGAACAGGCCACAGGCATCGCGTACAACCTACAAGGTCAATTCAAGATCACAATGGCTGGCCGGCGGCGGGCCGCCCGGTTCCATGGAAGGCGATAACATCCCGTTCCGGAGTCGACACGATACGGAGGCGGTCGATGTCCCGGTCCCGCACCCATGCCCTTCTGGCGGTCTTCTCGGCGGCCGTCGTGGCGTCCGTTCCGGTGCCGTTTCCCGCCGGCCCACCACTCGGTCCGGCCCTGGCCGGCGCGCGGGCGCCGGGCTGCGCCACGCCACTCGCCCCGTCCCGACCGGTCGCCGCGACCCCGTGGACCCAGCAGCGGTACGCGCCGGAGCGCCTGGCGCCACTGGCCACCGGGGCGGGGGTGACCGTGGCGGTGGTCGACTCCGGCGTGGACCGGGTGCACCCGCAGCTCGCCGGGCGGGTCCTGACCGGCACCGACCTGCTGGACCCGGGCGGGGACGGCACGCGGGACTGCGCCGGCCACGGCACCGGAGTCGCGAGCATCATCGCGGCGGCGCCCCGCCCGGGGGTGGCCTTCCGGGGACTCGCACCGGACGCCCGCGTCCTCCCGGTACGCGTCAGCGAGCAGCAGGTGGTCGACGGCCGGGAGTCGGGGCGTACGGTCAGCGCCGCCGACTTCGCCCGCGCGATCCGCTGGGCGGTGGACGAGGGCGCCGACGTGCTGAACCTCTCCGTCGTGCTGTACGCCGACGATCCCGCCGTGCGGGCCGCCATCGCCCACGCGGTGGACCGGGACGTGGTGGTGGTCGCCGCCGCGGGCAACCTGCACGAGAACGGCGACCCGCGCCCCTATCCAGCCGCGTACGACGGTGTGCTCGGGGTGGGTGCGATCGGGGCGGACGGGACGCGCTCACCGTTCTCGCAGACCGGCCCGTACGTGGACCTGGTGGCCCCGGGCGGCGACGTGCTGATGGCCGCGCCGAGGCAGGGCCACCTGCGCGCCGAGGGAACCTCCTATGCGGTGCCGTTCGTCGCCGCCACGGCAGCGCTGCTGCGGCAGTACCGGCCGGAACTGGACGCCATGGAGGTGGCCCGGCGGATCATGGCGACCACCGACCCGGCGCCCGGCGATCCCGCTGGCGGCGCGTACGGCGCCGGGGTGCTGAACCCCTACCGGGCGGTCACCGAGACCGGGGGCGGGGCGTCCGGCGAGGTACGCCCGGCCGCCGCCCTCGCCGACAACCGCGCCGATCCGGCCACGCTGGCGCAGCGGGAGAGGCGGGCGACGGCCCGGGACCGGGCGCTGCTCGTGGCGGGGATCAGCGGCGCGGCCGTCGCGGTGGCAGTGCTGCTGGCGCTCGTGGTGCCGCGCGGCGCGCGCCGCCGGTGGCAGCCACCCGGCTCGGCCTGAGCCGCGCCGTCGCCGGATCGTCCTGCGGCCGGCGACCGCCGACTGCCGGCGCCCCCGGACACGGCGGTGGCGTCGGCCGGGCAGGGCCGACGCCACCGTGCGCGGGTGTCACTGGAACAGGCCGACGTTCCTCTTCTCGGTGTCGAGGTAGTCGGTCGCGGAGTCGTCGACCGCGAGCTTGATGTCGCGGAGCATGGTCTGCAGATCCTGCGAGGCGGAACGCCAGCGGGCCTGCCGCTGCTCGTACGCCTGCCGCGCCTCACCGGACCAGCTCGCCACGAGCGGGGCGGCGTCCCGTTCGAGCTGCCCGAGCTGTGAGTCGAGCATGTTCAGTGCCTTGTGGATGTCCGCACCGGCCTGTTGCAGCGCGGCGAAGTTGACGACCAGCACACCGTGGTCCATCGGATGGTTCCTCCCCCTGGTCGGGAACTACAGCGGCAGCTGGATGCCGCCGCGGTTGGTGGTGGACACCCGGCTGGCGGCCTCCGTGTCCGAGACGTCGTACTGCTGGCCGGCGGTGCGGATCGCGGTGGCGGTCTCCCGCAGGGCCCGCTGGAGCGCCGCCTGGTCCTGCGCCCACTGCTGCTTGACCTGCTCGAAGGAGCGCCCACCGGCACCGCGCCACGCCTGCTGCAACACCTCCAGCTCGGCCATCAGCCCGCTGAGCATCGACTGCAACGACTGGTCCACCTGCTCGAACTTCGCGGCGGTCTGCTGCATGACCGCGGCTTCTGCCTGGGTCTGGGACACCCGGACGTCACCTCGTCTCCTGTGTCGTGGCTGGCCGTCGGCGCGCCCGCTCCGGGAGCGCGCCGCTCGCGCCACCCCCGGAGGGTCGAGCACGGCGGGCGCGGGTCAGCCAAACTCGTCGCTGACGGTAGCCGCCCGATGGCGGTTCTGCTACCCCCTGGCGCTCCCCTGTGGACAACGCGGGTTCCCGCTCGATCGGCCGGGACCCTTACGATGAGCGGCAGCCGCGTCGCGGCGAGTGATCGGGTTGAGGAGGCGCGGTGCCGGCCACCACCACGAACGCCCGGCGTTCGACCACGGGCGACGGGCGGGAGAGGACGCCGCCGGGTCCCGGCCGACCGCGGCCGTCCGTGACCGGAGACCCTCGGTCGGGCAGCGCCGGCCGCCAGGTTCGTCCCCGGATCCGGGCCGGTCAGATCGTCGCCGCGCAGGTGGCGCTCGCCGCGCCGGTGGCCGCCGCCGGCCGGGGTGCGCTGCCGATGCTCGCGGCTGTGGCGCTGGTTCTCGTGGTGCTGCCGCTGGCCTGGGTACGGCTGCGTGGCCGATGGCTCTTCGAGTGGCTCGGCGCCGGCCTGGGCTATCTGACCCGTCGGCGCGCCCTGCCGGCACACGCCGGGCCGGCCGCGCTGCTCGGCCTGGTCGCGGACACGCTCGTCCGCCCGGTGGAGCTGGCCGGCGGGTCCGCCGCCGTGCTGGACGACGGCATCGGCATGGTGGCGGTCCTGGAACTGGGCGACCCGGGCGACCTGCTCGGTGACGGCGCGCGCACGCTGCCGCTCCCGGGGACGCTGCTGCCCGCTGCCACCCCGGGCAGTCCGCCGGTCCGGGTCCAGCTCCTGATCACCGGGGCACCCGCGCCGACCGTCGCGGCGTCGGGTGCGGTGGCCACGTCGTACCGGCAGCTCACCGACGGCCGGCTGCCCGGCCGGGAGCGGGCGGTGCTCGCGGTGCGGGTACTCCGGGTCGACGGCGTCACCGCGGACGACCTGCGCCGCGCGCTCTCCGGCACCCTGCGCCGGATCATCCGCCGGCTCGGGCCGGTCGGAGCCCGGCCGCTGGGCGTGGAGGCGACCCTGCGGGTGGTGGGCGAGCTGGCCCACCACGACGACCGGCCGACGATGGAGTCCTGGCAGGCGGTGCGCACGGGCGACCTGTTGCAGACCACCTTCCGGCTGCACCGGTGGCCGGACCCGCGCACCGACGGCGGCCGGCGCCTGGCGTCCCGGCTGCTCGCGCTTCCGGTCACCGCGACCACGGTGTCGATCGGGGCGGGGCCGTCGGTCGGTGCCGACCCCGCGTCGGTGCCGACCGAGCTGACCGTGCGCCTGGCCGCCCGCACCCCGGCGGAACTGGCGGCGGCAGCCGGAGCGCTGCGCCGCGTGGTGACCGGAGCGGGCGGTGAGGTACGACGGCTCGACGGCGAGCAGTTGACCGGGCTGGCTGCCACGCTGCCGCTGGCGTCGCCGGCCCCCGGTCCGGCCGGTCCCGCCGCTCTGGAGGTGACGCTGGGCGAGGCGGGCCTGATGCTCGGCGCCAACCGGCACGGCGGCGCGGTGACCGTCCGGCTGTTCCGTCCGGAGAGCACCCGGATCATGCTCGTCGGTGGCGTACGCGCCGCCCAACTGCTCACCCTCCGGGCGATGGCGCTCGGGGCGCGGGTCGTCGTGCAGACCGGCCGGCCCCGCGTGTGGGAGCCGTTCGTCCGGGGCGTCGGCGCGCCGGGCGACACGATCCCGCTTCTCCCCCCGGGCCGGCCGCTCCCCGACGAGGTCGGCACCCCGCTGCGTCCGCTGCTGGTGGTGCTGGACGCCGGTCCGACACCGCCCGAGCCC
Organism: Micromonospora sp. NPDC049497; assembly: GCF_044465805.1. Lineage (NCBI taxonomy): Bacteria > Bacillati > Actinomycetota > Actinomycetes > Micromonosporales > Micromonosporaceae > Micromonospora > Micromonospora sp. NPDC049497. The sequence goes on along the minus strand of NZ_JBITMC010000016.1, from coordinate 113,151 downwards.
GAACCGGGACCGCCCTGGCGGGCCACCCTGCTGGTCCGCGACGAGCTGACCGCCGCCGACGCCGACGCGCTGGGGCGGGCGGACCTGGCCGTGCTGCAACCCCTCGACCCGGCCGAGGCGGCGCTGGCCGGCACCGCCCTCGGGCTGGGCGGTTCGGCCGAGTGGCTGACCCGGATCCGGGACGACATGGTCGCGGTGGTCAACCGGCGGGCGCTGCGCTGGGCCCTGATCTCCCCCACACCGATCGAGGCCCACCTGGTCGGTCACCCCGGCCGGCGATGAAGGCACCGGTTCGAGGGTTCCGCACGTGATCCGTCCGTGGCAGCATCTTGCGCCATGGGTTTCCTGAAAGGGCTGCTGATCCGGCTGGCCACGACGGCGTTGGCCTTTTGGCTGGCCACGCTGCTCATCCCCGGCATCACGTTGGACTCGACCTCCACCACCGAGACCGTCACCACCCTGGTGCTCGTCGCGGTGATCTTCGGCGTGGTGAACGCCGTGCTACAACCGATCGTCAAGACCGTCGGTTGTGGCTTCTACCTGCTGACCCTCGGACTGATCGCGCTGGTCGTCAACGGGCTGCTCTTCCTGTTGACGAGTTGGATCGCGGGCCAGGCCGGACTGCCGTTCCACGTGGACAGCTTCTGGCCGGAGGCGGTGCTCGGCGCGCTCTTCGTCGGCATCGTGACCTGGATCCTCGGCGCCATCCTCGACCGCGACTGAGCGCCGTACCGCCGACCAGATACCGGGAATTGGCTGCTGAGCGGGCAGGGACGGGGCACTAGCGTCGGACCGGTGTTCACCGTGACCCGCGACGACGGCTACCTGCTCAGCACCGACCCTGCCCGCCTCGACCTGGACCGGGTGCACCACTGGCTCTCCACCGACGCGTACTGGGCCATCGGGCGGGACCGGGAGACGGTGGCGCGGGCGTTCGCCGGCTCGATCGGCTTCGGCGTCTACCGGCCCTCAGACGGCCGCCAGATCGCGGTGGCCCGGGTGGTGACCGACCGCGCCACGTTCGCCTGGCTCTGTGACGTCTACGTCGACCCGGCCGAGCGTGGTCGCGGGCTGGGCACCTGGCTGGCCGGGGCGGTCCGCGACCACCTGGCCGACCTCGGCGTACGCCGGATCCTGCTGGCCACGAACGACGCCCACGGGGTGTACGCGAAGGTCGGCTTCACCCCGGTTCAGGCGGAGCGCTGGATGGAGCTGGACGTACGGGTGAAGCCGGTCACCAGCAAGGAGCAGGAGGCCGATCGGCCCCTTACGGTGGAGGCGTGACGCCACTTCGCCTCGGCTACCTCTACGGGTTCGGCGCGTACCTGCTCTGGGGCTTCTTCCCGCTCTACCTGAAGCTGCTGCGCCCGGCCGGGGCGCTGGAGATCCTGGCCCACCGGATCGTCTGGTCGGTGGTCTTCGTGGCGCTCGTGCTCGGCGCGCTGCGCAACGTCGGGTTCCTGCGGGCGCTGGCCCGCCGCCCACGCACGCTGGCCGGGATCGGCGTGGCCGCCGCGTTGATCGCCGGCAACTGGGGCACCTACATCTACGGCGTCAACTCCGACCGGGTGGTCGAGACCGCGCTCGGCTACTTCATCAACCCCCTCGTCGTGGTGCTGCTCGGTGTCTTCGTGCTGCGCGAACGGCTCCGCCCCGCGCAGTGGGCGGCGCTCGGCACCGGCGGGCTGGCGGTGGCCGTCCTGACCGTCGACTACGGCCGGCTGCCCTGGTTGGCCCTGGTCCTGGCGTTCAGCTTCGCCGGGTACGGCCTGGTGAAGAAGAAGCTCGGGCTGCCCGCCGCCGAGGGCCTGTTCGTCGAGTCGGCGGTGCTGGCGCTTCCCGCGCTGGGGTACCTGGGCTGGCTCGCCGCCGCCGGTGAGGCCGCCTTCGGGCAGGTGTCGCTCGCGCACACCATCCTGCTGGTGCTGGCCGGCGCGGCCACCGCGATCCCCCTGCTGCTCTTCGCCGGCGCGGCCAACCGGCTCCCGCTCACCAGCCTCGGCATGATCCAGTACGTCGCGCCGATCCTCCAGCTCGGCTGCGGCGTGCTGATCTTCCACGAGCCGATGCCCCCCGCACGCCTGGCCGGCTTCGCCCTGGTCTGGCTGGCCCTGGCCGTCTTCACGATCGACGCGGTCCGAGCCGCCCGCCACACCCACCGCACCCGCGCCCACCCCCACCCCCACGCCACCACCACCACCGCCACGTCCCGCGATCTTGCACCTTCGGTCGCCGGATCGCGGAGAAAATCCCTTTCGCCGGGGCAGAAAGTGCAAGATCGCGGCGAGTGACGGGGGACGGGGGGGACCGGGGGGGGGTTAGCGGACGTTGTGGATTAGGACGGGGGTGTTGTCGGCTCGGAGGAGTTCTACGCGGACGAGTTCCGCGTCGGTGAACCTCGTCGCGCCGCTGATGCGCAGGTCGTCGCCGGGGGCGGCGAGCCAGGAGCCGATCTGCTCCGTGGCGCCGTCCGGGCCGTGCGCCACCAGCCGGAAGGTGTACGCCTTGCCGTAGCCGACCCTGGCGTCGTACCCGCACCGCATGGTCACCTCGGTCCCCCACTCGGTGCCGGTCAGCCCGATCTCGGCGTGCACCGGCACCGTGCCGGACACCGGCTGCATGGCGACCAGCCGGACGTCCCCGCCCGGCGGGACGGCCGGCTCCCGGGGCAGCAGGGCGGCCGTGCCGAAGCCGGCGAGCAGGGCCAGCGCGGCGGCGACCAGCGTCGTGAGGGCGTACCGGCGGCGGGTGGCCGACCGCTCGCGGCGCCGGCGTTCGCGGGCGGCGTCGAGCAGCGCGGGCATCCGCGACGACTCCGCCGGCGCCGGGAGGAACTGCTCCAGACCGGCCGGGTCGAGGCGGCCGAGCAGCCCCGGCAGCACGGCGATCTCGGCGACCGCCTGCCGGCAGTCGGCGCACCCGGCGAGGTGCCGCTCGTAGGCGGCCCGCTCCGCCGGAGCCAGCGCACCCAGCACGTACGCGCCGTCGTCGTGCGCGAACTCGCACCGGGTCATCCCGTCACCCCCATCTCGGCCAGGACCAACCGCAGTGAGCGCAGTGCGTAGTGCGTCCGGGACTTGACCGTCCCCGGCGGCACTCCCAGTCGCGCGGCCGCCTCGGCCACCGACCGTCCTCGGTAGAAGCACTCCACCAGAACTTCACGATGGGTGGGGCTCAGTCGGTTCAACGCCTCGGCGACGGTCCAGGCCTCCACGGCGCGCTCCGTCTCGTCCACGGTCTCCGGCGGCTCCGGCAACTCGTCGGTGAAGACCTCGCCGACCCGGGTGGATCGGCGGCGCCAGGCGTCGATGGCCAGGTTGCGGGCCGTCGTGAACAGCCAGGCGCGGACCGAGCCGCGCCGGGGATCGAGCGACTCCGGGTGCCGCCAGGCGCGCAGGAGGGTTTCCTGCACCAGGTCCTCGGCCCGCTGCCGGTCGCCGTTGACCAGGCGCAGGGCGTGCGCGTACAGCGCCTCCGCGTGCTCGTCGTGCAGGGCGCGGAGCAGTTGGGCGTCGTGGTCGCTGATGACGGTCTCCTCGCTGTCGACGCGAGTCCGGCGGTGCCTTCGCAGGGACATACGTGCGCGGCACCCGCATCGGTTCAGCCCCAGCTCATCGCGGTCGCCCCGGGCGAGTTGTTCATGCCGGGTTCACATCGAGGCCGACGACCGCTCACCGGCCCCTCCTAGCGTCCGGCGGGTACGCACGTCAGTTGCTGACCCCGGCGTGCGCCTGACCCCCTCCAGGAGGCTCCTCCACATGAGCGACCGTCCTCGGCTGCTCCCGCTGCTGGGCACCACCCGCCACGGCAGCCGTGACGCCATGACCTGTCTCTACCGGTGCGGCAACGCCTGCGACCACCCGGTGCCGAACACCTCCGACAACGCGTACTTCGGAGACGTCGTCAACGCGGAGGTCTCCCGCCGCGGCGTCGTCCGGACCGGCGCGGTCGGCGCACTGGTCCTCGGCTTCGGTGGCGCGGTGGCCGGCGCGCTGGCCGGGGCCGCTCCCGCCGCCGCCGCTCCCGAGGTGCCGGCCGACCTCGACGCCATCGGCTTCGGCCGGCCCGAGAAGGGCGTCGGCAACGGCGCGTTGACCTTCAAGCCGGTTCCGCCGAACACCCTCGACAGCTTCATCGTGCCCAACGGGTACGACCACGCCGTCGTGATCACGTGGGGTGACCCCGTCGAGCCGGGTGCCCCCGAGTTCGACCTGCACGGGCAGACCGCCGCCGCGCAGGCGAAGCAGTTCGGCTACAACAACGACTTCGTCGGGATCATCCCGCTCAACCGGCGTCGCGCGCTGCTCGTGGTCAACCACGAGTACACCAACGAGAACCTGATGTTCCCGGGCTTCACCAGCCAGGACGCCCTCTCGGTCGAGCAGCTGAAGATCGCGATGGCCGCACACGGCATGTCCGTCGTGGAGCTGGAGCGGGTCGGCGGCACCGGCCAGTGGCGACCGGTCGACTCGGGCCGCCGTCCGTACAACCGGCGGGTCACCGCCAACACCACCCGGTTCGAGCTGACCGGCCCGGCCGCCGGCTCGGCCTGGCTGCGGACCGCCGCAGACCCGAAGGGTCGTACGGTCGTCGGCACGCTGAACAACTGCGCCGGTGGCGTCACCCCGTGGGGCACCGTGCTCTCCGGCGAGGAGAACTTCAACCAGTACTTCGTCGGCGGCGACGCCGCGCCGGAGGACGCGAAGCCGAAGCTGGCCCGGTACGGCATCAGCACCACCGCCCGCTACCCGAGCGGCAGCCGGAAGTGGGAGCGTGCCGACGAACGCTTCGACCTGGCCAGGCACCCGAACGAGGCGAACCGGCACGGCTGGATCGTGGAGATCGACCCGCTGGACCCGGAGAGCCGCCCGCGCAAGCACACCGCGCTCGGCCGGTTCAAGCACGAGGGCGCCAACGTGATCGTCGCGAAGAGCGGCCACGTGGTGGCGTACATGGGTGACGACGAGCGGTTCGACTACCTCTACAAGTTCGTCTCCGACAAGAAGTACATGAAGGGCAACTCCTGGGTCGCCCGCCGGCACAACCTGACCCTGCTGGAGTCCGGCACGCTCTACGTCGCCAAGCTCGGCTTCACCAGCACCGGCGAGATCGACGGCTCGGGCGCGCTGCCGGCCGACGGCGCGTTCGACGGCACCGGCCAGTGGATCAAGCTGGTCAGCGGCAACCGCTCGTACGTCGAGGGCATGACCGCCGCCGACGTGCTCACCTTCACCCGGCTCGCCGGTGACAAGGTCGGCGCGACCAAGATGGACCGTCCGGAGGACGTCGAGCCGAGCCTGCTCACCGGCAAGGTGTACGTGGCGCTGACCAACAACACCGACCGGGGCAAGCCGGGCAAGGCCGCCGCCGACGAGGCCAACCCGCGCAACCTCAACAAGCACGGCCAGGTGCTGGAGCTGGTCGAGCACCGGGGCGACAACACGGCCGACACCTTCACCTGGTCACTGCCGATCGTGGCTGGCGACCCGACGGACGCGTCTACCTACTTCGCCGGGTACGACAAGACGAAGGTCTCCCCGATCTCCTGCCCGGACAACGTCGCCTTCGACGCCACCGGCAACCTCTGGATCTCCACCGACGGCAACGCGCTGGGCAGCAACGACGGCCTCTTCGCCACCGCCGTCGAGGGCCCGGAGCGGGGTCACCTCAAGCAGTTCCTGACCGTGCCGGTCGGCGCGGAGGCCTGCGGTCCGTTCATCACCTCCGACAACCGCTCGGTCTTCGTGGCCGTGCAGCACCCCGGTGAGCTCGACGGGGCGTCGGTCGAGAACCCCGCCTCGAACTGGCCCGACGGCGACTACGCCAAGCCGGCCGTCGTGGTCACCTGGCGTCTCGACGGCGGCCCGATCGGCAGCTGATCCCTCCCCGGGTCGGTCCGGCGCTGGACCGACCGGAAGGCCCCTCCCCCGGCCAGGGGGAGGGGCCTTCTCCGTCTCCGGGCAGCCGGTCGGCGGCCCGGCCGTCAGGCGTCGGCGGCGATGCTGTCCGCGATCGACCGGGCTGCGGTGAGCAGTTTCGCCCGGACCACCCGGGCCGACGTCATCATCTCGCCGGCCGGCAACGCGCACGCCAGGACCACCCGGCGCTCCATGTCCTTGTCCGGGCTGACCAGCACGGCGGCACAGGCCACCCCCTGGCGGTACTGACCCAGCTCCAGGTGCATGCCCCGCCGGTCACCGGCGGCCAGGTCCGCCTCAAACGCCTCCGGCGTGGTCAGGGTGGCGGAGGTGAACGGCCGCATGCCGTACTCCCGCAGGTAGCGGAAGCGCTGGTCGGCGGTGAGCGTGGCGAGCAGGGCCTTGCCCAGTGCGGTCGCGTGCGCGGCCTCGTCGAAGCCGGGCACGAGATCCTCCAGGTACGGCGAGCGGGGGCCCTCGGCGACCGCCGTGATCGCCACCTGGCCGCCGACGAACCGGCCCAGGAAGTGGCTGTAGCCCGTGTCCACCGCCGACCGGCGCAGGCACTCTCCGACGGCGGGCGGACCCCGGAACGCGGTGACGAGCTCCCGGTAGCGGTCCGCCACCTCCAGGCCGACGATGTACGTGCCGTCCTCCCGACGGATCACGTAGCCCTCGTACGCCAGGGTGCGGACCAGGTGGTACGTGGTGGCCACGGTCAGCTCGCAGCGCCGGGCGATCTGCTTGACGGTCAACCCCTTGGGGGCACGACCGACCGACTCGAGCACTCGTAGCGCGCGGGACACGCTCCGGATGAGGTCCGAAGGTTCCGCCAGGGGGTCGCGCACAACCACCTCCGCCGCCGGGGACTTACACCATATGAAATACATGCCTCCGGCGAAATGCCTGTTCGGGTGGAGGATGCCGAATTCTCATCCACGCCTTGTACCGCCACCGACACCCTCGGTTGTCGACGGAGCCCTCACGTAGGTTTGCCGGACCATGACCGACACCGCTCTCGCATCCGGCCCCGGCACCGCCCCGGCCCGCCCCGTACGCTCCGCGGCCGGTGCCGTGGCCGTCACGATCGCCTGCGTCCTCCCGGTCTTCCTGGTCGGCGGCCTCGCCGTGCAGATGAGTGAGGACCTCGGCTTCTCCCCCGCCGGTCTCGGCCTGGTCGTCTCGGTGTACTTCGGGGTGGGCGCGCTGGCCTCGGTGCCGTCCGGGAAGCTCACCGAGCGCCACGGACCGGCCGTGGTCGCGCGCGCCGGCATCCTGCTCTCCGCCGGCACCATGCTCGCCGTCGCGTCCGTGGCCCGCTCGTACCCGGTGCTGGTCGGGCTGCTCGCCGTCGCCGGCACCGCGAACGCCCTCGGCCAGCTTGCCAGCAACGCCGCCCTGGCCCGCCACGTGCCGCTCCACCGGCAGGGGCTGTCCTTCGGGGTGAAGCAGGCCGCGATACCGGTCTCCACGCTCCTGGCGGGCCTGGCGGTGCCCGCGATCGCGTTGACCGCCGGCTGGCGGTGGGCCTTCGTGGCGGCCGCCGTGGTGGCCCTGGCCGCGCTGCCCGCCGTACCGCCGAAGGAAGCCCGTCCCGACCGGAGGGCCGCACCGGCCCGTGGTGGCCGCGCCACCACGGCCCTGGTGGTCGTGGGGGTGGCGGCGACGCTGGCCGCCGCCGCCGCGAACGCCCTCGGGACCTTCGTCGTCGACTCGGCCGTCGACCGCGGCCTGGCTCCCGGCCTGGCCGGCCTCACCCTCACCCTCGGCAGCGCGGTCTGCGTCACCGCACGGGTCGGCGCGGGCTGGCTCGCCGACCGCCGGGCCGGCGGCCACGTGGCGGTCATCGCCGGCATGCTGGTGGTCGGCGCCGCCGGGCTCGCCCTGCTCGCGGTGGCCGGCCCGGTGCCGCTGACGGTGGGTGTCGTGCTCGGCTTCGGCCTCGGCTGGGCCTGGCCCGGCCTGATGAACTTCGCGGTGGTCCGGCTGCACCCGCAGGCACCGGCCGCCGCCACGTCGATCACCCAGACCGGCGTGTACGCGGGCGGCTGCCTCGGCCCGCTGGGCCTCGGCACGGTCGCCAGCCAGGCCGGCTACGAGACGATGTGGGCGGTAGCAGCACTCTCCATGCTGCTCGCCGCCACCCTGATGCTCCTCGGCAGCCGCCTCCTAACCCACCCCCACCCCCACCCTGACCCCCACCCCCACCCCCACCCATCGCGTTGATCAAGGGGTTTGCGTCATCCACCGGCCGGATCCCGGCGCAAACCCCTTGATCAACGGAGGAGGCGGAGGGCCAGGGGGGCGGAGGGGCGGAGGGGCGGGGGGATCAGCTGGTGCGGTCGGCGATGTAGTCGCAGAGGGACTCGAGGGCGCGGCGGGCCGGGCACTCGGGGAGCGGGGCGAGCTGCGAGCGGGCGTCCTCGGCGTAGCTGCGCACGGTCTCCCGGGCGCGCTTGAGCGCCGGGCTCTCCCGCAGCAGGCCGAGGGCCTCCGCGTGCAGGTCGTCGTCGGTGAGCGGGCCGGTGGCCAGGATCTCCCGCAGCCGCACCGACGAGGCGTCGGCGTCGTCCGAGGCCAGCGCGTACAGCACCGGGAGGGTGGGCACGCCCTCCCGCAGGTCGGTGCCGGGCGTCTTGCCGGACTGCACCGACTCGGAGGCGATGTCGAGCAGGTCGTCGGAGAGCTGGAAGGCCACGCCGATCGTCTCGCCGTAGCCGGCGAGCGCCTCGGTGTGCTCCGGCGTCGCACCACCGAACATGCCGCCGAAGCGGGCCGAGGTGGCGATCAGCGAGCCGGTCTTCTCCGCGATCACGGTGAGGTAGTGCGTCACCGGGTCGTCGCCGGCGCGCGGGCCGACGGTCTCGGCGATCTGGCCGTGCACCAGGCGGGCGAAGGTGCGCGCCTGGAGGCGTACGGCCTCGGTGCCCAGGTCCGCCGCGATGTCCGCGGCGCGGGCGAAGAGGTAGTCGCCGACCAGGATGGCCACCGAGTTGGTCCAGCGCGAGTTGGCGCTGGGGGCGCCCCGCCGCACGGCGGCCTCGTCCATGACGTCGTCGTGGTAGAGGGTCGCCAGGTGGGTGAGCTCCATCACCACCGCGGCCGGTACGACCTGCGCGCCGGTCGGATCGCCGAACTGGGCGCCCAGCGCCACCAGCAGCGGGCGGAAACGCTTGCCGCCGGCCTCCACGAGGTGCCGGGCGGCCTCGGTGACGAACGGGTCGGCGCTGGACACGCTGGCCCGCAGCTCGTCCTCCACCGAGGCGAGCAGACCCAGCACGGACGCCTCGACGCGCGGGTCGGCGAGATGCAGGCCGAGCGCGCCGAACTGACTCGTGCCCATCCGGTCCCGGCGACCGCCGGAGCCGGTGGCACCTGAACGCTCGCCAGCCGGATTCACCACGTCTTCAACCATGCCACACCCCTCAGACCTGCCCCTCCCCTGGGCGGGGGAAACGGCGCGGGGGCCGGCACGCCCGTGGCGTACCGGCCCCCGCGCGGAGGCGCGTCGGTCATCGGACAAATTCGGCGGCGCCGGTGGCCAGGTCCAGCAGCGGGGCCGGCGCGACGCCGAGAACCAGGGTGGCGATGACGCCGATCATCAGGGCGGCCGAGGTCAGCCCGCCCGGCACGGTCACCGTGGGGGTGGACTCGCCCGGCTCGGAGAGCCACATCATCACGACGACCCGCAGGTACGGGAAGGCCAGCACCATGCTGGTCAGCACGCCGGCGATCACCAGCCACGCCTGCCCGCCGTCGAGCGCCGGACCGAAGACCGCGAACTTGCTGGTGAAACCACTGGTCAGCGGGATACCGGCGAAGGCGAGCAGGATGAAGGTGAACACGCCCGCGTAGAACGGCGACCGGCGGCCCAGCCCGGCCCAGCGGGACAGGTGGGTGGCCTCCCCGTCGGCGTCCCGGACCAGCGTCACCACGGCGAACGCGGCGAGCACCGAGAAGCCGTACGCGACCAGGTAGAACATCGTCCCGGAGATGCCCTCGGAGTTCGGCGCGAGCACGCCGACGAGGAGGTAGCCGGCGTTGGCGATCGACGAGTACGCGAGCAGCCGCTTGATGTCGGTCTGGGTGACCGCGAGCACCGCGCCGATCAGCATGGTGAGCACCGCGACCACGCCGAGCACCGGGGTGAAGTCCCAGCGGGCCCCCTCGAAGGCCACGTGGAAGACCCGCAGCAGCGCGCCGAAGGCGGCGACCTTCGTGCAGGCGGCCATGAAGCTGGTGACCGGAGTCGGGGCGCCCTGGTAGACGTCGGGCGTCCAGACGTGGAACGGCGCGGCGGCCGCCTTGAACAGCAGGCCGATGGAGAGCATGGCCATGCCGGCGAAGAGCAGCACCGGGCTGGCCGGGGATTCGGCGACGGCGGCGTTCACGGTGGCGAAGTCGACGCCGGCCGGGCGCCCCGGGATACCGGCGGTGAAGCCGTAGACCAGGGCGACACCGAAGAGGAAGAACGCCGAGGCGTACGCGCCGAGCATGAAGTACTTCAGCGCCGCCTCCTGGCTCAGCAGGCGCCGGCGGCGGGCCAGCGCGCAGAGCAGGTAGAGCGGCAGCGAGAAGACCTCCAGCGCGATGAACATGGTCAGCAGGTCGTTCGCCGCCACGAAGATCAGCATGCCGCCGATCGCGAAGGTGGTCAGCGGATAGACCTCGGTGGCGCCGTTCTGCCCCTCGGCCTGCCGCCGGTCCTCGTCGGACTCGGCGGTGACCGCGGCCTGGGCCACGAAGTACCCGCCCCGCTCCACCGTGCGCTCACCGATGAGCAGCAGCGACATCGCGGCGAGCACCAGGATCGCGCCCTGGAGGAAGAGCGCCGGCCCGTCCACGGCGATCGCACCGCCGATGGTGACCAGCCGGTCGTCGGCGTGCAGGACGACCATGGTCAGCGCGGCGAGGACCGCCAGCAGCGCCAGCGACAGCTGGACGGCGTGCCGGTGCCGTCGGGGCACGAACGCCTCGACCAGGACGCCGAGCAGCGCGGCGCCCAGCATGATCAACGTCGGCGCGAGTGCCCCGTAGTCGATCGAGGGGAGTTGCAGCTCGTTCACTTCGCCGCCTCCTGGACGGTGCCGCCCGAGGTGGGGGCGGGATCGGTCCGGTCGATGTCCTGCATGGTCGCCTGCACCGCCGGGTTGATCACGTCGGTGACCGGCTTCGGGTAGAAGCCGAGCAGCACGATCAGCGCGATCAGCGGGGCGACCACGACCTTCTCGCGCAGGTTGAGGTCACGCTTCATGCCGTCGACCTCCGTCAGCGCTGGGTTGAGCGTGCCCTGCGTGGTGCGCTGCACCATCCAGAGCACGTACGCCGCCGCCAGGATGATGCCGAGCGTCGCGATCACCGCGACCGGCTTGTTCACCGTGAACGTGCCGATCAGCACCAGGAACTCGGAGACGAACGGTGCCGTGCCGGGCAGCGCCAGCGAGGCGAGACCGGCGAAGAAGAGCACCCCCGCCAGGACCGGCACCAGCTTGCCCGCGCCACCGAAGTCGCTGATCAGCGCCGAGCCCCGGCGGGCGATCAGCATGCCGACCACGAGGAAGAGCAGGCCCGTGGCGAGACCGTGGTTGACCATGTAGAGCACGGCCCCGGTGCCCGCCTGGGTGGTGAAGGCGAAGATGCCGACGCCGATGAACCCGAAGTGCGCGATCGAGGTGTACGACACCAGCCGCTTCAGGTCGTTCTGGCCGACCGCTAGCAGCGCGGCGTAGATGATGCCGATCACGCCCAGCGCCAGCGCCCACGGCGCGAACCACTTCGCCGCGTCCGGGAAGAGCGGCAGGCAGTAGCGCAGGATGCCGAAGGTGCCCACCTTGTCCAGCACGCCGACGAGCAGGGCCGCCGCACCGGCGGGAGCCGCGCCACCGGCGTCCGGCAGCCACGTGTGGAACGGGAAGAAGGGCGCCTTGATCGCGAAGGCGAGGAAGAAGCCCAGGAACAGCCAGCGCTCGGTGCCGGTGGTGATGTCCACCTGGGACAGCGCCTGCCAGTCGAACGTCTTCCCGCCGACCACCCAGAGGCCGATCACGGCGGCGAGCATGAACAGACCGCCGACCAGCGAGTAGAGGAAGAACTTCACCGCCGCGTACTGCCGCTGGTGGCCTCCGTAGCTGCCGATGAGGAAGTACATCGGCACGAGCATGACCTCGAAGAACACGTAGAACAGGAACACGTCGGCGGCAGCGAAGACGCCGATCATCGTGCACTCGAGGACGAGCAGCAGCGCGAAGTAGACCGGCACCGACCGCTTCGAGGCGTCCGCGTCGTGCCAGGACGCCAGGATCACCAGCGGTACCAGCACCGCGATCAGCATCAGCATCACCAGTGCGATGCCGTCGGCGGCGAAGGTGAAGTTGACGCCCCAGTTCGGGATCCACGGGTAGGACTCGCGGAACTGGAACCGCTCACCACCGGTCTGCCAGGTCACCCACATGACCACCGACAGCACCAGCACCAGCAGCGACCAGCCGAGCGCCACCTGCTTGGCCAGCTCCGGCCGGCTCCGCGGCAGGAAGGCCACCACCAGGGCACCGACCAGCGGCGCCACGGTGAGCACCGAGAGGAACGGGAAGTCGGACATTATGCGGCCTTACCTCCGTCGTCACTGCGCGGTCCGCCGACGACGGCCGCCTGGGAGATGGTTCCCGACCAGCTCTGAAGGTCGATCACGCGAGCCACCCCGCCTCGACGGCCAGGAACGCCGCCACCACCAGCAGCGCGCCGGCCAGGATCGAGGTGGCGTACGACCGGACGAAGCCGGTCTGCAGCCGCCGGAGCCGGCCCGAACCACCGCCGACACCGGCCGCCAGGCCGTTGACCAGCCCGTCCACGCCACGGTTGTCGAGGTAGACCAGCGCCCGGGTGAGGAAGATGCCCGGCTTCTCGAAGACCGCCTCGTTGACGGCGTCGGTGTAGAGGTTGCGGCGGGCGGCGGTGACCAGGATCCCGGCCGGCTGCGGCGCGGTCGCCGTGCCGGCCCGGAACAGGAACCACGCCAGCCCGGCGCCGACCACGGTGACCAGCAGCGAGAGCGCGGTGATCACGGCGTGCGAGAGGACCGCCTCGTGCGGCTCCTCCTGCGCGCCCAACCCGGCGGTCGCCCCCAGCCAGTCGGGCACGGAGGTGGACAGGAGGAAGCCGGCGCCGACCGACCCGATCGCCAGCAGGATCAGCGGGATCGTCATCAGCTTCGGCGACTCGTGCGGGTGCGCGATGTCCTCGGTCCACCGCTTCGGGCCGTGGAAGGTGAGGACGAAGAGCCGGGTCATGTAGAAGGCGGTCAGCCCGGCACCGAGCAGCGCGGCACCGCCGAAGAGCCAGGCCGTCCAGTCGTCCCGCTCGAAGGCGGCCACGATGATCGGCTCCTTGGAGAAGAAGCCGGAGAACGGGAACATGCCAATGATGGCCAGCCAGCCCATCATGAAGGTGATCCAGGTGATCTTCATGTGCTTCGACAGCCCGCCGAAGCGCCGGATGTCCACCTGGTCCTTCATGCCGTGCATGACCGAACCGGCACCGAGGAACATGTTGGCCTTGAAGAAGCCGTGCGCCAGCAGGTGCACGATCGCCAGCGCGTACGCCGCGCCGCCCAGGCCGACACCGAGGAACATGTAGCCGATCTGGCTGACGGTCGACCAGGCCAGCACCCGCTTGATGTCGTCCTTCGCGGCACCGATGATGCAGCCGATCAGCAGCGTCAGCGCGCCGACGCTCACCACGACGAGCTGGAGCGTCGAGTTCGCCGAGAAGATCGGGTTCGACCGGGCGATCAGGTAGACGCCCGCGGTGACCATCGTCGCCGCGTGGATGAGCGCCGACACGGGGGTCGGGCCCTCCATCGCGTCCGGAAGCCACGCCTGGAGCGGGAACTGGCCGGACTTGCCGGTCGCGCCGAGCAGCAGGAGCAGGCCGAGCACCAGCACCGTGGTGGCGGTCAGCGAGCCGACCCCGGTGAAGACCTCGTCGTACTGCGTGGTGCCGAGGGTGGCGAACATGATGAAGATGCCGATGGCCAGACCGGCGTCGCCGACCCGGTTCATCAGGAACGCCTTCTTGCCGGCCGTTGCGGCGCTCGGCCGCTCGTACCAGAAGGAGATCAGCAGGTACGACGCCAGACCGACGCCCTCCCAGCCGAAGTAGAGCATCACGTAGTTGTTGCCGAGCACCAGCAGGAGCATCGCGGCGACGAACAGGTTGAAGTACGCGAAGAACCGACGCCGGCCGGCGTCGTGCGCCATGTACTCCACCGCGTACAGGTGGATGAGAAAACCCACCCCGGTGATCAGCAGGACGAAGACACCGGCCAGCGGGTCGAAGAGCAGACCGAAGTCCACCCGCAGCTCGCCGACGGTGATGAAGTCCCAGAGGCTCAGCTCGACGGACTTGTTCTCCCGGCCGCGAAGCTGGAGGAAGTAGGTCAGGCCCAGCAGGAACGCGGCGCCGATGGCGCCCACGCCGAGCCAGTGGCCCCAGCGGTCGGCACGCCGGCCGAGCAGCAGCAGGATCGCGGCGCTCACCAGCGGAATCGCCACCAGCAGCCAGACGCTGCCGAGCAGTCCGTCCGCCGTGGCGTACGTGACGGTGCCCACCGGTTCGACCGGAGCGTTCGCCAGAATCTCCATCACCGCAGGCCCCTCAGTACTTCAGCAGGTTGGCGTCGTCGACGCTCGCGGAGCGCCGGGTCCGGAAGATCGACATGATGATGGCGAGCCCGACCACGACCTCGGCCGCCGCCACCACCATCACGAAGAACGCCATGATCTGGCCGTTGAGGTCACCGTTGATCCGGCTGAAGGTGACCAGCGTCAGGTTGGCGGCGTTGAGCATCAGCTCGACGCACATGAAGAGCACGATCGCGTTGCGCCGGATGAGCACCCCGGCGGCGCCGATGGTGAACAGCACCGCGGCGAGGACGAGGTAGTAGTCGGGTGTCACTTGTCCGTCCCCTTCAGCGAGGTCTCCTGCGCGGAAAGCTCGCGTACCGGCAGGATGTCCGGCGTGCTCCGGTCGGTCAGCCGGCCGTCGGGCAGGCGGGCCGGGGTGGCCACCGAGGAGGACGTGGCGAACACACCCGGGCCGGGCTTCGGGCCGGGGTAGTTGCCGGGGGCGAACCGCGCCTTCATCGTGGCGATCTGGTCCATCCGGTCCTCCTTGCGCCGCTCCACGTGCGCCAGGACCATTGCGCCGACCGCCGCGGTGATGAGCAGCGCCGAGGTCAGCTCGAAGGCGAAGACGTACTTGGTGAAGAGCAGCCGGGCGATGCCCTGCACGTTGCCCTCGGCGTTGGCCTGTTCCAGGCCCACCGCGGTGGTGCCGTCCAGCGCGCGCCACAGGCCCCCGCCGACCAGGCCGGCGAAGCCGAGCCCCAGCGCGATCGCCGCGACCCGCTGACCCCGCAGGGTCTCGATCAGCGAGTCGGAGGCGTCCCGGCCGACCAGCATCAGCACGAACAGGAACAGCATCATGATGGCGCCGGTGTAGACGATGATCTGCACCATGCCGATGAACGGCCCGGCCTGGAGGACGTAGAACACGCCCAGGCAGAGCATGGTGAGCACCAGCCACAGGGCCGAGTGCACCGCGTTGCGGGCGGCGACCATGCCGATCGCGCCGAGCAGCGCCAGCGGGGCGAGGATCCAGAAGGTGACCTGCTCACCGCCGGACACCTCGCCCGCCGCGGCGAGCACCGTCTGCGTTGTCATGCGTCGTCTCCCTTGGCGGCGGCGGCCCGCTGGGCGTGCTGCTCGGCACCGGGGAAGGTCACCCCGGGGTGCTCCTCGACCTGGTAGTGGCCGGGGCCCATCGGGGAGCGTTCCGCGCCGGCCGAGGTGCCCGGGTTGGTCAGCGAACCGACGTAGTAGTCCTTCTCGCTCTCGCCGAGGCGCATCGGGTGCGGCGGCTGCTCCATCCCGGGCAGCAGCGGCGCGAGCAGCTGCTCCTTGGTGAAGATCAGGTCCTGCCGGTTGTCCCGGGCCAGCTCGTACTCGTTGCTCATGGTCAGCGAGCGGGTGGGGCAGGCCTCGATGCAGAGGCCGCAGAAGATGCAGCGGGCGTAGTTGATCTGGTAGACGCTGGCGTACCGCTCACCCGGGGAGAAGCGCTGCTCCTCGGTGTTGTCGCCACCCTCCACGTAGATCGCGTCCGCCGGGCAGGCCCAGGCGCACAGCTCGCAGCCGATGCACTTCTCCAGCCCGTCCGGGTGCCGGTTGAGGATGTGCCGCCCGTGGTAGCGCGGCGCCGAGACCGGCGGCTTGAACGGGTAGTCGGTGGTGACGACCTTCTTGAACATGTGCGAGAAGGTGACACCGAAGCCCTTGAACGTTCCGGTGATCGCGCCCACGTCACACCTCCTGAGAGTCCGGGCCGGCGGCGACGTTGGCCGGCTCCCGCTCGGCGACCACGCGCCGGGTGCGCGGGCTCGGGGGTACCTGCAGGTCCATCGGCGGCAGCGGGAAGCTGCCGGGTGGCCGGTTGTCGACCTGTTCCTGGACCGTCGGCTGCACCGTCGGCTTCCGGCTCGGCCAGAAGAGCGTGGCCAGCAGCAGGATGCCGGCCGGGATGCCGACCGCGATCACCTTGCCGCGGGTGTCCCAGTCCTCGATCGAGCGCAGGCCACCGAGGACCAGGAGCCAGACGAGGTTGATCGGGAGCAGGACCCGCCAGCCCAGGCGCATGAACTGGTCGTAGCGCAGCCGGGGCAGCGTGCCCCGCAGCCACACGAAGACGAACACCAGCAGGACGACCTTGCCGAAGAACCACAGCAGCGGCCACCAGCCGGAGTTGGCGCCCTCCCAGAGGGTGATCGGCCAGGGCGCCCGCCAGCCGCCGAGGAACAGCGTCACGGTGAAGGCCGACATGGTGACCATCGCGACGTACTCGGAGAGCATGATGAGCGCGAACTTCAGCGAGCTGTACTCGGTCATGAAGCCGGCCACGAGCTCCGACTCCGCCTCCGGCAGGTCGAACGGCGCCCGGTTGGTCTCGCCGACGATCGAGATGAAGAAGATGACGAAGCTCGGGAAGAGCAGGATCGCGTACCAGCCGGGGGCCGGGATGTCGGCGCCGAACACGCTCAGCTGGTTGCCGCTGCCCTGCGCGGCGACGATGCCGCTGGTGGACATCGTGCCGGCGGACATGAAGACCGCGACGACGGAGAGGCCGAGCGCGATCTCGTAGGAGATCAGCTGGGCGCTGGACCGCAGACCACCGAGCAGCGGGTACGTCGAGCCGGACGCCCAGCCGGCCAGTACGACGCCGTAGACGGCCATCGACGAGCACGCCAGCACCAGCAGCACCGCGACCGGCACGTCGGTGACCTGCAACGGCGTCTGGTGGCCGAAGATGCTGACCATCGGGCCGAACGGGATCACCGAGAGCGCGGTGACCGCGCACACCACCGAGATGACCGGCGCGAAGAAGTAGACGACCTTGTCCGCCGACTTCGGCAGGATGTCCTCCTTGAAGGCCATCTTCAAGCCGTCGGCGAGGGTCTGCAGCAGGCCGAACGGGCCGACCTGGTTGGGGCCCGGCCGCACCGCCATCCGACCGACGACCCGCCGCTCGAACCAGACGCCGAGCAGGGTGGCGAGCAGGCCGAACGCGAAGGCGAAGACGATCTTTCCGAGGACCAGCCACCACGGGTCCCGGCCGAAGTCGGCCAGGGTCGGGTCCTGTGCGAGGAAGGTCATGACCGGACCCACCTTTCGTTCGCGACTGCGGGGCTCACTCGCTGCGCTCCTTCACTCCTCGCGCTCACCGGTTACCCCCGGAGTTGAGGAGCGGACCGGGACGGCCGGCCGCGTCCGCCGCGACCGGCTCGGTCGCGTCGGCCTGGTGGGGAAGGTCGGCCGCCACCGTGGAGGCCGAGACCCGGACGACCGCGCCGGCCGGCACGCCGAGGCTGCGCCGGACGGTCGAGCCGGGCGAGTTGGTCGGCAGCCAGACGACCCCGTCGGGCATTTCGGTGACCGCCGCCGGCAGGGTGACCCCGCCACGGTCGGTCCCGACCGTGACCGGGTCGCCGTCGGTGACGCCGAGCGCCTCCGCCGTGCCCTTGCCCAGCCGGACCACCGGCGGGCGGGCGGTGCCGGCGAGGTGCTCGTCGCCGTCGATCAGGCTGCCCAGGTCGACCAGCTGGTGCCAGGTCGCGAGCACGGCCTCACCGGCACCCGGGTGCGGCACCGGGCCCGGCTCCACCGACGGCGGGGCCGGGCGGTCGGTGCGGGTCCGGGGCAGGGCGCCCAGCTCACGCCGGATGCTCGGCACGTCACCGGTGCCGAGCCGCACGTCGAGCTGCGCGGCGATCGCGTCCAGGATCCGGGCGTCGGTCATCGCGGCGGTGTTCAGCACCGCCTCGAAGGTGCGCAGGCGGCCCTCCCAGTCCAGGAAGCTGCCGGCCTTCTCGACCACCGGGGCGACCGGGAAGACCACGTTCGCCCGCCGGGCCACGGCGCTGTTGCGCAGTTCCAGGCTGACCAGGAACGGCACCGCGTCCAGGGCGGCCTCGGCCAGCCTCGGGTCGGCCAGGTCGGCCGGGTCGACCCCGGCCACCACCAGCGCGCCCAACTGGCCGTTCGCCGCCGCGGTGAGGATGGCGTCGGTGTCCCGGCCCGCCTGGCTCGGGATGACCCCGGCCGGGATGTCCCACGCCTCGCCCAGCTCGGCCCGGCCGGCCGGCTCGGTCACCAGGCGTCCGCCGGGCAGCAGGTTGGGCAGGCAGCCGACGTCGACCGCGCCGCGGTCACCCGCCCGGCGCGGCACCCAGGCCAGCTTCGCACCGGTACGCCGGGCGACCGCCGCCGCCGCGGAGAGCCCGCCCGGTACGCCACCCAGCCGCTCGCCGACGATCAGGATCGCGCCCGGCTGGCCCAGCGCCTCGGCGACCGTCGCGTGCTCGGCGAGCACGCTGGCCTCCTCGCCCGGCACCACCCGGGCCAGCTTGGCGCCGAGCTTCTCCAGGCCCCGCGTGGCGAACGGCGCGATCGCGTACACCGTCAGGGTCTTCTTCAGGTACGCCTTGCGCAGCCGCAGGAAGAGGATGGGGCACTCCTCCTCCGGCTCCAGGCCGACCAGCACCACGGCGGGAGCGTTCTCCACGTCGGCGTAGGTCACGTCGGTGGCCCCGGCGACGCTGCTGGCCAGGAAGTCGGCCTCCTCGCGGGAGACCGGGCGGGCGCGGAAGTCGATGTCGTTGGTCTGCAGGGCGACCCGCGCGAACTTGCCGTACGCGTAGGCGTCCTCGACGGTCAGCCGGCCGCCGGTGAGCACCGCCGTGCCCTGCCCGCCGTCCCGGGCCGCACGCAGCCCGTCGGCGGCGACGCTGAGCGCCTCGCTCCAGGAGGCCTCGCGCAGTTCACCGGTGCGCTCGTCACGGACCAGCGGAGTGGTGAGCCGGTCGAAGGCGCGGGTGTACTGGAAAGCCCACCGGCCCTTGTCGCAGTTCCACTCCTCGTTGACCGCCGGGTCGTCGCCGGCCAGCCGGCGCATGACCTTGCCGCGCCGCCAGTCGGTGCGCTGCGCGCAACCGGCCGAGCAGTGCTCGCACACGCTGGGGCTGGAGACCAGGTCGAACGGGCGGGCCCGGAACCGGTACTGGGCCCCGGTCAGGGCACCCACCGGGCAGATCTGCACGGTGTTGCCGGAGAAGTACGAGTTGAACGGCACGTCACCGGAGTCGCCCTCCTCGCCGTACGCCTCGTCCCGGTAGATGTTGATCTCCTCGGCGGACGACCGGCCCATCAGGTCGATGAACTTGTCGCCGGCGATCTCCTCGGAGAACCGGGTGCAGCGCTGGCAGAGCACGCAGCGCTCGCGGTCGAGCAGCACCTGGGTGCTGATCGGCAGCGGCTTCGGGTACTCCCGCTTGTGCTCGTGGAACCGCGAGTCGGTGCGGCCCGTGGACATCGCCTGGTTCTGCAGCGGGCACTCGCCGCCCTTGTCGCACATCGGGCAGTCGAGCGGGTGGTTCATCAGCAGCAGCTCCATGACCCCCTCCTGCGCCTTCTTGGCGACCGGGGAGGTGAGCTGGGTGCGGACCACCATGCCGTCGGCGACCGTCTGGGTGCAGGAGGCGACCGGCTTGCGCTGCCCCTCCACCTCGACCAGGCACTGCCGGCACGCGCCGGCCGGGGCCAGCAGCGGGTGGTCGCAGAACCGGGGGATCTCGGTGCCCAACTGCTCGGCGACCCGGATCAGCAGCGCTCCCTTGGGGGCGGTGACCTCGACGCCGTCGATGGTGAGCGTGACCGTCTCGGTCTGCTTGACTACGTCCGTCATCAGTGGGCTCCAACCAGCTGCTTGTCGGAGAGCTTCGGCGCGGTACGACCCTCGATGTAGTCGAGGTAGTCCTGCTTGAAGTACTTCAGCGACGAGGTCACCGAGCTGGTAGCGCCGTCACCCAGGCCGCAGAACGAGCGGCCGAGGATGTTGTCGCAGGTGTCGAGCAGGGTGTCCAGGTCCTCGTGGGTGCCCTGGCCGGCGAGGATCCGCCGGTAGACCCGGACCATCCAGTAGTTGCCCTCGCGGCACGGGGTGCACTTGCCGCACGACTCGTGGTGGTAGAACTCCAGCCACCGGTACGTCGCGTACACCGGGCAGTCCTGGTCCGAGAAGATCTGCGTGGCCGTCGTGCCGAGGATGGAGCCGGCGGCGGCCACCCCCTCGAAGTCCAGCGGCACGTCGAGGTGCTCGGCGGTCAGCAGCGGCGTCGACGAGCCGCCCGGAGTCCAGAACCGTAGGTTGTGGCCCGGTCGCATCCCGCCGGCCAGCTCCAGCAGCTCCCGCAGCGTCACGCCCATCGTGCACTCGTACTGCCCCGGGTTGGCGACCCGGCCGGACAGCGAGTAGATCATCGGCCCGGAGGACTTCTCCGTGCCCATGGTCTTCCACCAGTTTGCGCCGCCCAGCACGATGTACGGCACGCTGGCGATGGTGCCGACGTTGTTCACCACGGTCGGGCTCGCGTACAGGCCGTGGGTCGCCGGGAACGGCGGGCGCAGCCGGGGCTGACCCCGGAAGCCCTCCAGCGAGTCCAGCAGCGCGGTCTCCTCACCGCAGATGTACGCCCCGGCACCCGAGTGCACCACCAGCTCCAGGTCGAAGCCGCTGCGCATGATGTTCTTCCCGAGGTAGCCCTTGGCGTACGCCTCCTGCACGGCGTTGCGCAGCCGTCGGGCGGCGTGCACCGCCTCGCCCCGGATGTAGATGTAGGCCCGGTTGGCGCGGATCGCGTACGACGCGATGATCACGCCCTCGACCAGCGAGTGCGGGTCGTGGGTCATCAGCGGCAGGTCCTTGCAGGTGCCCGGCTCGCCCTCGTCGGCGTTGACCACGAGGTAGTGCGGCTTGCCGTCGCCCTGCGGGATGAAGCCCCACTTGAGACCCGTGGGGAAGCCGGCGCCGCCCCGGCCGCGCAGGCCGGAGTCCTTGACCAGCTGGATCAGGTCGTCCGGGTGGGCCTTCAGCGCCTTGCGCAGCGCCGCGTACCCGTCGAGCTTCTCGTAGGTGCCGATCCGCCAGGCGTCCGGCGAGAGCCAGCGCTTGGTCAGCACCGGGGTGAGCTTGGCCAGCGTCTCCGGCCGAGGAGCGGTCACTTCTGGACCCCCGTTTCGCTCGCGACGGCGGAGCCCGGGCCACCGGTGCCCGTCCCTGCTTCCGCTTCCTTCAGGTTGCGCTCCTGCGCCGCGGCCTCGTCGCCGGCGGGCTTGCCGTCACCGGCGGGCGCGTTGGCGGCGACACCGGCGGCCTCGGCCTCCTGCGCGTCCCGTGGCGCCGGGGCGGTGCTGTCGGTCGGGACCTTCGTGCCGGGGGCGTCCGGGACGGCGGTGTGCGCGTCCGGCTGCCGCGTCTCGGCGGCCCGGATCTCCGGCGACTTGTCGTCGGGGGCCTTCACGTCCGGGGCGGTGCTGCCGGTGGCCGCGGCGGCGGGAGCCGGCTCGCCGACGCCGGCGTTGCCGGGCGTACCCGTCGGGGCGGACGCGCCGTCGCCGCCGCGGACCGGGGCGACGGCGGGCGCGGCGGCCGGCTTCGCGGCCTCGGCCTTCGCCTTCGCCTCGGCGGCGGCCTGGTCGGACTCGGCCTTGCTGCGGATGGGCGTGTTCGGGTCGAAGCCCGGCACCGAGATGCCGTGCTGCTCGGCCAGGCGCAGGCCCCGCAGGGTCGGCTCCCCCGGCTCGCCGTCGGCGACCGCGCCGTCACGCTCGTCGGCGAAGCCGGCGAGTTGCACGGCCATCTCCTTGAGCGTGCAGAGCCGGGCGCCGCGGGTCGGCATGGGCCGGCCACCCGCGCGAAGCTCGTCGACGACGCCGACCGCGGTGCCCGGGTCCACGTTGTCGAAGAAGTCGTAGTTGACGGTCATCACCGGGCCGTAGTCGCAGGCCGCCAGGCACTCGGCGTGCTCCAGGGTGATCGTCCCGTCGGCGGTGGTCTCGTCGTGCCCGACGCCCAGGTGCTCGGCGAGGGTGTCGTAGACCTCCTGGCCGCCGAGCACGTTGCACATCGTGTTGGTGCAGACGCTGACCAGGTAGTCACCGGTCGGACGGCGCTTGTACATCGTGTAGAAGGTCGCCACCGCGCCGACCTGGGCCTTGTTGAGGCCCAGCACCTCGGCGCAGAACGCGACACCGGCCGGCGAGACGTAGCCCTCCTCCGCCTGCACCAGATGCAGCAGCGGCAGCAGCGCCGAGCGGGACCGGTCGGCCGGGTAGCGGGCGACGATCTCCCGCGCCCGCTCCCGGGTCTCTTCCGTGAAAACAGTCATCGGTCACAACCACCCATCACGGGGTCCAGCGAGGCGCCACCGGCGATCACGTCGGCGATCAGGCCGCCCTCGGCCATCGCCGGGAGGGCCTGGAGGTTGATGAAGCTCGGCTCCCGGTAGTGCACCCGGTAGGGCCGGGTGCCACCGTCGGAGACGGCGTGCACGCCCAGCTCGCCGCGGGGCGACTCGATGCCGATGTAGACCTGGCCCGGCGGCACCCGGAAGCCCTCGGTGACGAGCTTGAAGTGGTGGATCAGCGACTCCATCGACTGACCCATGATCTTGGCGACGTGCTCCAGCGAGTTGCCCATGCCGTCCACGCCGATGGCGAGCTGCGCCGGCCAGGCGATCTTCTTGTCGGCGACCATCACCGGGCCCGGCTTCAGCCGGTCCACCGCCTGCTCGACCAGCTTCAGCGACTCCCGGATCTCCGCGAGACGCACCAGGTAACGGCCCCAGACGTCGCCGTCGGCGTGCGTCGGCACGTCGAACTCGTACGTCTCGTAGCCGCAGTACGGCATGGTCTTGCGCAGGTCCCAGGCGAGACCGGCGGACCGCAGGACCGGGCCGGTCACGCCGAGCGCGAGGCAGCCGGTCACGTCGAGCACCGCCACCTGCTGCGTCCGCTCCAGCCAGATCACCTGGCCGGAGAGCAGGTCCTCGTACTCCTTGAGCCTCTTCGGCAGCAGCTTGAGGAACTCGCGGATCTTGACGATCGCCTGGTCCGGCACGTCCTGGGCGACGCCGCCCGGCCGGACGTACGCGTGGTTCATCCGCAGGCCGGTGATGATCTCGAAGATCTCGAGGATGTACTCCCGCTCGCGGAAGCCGTACAGCATCATGTTGATCGCGCCCAGCTCCATGGCCGTGGTGGCCAGCCAGACCAGGTGCGACGAGATCCGGTTCAGCTCCATCATGAGCACCCGGATGGTGGTGGCCCGCTCGGTGATCTGCTCCTCGATGCCGAGCAGCTTCTCCACCGCGAGGCTGTACGCCGTCTCGTTGAACAGCGGGGACAGGTAGTCCATCCGGGTCACGAAGGTCGAGCCCTGGACCCAGTTGCGGTACTCGAGGTTCTTCTCGATGCCCGTGTGCAGGTAGCCGACGACCGAGCGGGCCTCGCGGACCGTCTCGCCCTCCAGCTCCAGGATCAGCCGCAGCACGCCGTGCGTCGACGGGTGCTGCGGACCCATGTTGACGATGATGCGCTCTTCGTTGATCGGGTCGGTGCCGGAGACGACCTCGTCCCAGTCCCCGCCGGTGACGGTGAAGACCCGACCCTCGGTGGTCTCGCGCTCGGTGGCGTAGTTCGGCGTTGTCACTGGTACGACCTCCGCTGGTCCGGCGGCGGGATCTCGGCGCCCTTGTACTCGACGGGCACGCCGCCGAGCGGGTAGTCCTTGCGCTGCGGGTGGCCCTCCCAGTCGTCCGGCATGAGGATCCGGGTGAGGTTGGGGTGGCCGTCGAAGACGATGCCGAACATGTCGTACGCCTCCCGCTCCTGCCAGTCGGCGGTCGGGTAGACGGCGGTGACGCTCGGCAGGTGCGGGTCCTCGGCGGAGACCGCGGCCTCCAG
The DNA here is from genome assembly GCF_044465805.1 of Micromonospora sp. NPDC049497. Lineage (NCBI taxonomy): Bacteria > Bacillati > Actinomycetota > Actinomycetes > Micromonosporales > Micromonosporaceae > Micromonospora > Micromonospora sp. NPDC049497. Next base: position 88,883 of record NZ_JBITMC010000016.1, on the reverse strand, counting down.
CCGGATCCGGCGCCGGTACGTCATCGAGGTGAGCTGGTAGACGGCGTGCAGCCGGCGCTCTTCCGCGCCGAGGTAGTCCACGCCGGACACCGAGGAGCACAGCTCGAAGCGCAGCGCCAGGTCGTCCCGGAGCACCTGGCACACCTCGGCGATCCGCTCGGGGCGTACGTGCAGGGTCAGCTCGCCCCGGTCGACCACGACCTTCTCGATCGCCTCGCCGAAGGCCGGGTACGCCTCCTCCAGCGCGTCCGCGACCTCGTCGAACCAGCCGCCGTACGGCCGGGCCGCGTCCTCGATCGCGCGGCGCGGACGGACCAGGCCGCCGTAGCCGGAGACGTCGCCGGAGCCCTGGTTGCCGAACATGCCGCGACCGGCCGGGCTGGCCGGCGGGTACTCGGCGGGAGCGGTGCTGCTCGCACCGGCCGGCGTGGTCGGCACCGGTACGCCGCCGCCGTCGACCCGGTCGTTGGGTGCGGTCACTTCTGGACACCCCCGTGCTCGTGCAGGTGGTTCTGGGCCTTCATCCAGTTCTCGATCCGCAGCTGCTCCTCGCGCCCCTCACGGACCGCCTTGGTCCACTCGGCGCGCCGGGCCTTGTCGCTGCGGTACGACGACGGCATCGAGCCGTACGGGACGACCGGGACGTCACCGCGCTCCTGGCGGGCCTGGAGCATCTTGCGGCCGTTCGCGCCCAGCGGCTCGTACATGATCTTCTCGCGGAGCTTGAGCACCGCGTCGATGAGCATCTCCGGCCGCGGCGGGCACCCCGGGAGGTACATGTCGACCGGGACGATGTGGTCGACGCCCTGGACGATCGCGTAGTTGTTGAACATGCCGCCGCTGCTGGCGCAGACGCCCATCGACAGCACCCAGCGGGGCTCGGCCATCTGGTCGTAGATCTGGCGGAGCACCGGGGCCATCTTCTGGCTCACCCGACCCGCGACGATCATGAGGTCGGCCTGCCGGGGCGAGGCCCGGAAGACCTCCATGCCCCAGCGGCCCATGTCGTAGTGCGGGCCACCGGCGGCCATCATCTCGATCGCGCAGCAGGCGAGGCCGAACGTGGCGCCCCAGACCGACGACTTCCGCGACCAGTTGACGAGCTTCTCCACCGAGGTGAGCAGGACACCGGCGGGGAGCTTCTCCTCGATACCCATCTGAGTTCCTCCCTCAGTCCCAGTCCAGGCCGCCGCGCCGCCAGACGTAGGCGTAGGCGACGAAGACCGCGACGATGAACAGGACCATCTCCACGAAGCCGAAGATCGGCAGGGCGTCGAACGAGACCGCCCAGGGGTAGAGGAAGATGATCTCGATGTCGAAGACGATGAAGAGCATCGCCGTCAGGTAGAACTTGACCGGGAACCGGCCGCCGCCGACGGGCTGCGGGCTGGGCTCGATGCCGCACTCGTACGCCTCGAGTTTGGCCTTGTTGTAGCGCCGGGGGCCGGTGAGCCGGGCGGCGGCCACGGAGAACAGCGCAAACCCCGTGGCGAGGGCGAACAGCCCGATGATCGGTGCGTAAGGCGAGAGCGACATCTTTTCTCCTGCTCGTCCTTCCCTGCCCCTGGTGCTTGACGAAAATCACACTATTCACGTCCCGCGTGACGACCGCCAGCGGGGGTCGATCTTTGTACCGTGCCCGGGGCCGGAAGCGGCCCTGAGCAGGACGTCTATACCGCTGGTGCCACCTTCGTCATCGCGTTGATGACCCGGTCCATCGCGTCCCCGCCGCGCGGGTCGGTCAGGTTGGCCAGCAGCTTGAGCACGAAGCGCATCAGCATCGGGTGCGGCATGCCGTGCTTGGTCGCCATCCGCATCACCTCGGGACGGCCGATCAGCTTCACGAAGATGCCGCCGAGCCGGTAGTAGCCGCCGAAGCGCGCCTTCAGCTCGGTCGGATACGCCATCAGCGCGCGCTCCCGCTCCGGACCGGCCGGCCGCGCGAGGGCCTGCACCGCGATCTCCGCGGCCAGCTCGCCGGACTCCATCGCGTACGCGATGCCCTCGCCGTTGAACGGGTTGACCATGCCGCCGGAGTCGCCGACGAGCATCACCCCGCGGGTGTAGTGCGGCACCCGGTTGAAGCCCATCGGCAGCGCGGCGCCGAGGATCGGCCCCTCCGCGTTCGTCTCGTCGGTCATGCCCCACTCGGGCGGCGTGTTGGCCAGCCAGTCGGTGAGCAGGCGGCGGTAGTTCGTCTTGCCGAACGCCGACGACGAGTTGAGCACGCCGAGGCCGACGTTGACCCGGCCGTCCCCGAGGCCGAAGATCCAGCCGTACCCGGGGAGCAGGGCGTCGCTGTCCCGGCCGCGCAGCTCCAGCCAGGACTCCAGGTAGTTGTCGTCGTGCTTGGCCTCGCAGCGGTAGTAGCGCCGCACGGCCACGCCGATCGGCCGGTCCTCGCGCTTGGCCAGCCCGAGGGCCAGCGGGAACCGGCCGGAGACGCCGTCCGCCGCGACGACCAGCGGGGCGTGGAAGGTGGCCGGCTCCTTGTCCGGCCCGACCTCGGCCGTCACGCCGATCACCCGGTCGTCGGCGTCGAGCACCGGACCCATGACGTTCACGCTGGTGCGCAGCTTCGCGCCGGCGGCGAGGGCCCGCTGGGCGAGCAGGTCGTCGAAGTCGAGCCGGGTGCGGACCAGGCCGTAGTTGGGGTAGCTGGCGAGATCGGGCCAGTCCAGCTCCAGCCGGACGCCCCCGCCGATGACCCGCAGGCCGCGGTTCTGCAACCAGCCGGCCTCCGGGGACGTGTCGACGCCCATCCGGATGAGCTGCCGCGTCGCGCGGGGGGTCAGCCCGTCGCCGCAGACCTTCTCCCGGGGAAACTCGGTCTTCTCCAGCAGCAGCACCCGTACGCCGTGCCGGGCCAGGTGGTACGCGGTAGCCGACCCACCGGGACCGGCGCCCACGACGATCACGTCGGCGTCGTTCTCCACCGAGGTCATCTCGCGCCTCCTCCCGCACGCTCGTGAAATGCTTCACAAGCCAGACGCTGAGGAGTCTATGACCGGCGTTACACCGGTGCCCGGTGAGGGGTACCTAACTTGCCGGAAACAGGCCGGTCGACGTCCACTTCGGGGGTCAGCGGCGCGCCCGCACGGTGGTGTCCAGACCGGCATCGGCCCGGATCGTCTCCGGGAGGTGCTCGCGGAGGGCTCCGCCGGCCGCGCGGTCCAGCGCGGCGAGTACCTCGGCCACGACCTGACGGACATCGGCCGGGTCGGCACCGGCCAACTCCTTGAGCTGCGCGATGAGTTCCGCGGCGTCGTCGTCGGTCGCCACCGGGAGGTCCGTCCGGTTTGGTCCCGTCATGGAGGGCAGCCTACGGAACAAACTGGACTAAAGCGGTGCATTCCTGAAGATGCACCGCCGCACCCCGTGACTTTCCGTGATTAGTCGCGCACCCCACGGTGCAGGGCGACCACCCCGCCGGTCAGGTTGCGCCACGCCACCCGACCCCAACCGGCGCCGGCGACCCGCGCCGCCAGTGCCGACTGGTCGGGCCACGCACGGATCGACTCCGCCAGATAGACGTACGCGTCGGGATTGCTGGACACCGCGCGGGCCACCGCCGGCAGCGACCGCATGAGGTACGACAGGTAGACGGTGCGGAAGGCCGGGTTGACCGGCGTGCTGAACTCGCACACCACCAGCCGGCCGCCCGGACGGGTCACCCGGGCCAGCTCACGCAACGCGGCGTCGGTGTCGTTGACGTTGCGCAGCGCGAAGGAGATGGTGACCGCGTCGAAGCTGGCGTCGGCGAACGGCAGCCGCAGGGCGTCCCCGGCCAGCAGCGGCACGCCGGGACGGGTCCGCTTCCCCGCGTACAGCATCCCGAGGGACAGGTCGGCGCCGACGGCGTACGCCCCGGACTGGGCCAGTTCCTCGGTCGACACGCCGGTGCCGGCACCCACGTCCAGCACCCGCTCCCCCGGCCGCAGGTCCAACGCGGCCCGGGTCGCCCGCCGCCAGGCCCGGTCCTGCCCGAACGACAGGACGGTGTTGGTCAGGTCGTAGCGGGCGGCCACACCGTCGAACATCGCGGCGACCTCGTGCGGCTGCTTGTCCAGGCTGGCGCGCTGGCCCTGCGGGGTACGGCTCACCCCTCCACTCTGCCAGCCCCCGCCGAAACCGAAGGAAGGGCCCCTTCCTAACGCCTCCGGTAGAGGAAGGGCCCCTTCTTAACGTCCGGCCGCCGTGCGCAGCGCGACTGTCAGTCGGCCTTCTTCTCGTCGCCCGGGTTGACCAGGACGACCTTCCGTCGCCGGGAGAGCAGCAGGAGCGCGCCGCCGGTCAGCAGCACGCCGGCGCCGACGCCGCCGATCAGGCCGACCTGCACGCCGGTCACCGGCAGGCCGCCGTCTCCGCCGCCACCGCCGGTGCCGGGCGTGGTCGGGACGACGGTGGGCGTGCCGGTCGGGCCTGCCGTCGGTTCCCCGCTCGGCGTCGGGTCGGGAGTGGGCTGCGCGGTCAGCGAAGCTCGTCCCCGTACGCCAGGGTCGGAAGGCGTGTCCGGCCCGCGCGATCGGGCCGGGACACAGTACGGGCGGGATGGTGACCCATCCCGCCCGTACTGCCGTGCATTTATATGAACGACCCTCGCGGGTCGATGGAGGACAGCGGTCAGACCGCCGACTTCTCGTCGCCCGGCGTCACCAGGACGATGCGCCGACGGCGCGCGACCATGAACATCACACCACCGGCGAGGAGCACCGCGCCGCCGATCCCGCCGATCAGGCCGGCCTGCGGGCCGGTGACCGGGAGACCGCCACCGTTGTCGCCGCCACCGGTGCCGCCCTTGCCGGCCACGATCACGGAGAAGTCGTCGGTGTTGTCGCTGGCGTCCACGTCCTTGTCGGACACGCCCTCGGCGTTCTGCGGCAGGTTGGAGGTGGTCGCCTTGGTCGCGTTGCTGGCCGCGGCGCCCTCCTTCCACAGCGGGTCGATGGTGACCTCGCCACCGGTCAGGCTGCTCGGCTTGACGCCGGCGTCGACCTTGACCAGGTTGTAGAAGCGGGCACCCGCGTAGAGCTTGTCACCGTCCTTGTCCTGCGAAGCCGGGACCAGAACGGCCTCGTACTGGCAGGTCAGGGCAGTCATCGCGTCGTTGTAGGTGCAGTCCTCCTCCTTCTCCGCGAAGGTCGCGCCCTTCGGCAGCTTCACGGAGATGCGGAGACCGGTCGTGGCCTGGTCACCCTGGTTGAACGCGCTGTAGATGAGCTGGCCGGTGTTACCAGCCTGGAGGTCACCGACCTGGGTGATGGAGCCACCCTCGACCTTGACCGCCTTGCGCACGTCGTCGGCGACGACCGAGAGGTCCGGCCCGGTGCCCTCGACCTTGACGTCGACGGTCACCAGGTTGTTGGACTCGTCGGGGTCGTCGCCCTCGTGCAGGATCAGGGCGCTGATGGAACCGGCCGGGCCGGTCCCGTCGCCCTTGCGGGTCAGCGGGAAGGCCCAGTCGACGTCCTCACCGGCACCGATGGTGTCGCCCTCGATGCCACAGAGGATCCAGCCGTCCTCGCGGGTGTTGCAGCCGCTCTCGTTGATGTCGACGAGCTTGGTGTCCAGCTTGCTGATGTCGAGGCCGACCAGAACGCCCTTGGCGTCGACGGCGCTCTTGTTCAGCAGCGAGACGCTGGCGAACTTGCCCGGCGCGCCGACCGCGATCGTGGTGCCGGTCGCCTTGATGGCGAGGTCCGCGGTGTTGTCGGCCAGGGCCGGCGCGGCGAACGCGCCCGCGGCGACCAGCCCGGCGGCGCCGGCGCCCAGGTACGCGGCAGCACGGTTACCGAAGATCATGAAAGGTCCCCCCGTTGGGGTGAAGGAAACGTACGGGCGGGGACGTTAGCGCTCCGCGATCATCGCCGCCAGCCCCGTCGCACGGCGGGTCGGCCTGCCGATCTAAGGACGACTTAAGGATTGTCCGGATTGATGGTGGTTGTGATCCCGCGCGGCCTACGGGAATCGACACAACGTTCATCGAATCGATATCTGCGGACCCGCCAGGATGACCAAACGGTCCATCAGCGATGATCACGTAGAGTGATCGATCGTTGATGGACCGTGGGACACCCGGCTCGGAGGGGTCAGCGGGCCTCGACCAGCGGCAGGGTCTTCCCGGCGCCACCGCCGGGAAGGGCGATGGAGGAGAAGTGCGACACGACCCGCTCGTCGGTCGGGTCGTCCGCCGGGGTCCGGTGCACCGCGAGCCGGTTGTAGAGCGTGTCCCGCTGGGCCGGGATCCGGTCCGCCGAGCGGATCATGCCGATCAGCTCGTGCAGGTTCGAGCGGTGCCGCGCGCCGGCCGAGGAGATCACGTTCTCCTCCAGCATGATCGAACCGAGGTCGTCCACTCCCATGTGCAGGGCGAGCTGCCCGACGTCCTTGCCGGTGGTCAGCCAGGACGCCTGCAGGTGCGGCACGGTCTCGAAGAACAGCCGGGCCACGGCGACGAGCCGCAGGTACTCCAGGGTGGTGGCCTGGGTGCGGCCCTTGAGGTGGTTGTTCTCCGGCTGGTACGTCCACGGGATGAAGGCCCGGAAGCCGCGCGTACGGTCCTGCACGTCGCGGATCATCCGCAGGTGCTCGATCCGCTCGGCGGCCGTCTCGCCGGTGCCCATCATCATCGTGGCGGTCGACTCGACGCCCTGCCGGTGGGCCAGCTCCATGACCTCCAGCCAGCGCTCGCCGGACTCCTTGAGGGGCGCGATCGCCCTACGGGGTCGCTCCGGCAGCATCTCCGCGCCGGCGCCGGCGATCGAGTCCAGGCCGGCGGCCTTGATCCGGGAGATCGCCTCGTCCAGGCTCACACCGGAGACCTTGGCCATGTGCAGGATCTCGCTCGGGCCGATCGAGTGGATGGCCAGCTGGGGGTACGCCTGCTTGACCGAGGAGAACAACTCCTCGTAGTACTCGACGCCGTAGTCCGGGTGGTGCCCGCCCTGGAGCATGACCTGGGTCGCGCCCAGCTCCACCGCCTCGCCGCAGCGGCGCAGGATCTCCTCGGTCGGGTGGGTCCAGCCCTCCTTGTGCTTCGGCGCACGGTAGAAGGCACAGAACTTGCACGCCGTCACGCAGACGTTCGTGTAGTTGATGTTGCGGTCGATCAGGTACGTGACGATGTTGTCCGGATAGCGCCGCCGACGGACCGCGTCGGCCGCCTCGCCCAGGGCGTGGAAGGGCGCCTCGGTGTAGAGCAGCAGGGCCTCCTCGGGCGTGATCCGCCCGCCGTCCGCGCCACGCTGCAGGATGTCGTCGATCTCCCGGCTCACCGTCACGCCTCCGAGCCTACGTCGCCCCCGAAGCGTCAGCCCACGGGTGCCTTCCTGTGTCGTCCAGCCCACCGCCACCTCCGCGATCTTGCACTTTCGGCCCCCTGTTCGCCCCGATATGCGCGGGATGTCAAGGCAGAAAGTGCAAGATCGCGCTGATGGCGGGGTCTCTACGCGTCGTAGTCGACCGTCAGCCGCTCGGTGGTGGGGCTGGACTGGCAGGTCAGCACGTACCCGTTGGCCACCTCGTCGGGCTCCAGCGCGTAGTTGCGCGCCATGGTCACCGCGCCGTCGACGACCTTGGCCCTGCACGTCGAGCAGACGCCACCCTTGCAGGCGTACGGCAGCTCACCGCGCACCTTCAGCGCCGCGTCCAGCACCCGCTCCTCGCGGCCCATGGTGAAGGTTGAGGACCGGCCGTCCAGCACGATCGTCACCTCGGCGCCGGCGCCCGGGGTGTCACCGGGGCGGCGCACCGGCTCCGGCGGCGCGTCGACGTGGAACAGCTCGGTCCGCACCGCGGACTCCGGGACTCCCCGCGCGGTCAGGACCTCCCGGGCGTCGACCACCATGGCGTACGGGCCGCAGAGGAACCACTCCTCGATGGCCTCGCCGGGCACGATCGTGTCCAGCAGTCGACCGAACCGCTCGGCGTCGATCCGCCCGGACAGCAGCGGCGACTCACCCTGCTCCCGGGAGAGCACGTGCACCAGGTGCAGCCGGGTCGGGTACCGGTCCTTCAGGTCGGCCAGTTCCTCGGAGAACATGACGGTGTTCGCCGTGCGGTTGCCGTACACCAGGGTGAACGTGCTGGCCGGCTCGACGGCCAGGGCGGTCGCGACCAGCGACAGCACCGGGGTGATGCCGGAACCGGCGACGACCGCGCCGTAGTGGCGGACCCGGTCCGGCGCGAACGCCGTGGTGAAGTGCCCCAGCGGGGGCAGCACCTCGACGGTGTCGCCGCCGCGCAGCGCGCCGCAGGCGAACGCGGAGAACGCGCCACCGGGGATCTCGCGCACCCCGATCCGCAGCCGGCCGTGCCGCGCCAGCTCCTCCGGAGTGGAGCAGATGGAGTACGAGCGCCGCACGTCCTCCCCGCCCTCACCGGCACGCCGGACGGTCAGGTGCTGGCCGGCGGAGAACGCGAAGGTCTCCCGCAGCTCCTCGGGCACGGCGAAGGTGATCGCCACGGCGTCGGCGGTGAGCCGGTCGACGGCGGCGACGGGCAGCGGGTGGAAGACCGGCCGGCGACGGACCGGACGGGTGATGGTGACAGTCACAGCGCCTTCAGGTGGTCGAAGGGTTCGGAGCAGGAGCGGCAGCGCCAGAGCGCCTTGCACGCGGTGGAACCGAAGCGGCTGATCTGCTCGGTCTCCGGGGACCCGCAGCGCGGGCAGCGGACCGCGAGGGTCAGCGGGACGACGTTGCCGGCCCGGACCGGGGCCGGCGGGGCGATGCCGGCGGCGGCCAGCTTGGCCCGGCCCTCCTCGGAGATCCAGTCGGTGCTCCAGGCCGGGCTGTAGGTCGTGCGGACCTCGGCGTCGGGGTGCCCGGCGCCGGCCAGCGCCCGGCGGATGTCGGACCGGATCACGTCCATCGCCGGGCAGCCGGTGTAGGTGGGGGTGATGGTGACGACGACCCGGCCGGTGGCCGGGTCCTCGTCCACCGACCGCAGGATGCCCAGCTCGTCGATGGTGATAACCCGGATCTCCGGGTCCACCACCGCCGCGACGGCCGCCCTGGGATCGGTCACCACCGCGCTCCGGGATGGGCGCGGTGCAGCACCTGCATCTCGGCCAGCAGGTACGACAGGTGCTCGGTGTGCACCCCGTCCCGCCCGCCGCCCGGCGCCCAGGTCGTCTCCGGCCGGGCCAGCGTCGCCTCGTCGAGCACGGTCGACACCACGGCGTCGAAGTCGGCCCGCAGGGTGGCCGGATCGACCGGAGCCGCCGGGTCCGCCGTGAACAGCTCGTGGGTGTACGGCCAGACCTCGTCCACGGCCGCCTGCATCCGGCGGTGCGACTCCTCGGTGCCGTCGCCGAGCCGTTTCACCCACAGCGAGCTGTGGTCCAGGTGGTACGCCGACTCCTTACGGGCCTTCCCGCCGATCGCGGCCAGCCGCTCGTCGCCGCACCCGGCCAGCGCCGTGTAGAGCGGAAGCTGGTACGCCGACAGGAAGAGCAGCTTCGCCATGGTCACCGCGAAGTCGCCGTTGGGCAGCTCGACCAGGAGGCAGTTGCGGAACTCCCGGTCGCTCCGGAGGAACGCCAGCGCGTCCTCGTCCCGGCCGGCGCCCTCCAGCTCCCCCGCGTACGTGAGCAGCAGCCGCGCCGCGCCGAGCTGGTCGAGGGCGATGTTGGACAGCGCGATGTCCTCTTCCATCTCCGGCGCGCGGGTCGACCACTCGCCGAGCCGCTGCGCCGCGATCAGCGCGTCGTCGCCGAGCGCGAGGACGAAGTCGAAGGGACCGTTCACAGCGCCGTCTCCGTTCGCGACTGCGGGGCTCGCAAACCCGGCTCACTCCTCGCGCTCACAGGTGGGCCACGCCTTCTGGCACCTCGTAGAAGGTGGGGTGGCGGTACACCTTGTCGGCGGCCGGGTCGAAGAAGGCGTCCTTCTCGTCGGGGCTCGACGCGGTGATCGCACTCGCCGGCACCACCCAGATCGACACGCCCTCCTGTCGGCGGGTGTAGAGATCACGGGCGTTACGCAGGGCCAGCTCCGCGTCCGGCGCGTGCAGGCTGCCGACGTGGGTGTGCGACAGCCCACGCCGGGCCCGCACGAAGACCTCCCAGAGCGGGGTGTGTTCCTGGCTGCTCACGCCGCCACCTTCTCCTTCGTCGCGGTCCGCTTGGCGGCGTACGCCGCGGCGGCCTCCCGGACCCAGGCGCCCTCGTCGTGGGCGCGGCGCCGGTGTTCCATCCGCTGGCGGTTACACGGGCCGTCGCCCTTGATCACCCGCATCAGCTCGTCGTAGTCGGGCTGGGTGTAGTCGTACGACTGGCGCTCGTCGTTCCAGCGCAGGTCCGGATCGGGGATGGTCACCCCGAGCACCTCGGCCTGCCCGACGCACATGTCCACGAAGCGCTGGCGCAGGTCGTCGTTGGAGAAGCGCTTGATCTTCCACGCCATGGACTGCGCCGAGTGGGTGGAGTCGGTGTCCGGCGGGCCGAACATCGCCAGCGACGGGTACCACCAGCGGTCCACCGCGTCCTGCGCCATCGCCTTCTGCTCGGGGGTGCCGTGCGCCAGGGTGTGCAGGATCTCGTAGCCCTGCCGCTGGTGGAACGACTCCTCCTTGCAGACCCGGATCATGGCCCGCGCGTACGGCCCGTAGGAGCAGCGGCAGAGGGGGACCTGGTTGACGATGGCCGCGCCGTCCACCAGCCAGCCGATCGCGCCGACGTCGGCCCAGGTGAGCGTGGGGTAGTTGAAGATCGAGCTGTACTTCTGCCGCCCGTTGAGCAGCATGTCGACCAGCTCGTCCCGGCTGATGCCGAGGGTCTCCGCGGCGGCGTACAGGTAGAGGCCGTGGCCCGCCTCGTCCTGGACCTTGGCCAGCAGGATCGCCTTGCGCTTCAGCGAGGGGGCCCGGCTGATCCAGTTGCCCTCGGGCTGCATCCCGATGATCTCGGAGTGGGCGTGCTGGGCGATCTGCCGGATCAGCGTCTTCCGGTACCCCTCGGGCATCCAGTCGCGGGGTTCGATCTTCTGGTCGGCCTCGACGACCTCGGCGAAGTACGCCGCCAGGTCCTCGTCCGGCCCGGCCGCGCCGGCACGGCGCCCCCGGGCAGCCGCCTCGCGCAGCGCCGCCTCCGCCGCCTCGACCTCGCCGAGAAGGCCGCCGCCGGCAGTGTCCTCGGCGCCGAAGTCGTTGCCATACATGAGGACAAGTGTTACAGCTATCCACTTCGCGCACCAGAGGGTGTAACAAGAAATCCGGAACGGGCCCGTGATGGACCGACAACGGCCGGTAGCGGTGAGGGCTATGAGTTGGGTCACGGCGCAAAAATGAATCCCACCAGAAAACGCATACCGGCCCTATGTCCCGACTTCATGGCAAGTTGCCAGGTGGCGGGTCCTGGCGTGGCACCGATCCGGACGTAGACTTCCCCCGGCACACCGATCGGCGCCCGACGATCGCCCCCAGCACCAGCGGAGGCCGCCCCCCCGGCCCCACGGCGGTCCACCGATCCGTCCGGACAACGTGAAGCCGGCCCCCCGGCCCTGACATCTGGAGCTCATCCACTCATGCGATCCCGCGTGACCCTGGTGCTCGCCGTGGTGGCGGTCCTTCTCGGTGGCGCCCTGGTGGTGCCCGCCGCGTACGCCCGGCTCGCCGACGGCGGCGCCGACGGCGGGAGCGGCGGTGGCGCCGAGAGCGTCGCGGCGCCCGCACCCCAGGCGCCACCGCCCCCGACCCTGGCCGCCGGGACGGTGTCGGTGAACTTCAAGGGCGAGTTCTTCTCCTGGGCCCTCCTGGACCGCGAGACCGGCACGATCTCCGGCTCGAAGAACATGACGGCGACCAGCTCCACCGAGTCGATGATCAAGTCCTGGTTCGCCGCCGACTACCTGCGGCTGCTGGGCGACAAGCCGATCCCGGCGGCGATGAAGAAGAACATCACCACCGCCATCCGGGACAGCAACGACGACGCGGCGAACGCGCTCTACGCGGCGGTCGGCAAGTCCGCCACCATCAAGCGGATGGTCGGCACCTGCGGGCTGACGGACACCGGTCCCGGCAAGGTTCCCGGCTACATCGGCTGGTGGAGCTTCACCCGGATGTCTCCCCGCGACGCGGTCCGGCTCGGTGACTGCATCGGCGACGGCAAGGCCGCCGGCCAGAAGTGGACCGCCTATCTGCTGGACGAGATGAGCAAGGTCCGGGGCACCACCGCCGCCAAGGACCAGAAGCTTCGCTCCGGCGGTGGCCGCTGGGGCATCATCGACGGCCTGCCCGAGCCGATCACCAGCCAGGGTCCGGTCAGCATCAAGAACGGCTGGACGCCGCTGAGCTACGACGGCAACTGGCACGTCAACTGCCTCGCGGTGACCGACCGGTGGAGCCTCGCGGTGATGCTGCGCTACCCGCAGAAGAGCGGCCTCAAGTACGGCGCCCAGGTCTGCGCGAGCGTCGCCAGCCAACTGGTCACCCCGCAGCCCGGCGCCGCCCTCAAGGTGCCGCAGCAGCCGGTCGGGAAGCTCTGATGGCCCGCCGCCGCGCCGCCGCGCCCACGTCCCGCGGGACGTCACCCGGGAAGCTCATCGCGGTCGCGGCCATCCTGATCGGACTGGTGCTCGTGTCCCTGCGCCTGCTGCCGGGGTCGCCGTTCGAGTCCACGGCCGCCGCCCGCTGGGGCGAGCCCGTCGCCCCCGCCGAGCGTTCCACCGGCTCTCCCACCGACCGCAGGGAGCGCCCCACCCCCGCGCCCAGCCCGTCGCCCGAGGCAGAGCTCGAACCCCTGCCCTTCGCGGCGAAGGACCTCGACCTCGACATCGACGGCTGGTACTCGTGGAGCGTGCTGGACCGGCGCACCGGCGAGATCATCGGCTCGGACAACATGGGCGAGACCAGCACCACCGCGTCGCTGATCAAGTCCTGGATCGTCGCCGACTACCTGCGCCGGACCGCCGACGCGGGACAGACCCCAAGCGACGGGAAGCTCGCCGACGCCACGAAGATCATTCGGGACAGCGACAACACCCGCACCGAGCAGTTCTACAACTCGCTCGGCCGCTCCGCCTCGATCACCCGACTGCTCTCCCTGTGCAAGCTGACCGACAGCAGTGTCGCCGCCGACCGCGGCTGGAGTCGTACGAACCTGTCGCCCCGCGACACCGCGCGGCTCGGCCAGTGCATCGCCGACGGGCGGGCCGCCGGCCCGAAGTGGACGAAGTGGCTGCTCAACGAGATGAAGCAGGTACGCGGGACCGGTGACTTCGGCATCCGCAAGGCGTTCCCGCCCGCCGAGCAGAAGACGATCGCGATCAAGAACGGCTGGGTCGACCGCACCCGCGAGCAGGAGATGCATATCAACTGCCTCGCCATCGGCGACACCTGGACGATGGGCGTGATGGTCCGCTACCCGATCACCAAGGGCTACGAGTACGGCATGAAGAACTGCGAGAAGATCACCGAGGCCCTCCTCCGCGACCCGAACTGAGGCCCGCGCCCCGACGCGCGAGCGCCACCGCGGCGATCAGCCGGCGAAGAACTCCGGGCCGGTGGGCGGGAGGTCAGGGGCCGCACCGAGGGCGGCGGCGCGGCGGGCGAACTCCCGCAGGCCGGCGACCTGCCGCTCGCCGAGGGAGAAGTCCAGGACCCGGAAGTACGAGGCCAGCGTCTCCGCGTCGAACGGCTCCCAGCGCGCCGCCGCCTCGGCGACCTGGTCCAGCTCGGCCAGGCAGAGGTCCCGGGAGCGCAGGAACGCCTCGTGCACCTCCTTGACCAGCCCCGGGTGGGCGGCGGCGAAGTCGCGGCGTACCGCCCACACGGCGAAGACCATCGGCAGACCGGTCCACTCCCGCCACGCCTGCCCGAGGTCGGTGACCGCCAGGCCCCGTCGCGGCGCCTCGTAGAGGGCGCGCAGGGCCACGTCGCCGATCAGCACCGCGGCGTCGGCCTCCAGCAGCATCTGGGTGAGGTCCGGCGGGCAGCGGAAGTACTCGGGGTTCACGCCGTACCGCTCGCCGAGCAGGAGCTGCGCGAGCAGCACGCCGGTCCGCGACGTCGAGCCGAGCGCGACCTTGCCGTGGTCCAGTTCGTCGAGAGGCCGGGTCGAGACCACGTTGACCGACAGCACCGGGCCGTCGCTCCCCACCGCCAGGTCGGGCAGGAGCAGCAGCTCGTCGGCGTGCCGCAGGTACTCGACGTGGGAGATCGGGCCGATGTCCAGGTCGCCCGCGACGAGGGCGGCGCTCAGCCGGTCCGGCGAGTCCTTGTGCAGGTCGACGTCGATCAGGGCGCCGGACCGCATCAGACCCCAGTAGATCGGCAGGCAGTTCAGGAACTGGATGTGTCCGACCCGGGGGCGTGCGACGCGCTCAGCCATGTCCCGACCGTATCCCCGGCCCGGTTCCCGGACTCAGCGGGACGGCACCGGAGTGGCCAACCCAACCCCGTAGCCTGCGGAACCGCCGCGTCGGTCAGCGCTCGCCGGAGTCCTCGGTGGCGCGGCGGCGGACCTCGTCGAGGTGTGCGCGCTCCCGCTCGTCGAGCGGGCGCTGGTAGTTGCCGTCGCGGTCCAGGCCGACCGGGTCGCTGAACTTCCCCGGGTCGGTACGGGACGGCGCCGGCCGGTCGGACGCGGCGGCGAGATCACGCTTGAGCTGCTCGACCGCGCGGGCGGCGCGCTCCCGCTCCTCGTCGCTGACCGGCTCCCGGGATGGCGTCACGCCGCTCACATCTCCTCCATCGTCACGACCCACTTGCCGAGGTCAGCATCCCACGCCTTGCTGGTCACCTTGAAGTTCGTCGCCTGGTCGTACAGGATCTCCGCCTCGTCCGGGTACTCGGAGTACGGCGCGACGTCGCGCCCGTTCCGGCCCGAGATGACCATGACGGTGTTGCCGTCGAACGCGCCCTGGGCCACCCGTGGATCGGTGGAGGTGCTGGTGAAGGCACGTTCGGTGACGACCTGTCCCGGTTCGTAGCGGGCCAGCAGGTCGTCGGGGTACTGGCCACCCCGGTAGGTGGTCCCCGGCCGCTCGGGCAACTTGGCGAGGGCCTCGGAGACCCGGTCGGCGCGGACCTGGAGGGCGGCGGCCTCGTCCGGGGTGTACCTACCGGGATCGCGCAGGAAGGGGTTCATCGCCCGATAGCCGGGGCCGGTGTAGTCGGTCAGGGCCACCCGGTCGGCGTCGGTGAGCGCACGACCCGGGGGAGCGCCGACCGGCGTCGGGTCGGGGCCGGGAGTGCGCGGAGGCCGGGCCGTACCGGGCCGCCTCCGGACGATCTTGAGGAGGCTCTTCGCCCGCTCCAGGATCTCCTTGAGCAGCGTCCGCACCTGGTCCACGAGCATCCGGACCAGGCGTTGGCAGACGATCCGCGTCGCGGCGATGAAGCCCGGCACGGCGGCCGTCGACGCCCCGGCGGTCGGTACGGCGGCGGCGATCGCCATCGACACCTGCACCAGCAGGACCACCAGTTGGACGAAGAAGGCGATCTTCATGGCCAGGGTCAGCGCCGCGAAGGCGATCAGTGCCGCGCCGATGAGCTGCGCCGCGATCGCGTCCTCCCGCAGCCGCAGCCGTGGGCCGTCGTCCCGTTGCCACCACTGCTGGAAGGCGTCGACGGTCGCACCGACGTTGGCCTGCCAGATTGCCTGCGCCGCCGCCTCGGCCCGGTCGGCGGCCTGCTGCAGGTGCAGGCCGAACTCCAGCCAGCGTTGCCCCGCGGCGAAGAGCAGTTCCTCGTCGGCCTGCGGCCATTCCAGGCCGATCCAGCTCAACGGCTCGGTCAGCTCGGCGGGCAGCTCCAGCCCCATGCTCGGCCCTCCGACTCGGCACCGGGTCCGGTGCGACGCGGTCGACAGTGGATCATCAGGTCGGACCGGAGCGTAGCGGGCGGGACCAAACCCGGCCAGCCCGCCCGGGCGGGACCGGCGGAAATGCGGTTGCAGGTGTCCGGGACCGCAGTAAACTGCTTCCTTCCCGCCCGACGGCCGAGGTGTGTAGCACCGCAGCGGACGTCCCCGCGCCGACCGGCAGGTCGGACACGCGAGCGGCAGAGTTCTTCTTCGAGAGGCACGAGGATGACCCTGCACGCCCCTGAACAGTCACTGGACACCGAGCTCACCGCCGAGCGGGAGCATCTGAGGGAGTCCCGCGCCGCGCTGCGCCGGATGCGCGAACGCGCCGAGGCGCTCTTCGCCACCGGCGACAAGGTCGCCGGGGACGCGTACACGGCCGAGCAGCTCGGCCGGCACATGGCCCGGCGGGTCGCCGAGCTGGCCGACGACCCGACCACGCCGCTTTTCTTCGGCCGTCTCGACTTCGGCGGGGTGGCCGGGAGCGGACCGCCCGACGAGGACGCCGACCACGCCGGTCGGGCGTACCACGTCGGTCGGCGACACGTCACCGACGAGCGGGGCGAGCCGCTGGTGCTGGACTGGCGGGCCCCGGTCTCCCGGTCGTTCTACCGGGCCAGTGCCCGCGAACCGCAGGGCGTGGCCGTCCGCCGCCGCTTCGGCTTCAACGGCGGTGACCTGACCAGCTTTGAGGACGAGCACCTGGACCGGGGCGAGGAGCTTGGTACGGCCAGCCGGATCCTCACCGCCGAGATCGAGCGACCGCGCGTCGGGCCGATGCGGGACATCGTCGCCACCATCCAACCCGAGCAGGACGAGCTGGTCCGGGCCGACCTGGCCGACTCGATCTGCGTCCAGGGCGCTCCCGGCACCGGCAAGACGGCGGTCGGCCTGCACCGGGCCGCGTACCTGCTCTACCTGCACCGGGAGCGGCTGCGCCGCTCGGGCGTGCTGATCGTCGGTCCGAACCGGGCCTTCCTGTCGTACATCGCGGCGGTGCTGCCGGCGCTCGGTGAGGTGGAGGTCGACCAGGCCACGGTGGAGGACCTGGTCGAGCGGGTGCCGGTGCGGGCGGTCGAGGACCCGGTGGTGGCGGCGGTCAAGCACGACGCGCGGATGGCCGAGGTGCTCCGGCGCGCGGTGGACGCGCACATCGGCGAGCCGACCGAGCCGATCGTCATGTCCGACGGGTCCTACCGCTGGCGGATCGGCCTGGAGCCGCTGCACCGGATCGTCCAGGAGACCCGACGGGAGGGCCTGCCGTACGGCACCGGTCGGGAGCGGGTGCGGGCACGGGTGGTGAGCCTGCTGCAGCGGCAGGCCGAGGCCCGGCGGGCCGAGTCACCCGGCGACGCCTGGCTGCGCCGGGTGGGGAGGTCCCGCCCGGTGGTCGGTCTCCTCGACGCGGTCTGGCCGGCGCTCACCCCGGAAGGGCTGGTGCACCGCCTGCTCACCGACCCGGACGCGCTGGCCGCCGCGGCCGACGGGTTGCTCACTCCCGACGAACTGGTGCTGCTCCGGCCGGCGAAGCCGGCCCGCACCCCGAAGGCGATGCGCTGGACCGCCGCCGACGCCGTGCTCGTCGACGAGGCTGCCGGCCTGATCGAGCGCCCGGCCGGCTACGGGCACGTGGTGGTCGACGAGGCGCAGGACCTCTCCCCCATGCAGTGCCGGGCGCTGGCCCGCCGCAGCGAGCACGGATCGGTCACCCTCCTCGGCGACCTGGCGCAGGGCACCGCACCGTGGGCGGCGACGGACTGGCGGGAGTCGCTGCGCCACCTCGGCAAGCCGGACGCCGTCGTGGTGCCGTTGACCGTCGGCTTCCGGGTGCCCGCCGCCGTGGTCACGTTCGCCAACCGGCTGCTGCCGGCGCTCGCCGTCGACGTGCCCCCGGCCGAGTCGCTGCGCCGGGACGGCGCGCTCGACGTGCGTACCGTCGGCGACCTGGTGTCCGCGACGGTGCTCGAGGTGCGCGCGGCCCTGGCGTACGACGGCTCGGTGGGTGTGATCGCGGCGGACGCCGCGGTCGAGGGCCTGCGGTCGGCGTTGGCCGCCGCCGGGATCCCGACCGCGACCGCTGACGACCCGGCGTCCGCGGCGCGCGTCACGGTGGTGCCCGCGACCCTGGTCAAGGGATTGGAGTACGACCACGTCGTGGTCGTCGAGCCGGCCGCGATCGTGGCCGCCGAGCCGCGCGGGCTGCACCGCCTGTACGTGGTGCTGACCCGGGCCGTGTCCCGACTCGCCGTGCTGCACACCGCGCCGCTGCCCGACCCGCTGGGCTGAGCCGGCCGGGGGTCGCCGGTTCAGTTGACGTTTCGCCCGTTCCCGCCCCGGACGGCGGGTCGGCGGTGCCACGATGCCGGCAGGGCGTGCCGAGGAGTGGCCGCCCCCGCCGAGAGGGGTCGACGTGAGCACCGTCCCGCCGGGCACGCCCTGCTGGACCGACCTGGCCACGCCGGGGCTGGCCGACGCCCGGCGCTTCTACCCCGAGCTGTTCGGCTGGACCGGGCGGATCACCCCGGAGCCGGAGGCGGGCGGCTACACGGTCTTCCTGCTCGGCGGCCGGTCGGTGGCGGGGGTGGGCCCGCCGGCGATCCCCGACCAGGTGCCGATCTGGTCGGTGTACGTGGCCACCGACGACGCGGACCTGGTGGCCGGCCGCGTGGAGCGGGCCGGTGGGCAGGTGGTGGTGCCGCCCTTCGAGGTGTTCGACCGGGGTCGGATGGCGGTCTTCGCCGACCCGGCGGGCGCGAGTTTCAGCGTCTGGCAGCCGATGGCCATGACGGGTGCCGAGGTGTTCGACGTGCCCGGCGCGCTGAGCTGGACCGAGCTGGTCACCCCCGACCCGGACGGCGCGAAGGTCTTCTACGAGCTGGTCTTCGGCTGGCGGCCCGACGACCAGCCGATGGGGCCGATCACCTACACGGGCTGGCGGCTGGGCGAGCGCATCGTGGGCGGGATGATGCCGCGCCTGGGTGACGACGTCCCGGCCGACTCGCCCGCGTACTGGACGGTCTACTTCGGCGTGGACGACGCCGACGCGGCGGCGGCCCGCGCGTCGGAGCTGGGCGGCACCATCCTGGTCCCACCCCGGGACATCCCGGCCGGCCGCTACGCCGCCCTCTGCGACCCCCAGGGCGCCCTCTTCAACACCATCGCCCTGACCACCCCCGACAGCTGACCTCGGGAGCGCGGGGTCAGGAAGGGCGAATGGGAACTACCAGGGGGCCGTGGTCGCCGTACACGACCTTGACCGTGGCGCGGTAGTAGCGGGCCAGGTGCTCCTCGGTCAGGACCTCGCGGGGCGGGCCGGTGGCGACCACCCGGCCGTCGGAGAGCAGCACCATGCGGTCGGCGTACTCGCCGGCGATGGAGAGGTCGTGCATGGTGGCCAGCACCGTCAGGCCGTGCTCGCGGCGGAGCTGGTCGACGAGTTCCAGCACCTCCTGCTGGTGGCCGATGTCGAGCGCGCTGGTCGGCTCGTCGAGGAGCAGCAGCGTGGCGCCCTGGGCGAGCGCGCGGGCGAGGAAGACGCGCTGCCGCTCACCGCCGGAGAGGGTGGCCAGTTCCCGGGCGTGGAACCCGGTCAGGTCGAGCCGGTCCAGCACGTCGTGCGCGACGGCGAGGTCGGCGGCGGACTCCCGCCCGAGCGGGGGGATGTACGGGGTCCGGCCGAGCAGCACGTAGTCCAGCACCGACATGCCGGCCGGCACGACCGGGGACTGGGCCACGGTGGCGACGACCCGGGCGCGGTGGCGGCGGGGCAGCGCCTCGCTCGGCGTACCGAAGAGGGAGGTGGCGCCCGCCGCGGACAGCAGGCCGCCGACGGCGCGCAGCAGGGTCGACTTGCCGGCGCCGTTCGGGCCGATCACGGTGACCCACTCCCCGGCGGCGACCGTCAGGTCGACGCCGGTCAGGATCGGCACGCCGTCCAGGCGGACGTGCAGGTCGCGAACCTCGACGGCGGGCGCGGCCGGAAGCGGGGCGGTCATCCGAGGATCCGCCGGGAGGTACGCAGGACGAGGACGAAGAACGGGCCGCCGAGCAGGGCGGTGACCACGCCGATCGGGATCTCCTCGGGGGCGGCGGCGGTACGGGCGACCACGTCGGTCAGCGCCAGGAACGCGCCGCCGAACAGCAGCGACAGCGGCAGGATCACCCGGTAGCTCGACCCGGCGAGCAGGCGTACGGCGTGCGGCACGATGATGCCGACGAAGCCGATCAGGCCGGAGGCGGAGACGGCGGCGGCGGTGCCCAGCGAGGCGGCGGCGATGAGCAGGTACCGGGAACGCTGCGGGTGCAGGCCGAGGCTGGCCGCCTCGTCGTCGCCGAGGGAGAGCACGTCCAGCTCCCGGCGGTGCAGGAGCACGACCACGGCGGTGAGCAGGAAGTACGGCAGGACCAGCCGGACGTCGTGCCAGCCGGCGGTGGCGAGCCGCCCCAGCAGCCACGAGTAGACCTGCTGGATGCTGTCGGAGTTGCGCTGCAACAGGTAGGTCTGCCCGGCGGAGAGGAACGCGGAGACCGCCACGCCGGCCAGGATGAGGGTCGCCGGGGAGCGGCCACGCCCGGACGAGGCACCGAGCAGGTACGTCATGGCGACCGCACCGATCGCCCCGACGAACGCGGCCAGCGGGACACCGACCGGCAGGCCGGTCAGGGCACCGCCCGCCCCGACGCCGAGGGTGAGCACGACCGTGACCGCGAGGCCGGCGCCGGCCGCCACCCCGAGCAGGTACGGGTCGGCCAGCGGGTTGCGGAACACGCCCTGGTAGGCGCCGCCGGCCAGGGCGAGCAGCCCACCGACGAGCAGGCCGAGCACCACCCGGGGCAGCCGCAGCTCGGTGACGATGGCGATCTCCCGCTCGGTCAGCCCGCTGTCGAGGCGTACGCCGGGAATGAGGTTGAGCAGCTCGGCGGCGACGCTGCCCGGCGGCAGGCTGACCGCGCCGAACGACACCCCCGCGACCAGGGCGACCAGCACCGCGGCGACGCCGGCGACGAGCCAGCGTGGCCGCAGCCCGGCCGGCCGGGACGCGGGTGGCGTCCCGGCCGGTCGGGCGAGCGGTGCTGCGGGCAAGGAAGGGCCCCTTCTTAACGCCTGCTGCATGGAAAGGGTCCCCGGTTAACGGTGGGCGAGCGTCACGCGGGCACCTTGGCGGTCGCGTCGACGATGGCGCGGAGCAGGTCCACGACGCGCGGGCCCCACCGGGAGGCGATGTCGTCGTCGAGGCCGACGACCTGGTTGTTCTTCACCGCGGTGACGCCGGCCCAGCCGGCCCGGGCCTTGACCGTGTCGGCACTCTGCTGGCAGCACTTGGTGTCGGCGAGGAACACGAAGTCCGGGTTGGCCTTGACGATGACCTCCTGCGAGAGCTGCGGGTAGCCACCGTTCTTGCCGTCGGCGTCGGACGGGTCGGCGATGTTCTCCAGGCCGGCCAGCGCGTAGATGGAGCCGATGAAGGTCTTGCTGGTGGCGGTGTACAGCTCCGGGCCCAGCTCGTGGAAGTAGGTGAGCTTCTCCGACCGCTTCGGCAGGTCCGCGACCAGCTTGGCGATGTCGTCCTTCATCCGCTTCGTCACGTCGGCGGCCTCGGCCGGGTGCCCGGTGAGGGTGCCCAGCTCGGTGATCTGCCGGTAGGAGTCGTCCAGCGTGGTGGCCGCCGGGGTGAGGAACACCGGGATCTTGAGCGCGGTGAGCTGTTCGACGATCTTGTTGCGGTCGTCGGAGAGCACCACCAGGTCGGGGCTCTTGGCGGCGATCGCCTCGGCGTTCGGCTGGAAGCCGGAGAGGTCGGTCTTCGGCGCCTCGGCCGGGTGGTTCGAGTTGTCGTCCACGGCGGTGACCTGCTTGCCGGCACCGATCGCGAAGAGCATCTCGGTGGCGGTCGGCGACAGCGACACGATCTTCTCCGGCCGCTCGGCGAGGGTCAGCGAGCCGACGGTGACCGGGAAGCTGGCGGCGGCCGACGGGCTGCCGCCGGCCGCGGGGGTGTCGGTGGTCTTCTCGGCGCAGGCGCCGAGGGCGAGCGCGGCGACCGCGAGGGTCGCGGCGAAGAGCCGGGGGGTACGTCTGGACATGGGTCCTCCTGTCGGTCGAGGAGCGTGGTGCTTCGCCGACAGGGAGCGGATGCGCCCGTCCGCGAGGCGCCCTTCCTCGAAGGCGCGTGTCGCGACCACACCGCAGGCGACCTGGCTCGTCCCCGATCAGGGGCATCACAGTTGCGGGACAGCGCCGGTTTCGCACCGGCTTCGCTGCGGGATGGTCGGTAAGACGGTAGCGCACGCCCCGCACGCGCCTCGCCGATCCGGGACCGGTCGCTGCTCGGCGATCGTGAGCAGCGCCGTTATGTCCCGGATCGGCGAGGGATGGGAGGTGGGTGGGGCCCCGCTGGGGGCTGCGCGGGGCCCCACCGGCTCTCAGGAGCTGGTGATGGTGACGTTGTCCACAGCCGCCTCGACCAGACTCGCGCCCGAGGCGTCCGCGGCCTCGACGAGGATGCGGACCGACTGACCCGCGTACGGGGTCAGGTTGAGGTTGGACACCGCCCAGGAGCCGTTGCGGTTGGTCGCCGCCCCGGACTGGGTGAGCAGCGCGGTGGTGCCACCGTTGTGCACGACGCTGACCCGGAGGTAGTCCGCCGAGCTGGCGTTGGAGCCGTGCGCGAGGTACCAGGCCAGGGAGAGGGTCAACGTGCCCGAGGACGGCAGGGTCACCGCCGGGGACCGGGCGCTGGTCACGCCGCCGTCGACGTCGTAGTCACCCGCCCCGGTGCCGGCCAGCCGGCCGGTGACCAGGTCGTTGCTCCCGGCGTACGGGGTGAGCTGCTTCGCCCCGCTGGAGGTGGTCGCCTGGGCGGCGCCCCGCTCCCACGCCCCGAGGGTCGCGGTGTCGGTGCCCGACGGGTTGATGGTCCAGCCGGTGGCGGTCTCGAAGGTGTCCGACCAGACCGTGGTGCCACCACCACCGCCGCAGTACTGCGCCTGCTTGCCGATCGCCCGGTACGGGCAGTCGGCGTACTCGCTGAGGAGCAGCACAGCGTCCCGGTTGCGCGAGGTCTGCTGCGGGATCACCTCGTCGGGCGGGTAGAAGCCGCCGCCGGTGGCCGAGCCCGGGTACAGCTCGAAGGTGTACGCCCAGATGCCGTGGGTGGCCCACATCCAGTCGATGCTGCCGCCGTCGGTGATGTACAGGTCGCTGGCCTGCTCCGGGGTGTAGCCGTTGGTGTTCGCCATCTGCTGGCCGATGGTGGCGAACGTGTTGTACTGGTCGGCCGTCATCCCCGTGGTCGTGTTGGCGGTCGTGTGGCCGAACGGCCAGAGGATCAGCTGCGAGTACGTGTGGAAGTCGATGTTCGCCTTGATCTGCTGGGCACCGCCGACCACCCGGCTGTTGACGAAGTTCCGCAGCGCCTGGGTCTCCGGCGCGGAGAACGCCGACGGGCCCCGGTAGGTGTCCGACGAGGTGGAGCCGGACGAGCCGCCGCAGCAGCCCCACAGGTAGCCCCAGTTCCGGTTCAGGTCGGTGCCGACATACGTCGAGCCGCTGTTGGGCTGCCGGTTCTTCCGCCAGGACCGGTACGAGCCGGTGGCGATGTCGTACTCGCTGCCGTCCGGGTTCACCGTCGGCACGATCCACAGTTCGCGGCCGTTGACGAGGTTGGTGATCCGGGAGTCGGTGCCGTAGTTGTCGGTGAACAGGTTGAGCAGGTAGATCGCCATCTCGACGGTCAGGTGCTCCCGGGCGTGCTGCTGGGCGTTGAAGAGGATCTCCGGCTCCGCCTCGTCGGTGGCGACGTTGTCGGAGATCTTCACCGCCATCAGGTCACGTCCCTCGTACGACGTCCCGATGCTGATCTTCCGGGCGATCGTCGGGTGGTCGGCGACGACCTTGTTCACCACGGCGGTCAGCTCGGCGTAGTCGTGGTAGTTGGAGTCGGCCGGCGGGAAGGCGAGCGTGCCGACGTCCCCCTCGGCGTGACCGTGCGGGTCGGCCCCCCGGTCGGTGGGGAGCGCGGTGGTCGCCTCCAGCCGGAAGCCGAGCCGGGTGATCGCGGCGGCCTCCGCGCGGGTGGCGGAGACGTTCAGCACGCCGTGTTCGGAGTAGTCGATCGACGCGCCGGTGCGGGCGACGGCGTTGCGGTCGGCGAGCGTACGCGGGCCGAGCACCCGGTACGGCACGGCGGCCGGTTCGCCGGAGCGGTCCGGTCCCGGGCGGGCCGAGACCGGTGGCGCGGCGAGGGTGAGGACGCCGAGGGCACCGGCGACGGCGAGGGCGAGACGGCGACGGAGGGTGGAGTTGCGGAAGGCCATGGACAACCTCCTCGGGGCGCGGGAGAGATCCCGCACGGTGGAGGACACTCCACCACCCGCCACATGGTCATATCAACATCCGTCGTTGAATTGATCCATGCCAGCCTGATCCTCACGTTGGCAAGGATTTTCTATCGGTCGACCTCTGGCGAAACTTCCCTCCAGGCGGGACACTGACCGCCAACGATCCGCCCGTCAGGAAGCGGAGGACCAGTGACCACCCGACCTCGCCTTCGTGCCGCCGCCCTCGCCGGCGCCACCACCCTCACCCTGCTCGGCACCCTCACACCCGCCCCCGCCGGGGCCGCTCCCCTGGCCGCGCCCACCGGCGTCGTCGGCACCACCGCGATCGTCGGCCACGACGAACAGATCGCCTTCCACGACTGGGCCGGCGAAACGGAGTGGCGGGCCGGCAGCGCCGCCGGCACGGTGGCCACCCCGGCCGGACTCACCCTCGGCACCCCCCTCGGCACGACCCTCTACAAGGACCCGCACACCGGCAAAAAGCGCACCTGGGCGTACGGGACCTGGACCTCGCCGGTCACCGCGATCGGCTTCGACGCCACCGAGCTGATCACCTCGTGGAACGCCGACACGCCCGCCGGGACCTGGCTCCAGGTGGAACTCCAGGCCGCGTACGGCACCGGCACCCGCACCCCCTGGTACGTCATGGGCCGCTGGGCCGCCGGCGACACGGACATCAGGCGGACCAGCGTCGACAAGCAGGGCGACAAGACCTCCCGCGTCTGGACCGACACCCTCGCGGTCGACAACCCGGCCGCCGGGGTGCTGCTGCGGTCGTACCAGCTCCGGGTGACCCTCTACCGGGACCCGGCGACCACCGCGACCCCGACGGTCCGGATGGTCGGCGCGATGGGCTCCCGGGTGCCGGACCGGTTCACCGTGCCGCCGAGCACCGGAGGCATCGCCTGGGGCACCGAGCTCCCGGTCCCCCGCTACTCGCAGAACGTCCACGCCGGCCACTACCCCGAGTACGACGGCGGCGGCCAGGCGTGGTGCTCCCCCACCTCCACGACGATGGTGGTCGAGTACTGGGGACGACGGGCGTCCGCCGAGGACACCGCGTGGGTCGACCCGACCTATCCGGACCCGACGGTCAACCACGCCGCGCGGATGGTCTACGACTACACCTACGAGGGCGCCGGAAACTGGCCGTTCAACACCGCGTACGCGGCCACCTTCGCCGGGCTGGAGGCGCGGGTCACCCGGCTGCACTCCCTGGACGACGTGGAGCGTTTCATCGCCGCCGGCATCCCCGTCGTGACCAGCCAGTCCTTCGTCGCCAGCGAGCTGGACGGCGCGGGCTACGGGACCGCCGGGCACCTGTTCGTGGTGGTCGGCTTCACCGCCGACGGCGACGTCATCGTCAACGACCCGGCCTCGTCGAGCAACGACGCGGTACGCCACGTCTACCCACGGGAGCAGTTCGAGCAGATCTGGCTGCGGACGAAGCGGACCACTGCCAGCGGCGGCACCGGCAGCGGCTCCGGCGGCGTGGTCTACCTGATCAAGCCCACGGACGTCCCCTGGCCGTCCGCCCCCGACTCGACCACCTGGTAGCAGACCCGACCAACACCCGTTGATCAAGGGGTTTGCGTCGGCCAGGAGCCGGACCCTGACGCAAACCCCTTGATCAACACGAGCAGCGCCCCCGGGGGGTTAGCGGGGGGTTAGCGGGGGGTGGGTGGGGAGTCGGGCTCGGTGGGGGGCTGGTCCTCGCCGGCCAGGGCGGAGCGGAGGCGTTCCTTCTCGGCGCGGCGGCGCTCGGCGGCGGCGGCCATCTCCTCGGCCATCTCGTCCCGCCAGCCCCGCAACAGGAAGAAGGACGCGGCGGCCGAGAAGGCCAGCGCCACGATCAGCTTGAGGAAGATGTCCAGGTCGGTGGGCAGGAGGGCCGCCAGCACGACGACGAACAGCCCGATCCGGCCCAGCGTGTACTTGACCGCCGCGCTCACTTCTCCGCACTCCGTTTCTCGCCGCCGGGTCACCCGGGCGGAGGGTTCAGCCCGTCCTGCGGGCCAGCCAGCGGACACCGGGAAACCAGACCACCGCGTATCCGACGGTGAAGGCCGCCGCGCCCAGCCCACCGGAGAGCAGTGGCGGCGCCCCGGCGACGAGACCGGCCACCGCCAGCCCGGCGGCACCCGCCAGCACGCCGGCCGTCAACGCGGCCACCACCCGGGCGGCGCCGAACTCCCAGGCCCGGAAGTCGTCCCAGTAGAGCCACGCCGGCAGGATCACCGACAGCCAGCCGTTGGCCCGACCGAACTCGCCGGCGCCGAACGACACGAACGCAAAGTCGAACAGCACCAGCGCGACCAGGCCGACGACCAGGCCCGCCAGGCCGACCCCGAGCAGGTCACCCAGGCTGAGGACACGCCCCTCGGCGTCGCGCCGGGGGAATCCGCTCCGCTGCTCCGTCATGGCCCTACGAGGGTACGCGAGCCGCCACCCGCCACCGGTGCCGGCGGCCCGTCAGGCCCAGACCTGCTGCGGCTCGGCGCGGCGCTCGGCCAGCGACGGGGCCTTGTCGTACTCACGGACCACGTTGTACCGGGTGTCCCGCTCGACCGGCTGGAAGCCGGCGTCCCAGATCAGGTTGAGCAGGTCGTCCCGGTGCATCGTGTTCGGGGTGCCGTACGAGTCGGCGTCATGGGTGATCTTGTATTCCACGACCGAGCCGTCCAGGTCGTCCACGCCGAAGTTCAGCGAGAGCTGGGCCACCGACAGGCCGTGCATCACCCAGAAGTTCTTGAGGTGCGGGATGTTGTCGAAGAGCAGCCGGGACACCGCGAAGGTCTTCAGCGACTCGGCCGGCGAGGCCATCGTGGTGCGGGCCTGGATCCGGTTACGGATCTTGCCGTCCGCCGAATCCACGAAGTCGTGCTGGTAGCGCAGCGGGATGAAGACCGCGAAGCCACCGGTCTCGTCCTGCAGCTCCCGCAGGCGCAGCACGTGGTCGACCCGGTGCCGGGGCTCCTCGATGTGGCCGTAGAGCATCGTGGACGGCGTCTTCATGCCCTTGGAGTGGGCCAGCCGGTGGATGCGCGACCAGTCCTCCCAGTGGCAGGCGTGGTCGACGATGTGCTGGCGGACCTCCCAGTCGAAGATCTCCGCGCCACCGCCGGTCAGCGACTCCAGACCGGCGTCCATCAGCTCGTCGAGGATCTCGTCGGCGCTCAGGCCGCTGATCTTCTCGAACCACTGCACCTCGGTGGCGGTGAAGCACTTGAGCTTGACGTTCGGCAGCGCCGCCTTCAGCTCGCGCAGCACCTTCGGGTAGTAGCGCCACGGCAGCGTCGGGTGCAGGCCGTTGACGATGTGCAGCTCGGTGAGCTGCTCGTCCTCCATCTCCTTGGCCTTGCGGACCGCCTCGTCGATGCGCATCGTGTAGGCGTCCTTCTCACCCGGCTTGCGCTGGAACGAGCAGTACGCGCACGACGCGGAGCAGACGTTCGTCAGGTTGAGGTGCCGGTTGACGTTGAACATCACCCGGTCGCCGTTGAGCTCCGTGCGGCGGTGGTGGGCCAGCCGGCCCAACCAGGTCAGGTCGTCGCTCTCGTAGAGGGCGATCCCGTCCTCACGGGTCAGCCGCTCGCCGGCGTACACCTTCGCTTCGAGCTCACGCTTGAGTCCGGCGTCCATCTCCAGCCACGTCCTTCCACCCCGGTGTCCCGATCGAGCCTACGTCGGCCGCCCGACGGACCGTCGGCACGGTCTCCCGCAGCGATGTACTTCACCGGACTCTCAGCCTTCCGTTACCCGCCGACACATCGACATCGTTGCCGGCGTGCGGTAAGACAGTATGGGGCGTTTCACACCACTGATAGCGTCCTGACGCCGCGCGCACCGGTCGCGGCGACGCCGGTCGGACGGGGAGCGGAATGGTCGACAACGGGTACGGGCGACAACGGCGTCGGCGGAGCCCGGTGATCTCACCGGTGCTGCGTCCGAGGCTCTGGTCGGCCCTGCTCGGGGCGGTCGTCGCCGCCGTGCTGGCCGCTCCCGCGTACGCCGAGCCGGGCCTGCCCACCACCGTCCCGGACACCGGCGCCCGCCCGGTCGTCGCCGGCGCCCTGAACCTGCCCGGCGGCGCACCGACCGCTCCCGCCCTTCCCGGCAGCGTCACCACGCCGGTCGCCGGCGTGGGCAGCGGCCCGCTCGCCGCGCAGATCTACGCCCTCGAGGCGCGGGTCGGGCAACTCGGCGACGGGCTGCTCAAGCTGCGTCAGGAGCGCACCGAGGCGGAGGCGCAGCTCGCCGCCGCCGAGCGGGAGCTGGCCCTGGCCCGCGACGCGCTGGCCCGGGCGCAGGACATCGCCGACGCCACCGCCAGCGAGGCGATCAAGGCCGCCGCGGCACTGCCGCCGGGCGACTTCGCGAGCGACCTGCACGACCTCAGCCAGCTCTCCCGGATCACCCGGGGCGAGCGGGTCGAGGGCGGCGACACCACCGAGGCGAAGCAGGAGATCACCCGGGCCCGCACCGGCGAGCAGGCCGCCCAGCAGGCCTTCGTGGCCGCCGAGGGCCGGGTCACGACGGCCCGGCAGGCGTACGTGGCCGGCGAGCGCACCCTGCGCTCCGAGGAGGCGAAGCTGGTCCAGCTGCGCAAGGACAACGCCGCGCAGCTCATCGTCATCGAACGCCAGCAGGAGGCGGCCGAGCAGCAGCTCGGCGCCGGCTACGTGGCCAACGAGACCGCCAACGGGCTGGCCGCGCACCCGACCGCGCTGGCCGCCGTCGCCTACGCGAAGGCACAGCTCGGCGACCCGTACCTCTGGGCCGCCGAGGGCCCGGACCGGTTCGACTGCTCCGGCCTCATCTGGGCCGCGTACCGGTCGGCGGGCTACGACGACCTGCCCCGGGTGTCCCGCGACCAGTACTACGCGACCCGCTCCCGCACGGTCCCTCCGGCGGCACTGCTCCCCGGCGACCTGGTCTTCTTCGCCTCGGGCACGAGCTGGACGACGATCCACCACATGGGCATGTACATCGGCGGCGGCAAGATGATCCACGCGCCCACCACCGGCGACTTCGTCAAGATCTCGAACGTGCGTTGGTCCCGGCTCTACGCCGCGACCCGGGTGGTCGGCGCGGTACCCGCCCCGACCACGCCGACCGTGCCCACCACGCCGACCGTGCCGACCGTGCCGACCGTGCCGAGCAACCCGACGACGCCGAAGCCGACGACCACTCCGAAGCCGACGCCGTCGGCGACCCGGTCGCCGCTGCCGACGACGTCGCCGAGCCCGACGACCTCCCCGAGCCCGACGACGTCGCCGAGCCCGACGACGTCGCCGACGCCGTCGACGTCCCCGTCGCCCACCACCTCACCGTCGCCCACGGCCACGACGCCGCCGCCGGCTCCCGACCCCACCACGCCGTCGCCGCAGGTCACCAGCAGCAGCGCCAGCCCGACGACGGGGGCGAGCAGCGCGGCGCCCTCCGGCAGCGTCTCGGCCACCGCGTCGGCGAGCACCGGCAGCTGACCTCGTCCGACCCGACCGTTCCCCGGTCGGTGCGGCTCGCCGTACCGCCCGGGGAATGCGCTCCGACTGTGCCGTAGGGGCGGAATGTGGCACGGTGAGACTCAGGCACTCCCGGGCCGACCGCACGGCTCCGGGCGCGAGCGTGGCGCGGAGGCGAGCATGGTCGATCAGCAGGTCCCGGCGGAACCGGGCGACCGGAGGTCCGCGCCCGTCGACCCGTCACCCGGCGTGGCCGGTTCCAGCCCCGACGTCGTACGACCGCACCAGCCCGCCGCCGCACCGGCCCGGGCACGGGCGACCGTCGCCACCGCCGTCGCCCCTCCCGAGGACGGGGTCGACCCGTCACCCGCCCGTTCGGGAAGCACGACCTACCGGGCCACCGGCAGCGCCGAACCGATGCCCCCGGTGCCCGCCCAGCGGGGCGCCACCCAGCCGGTCGGCGCGTCCGACCCCCCGGCCGTGCCGTCGTCGGAGCCGCCCGCCGGTCCCGCCCGGGCCAGCTTCACGGTTCCGGACACGAGCCGGGTCTCCGCCGCCGAGGCGGCGGCCATCCGATCGCACACCGGCGAGGCCCGGATCTACCGGGCCGGCCCGGTCAACCCGGAGCCGCCGGAGCCCGCCCAGCCGCCGGAGCCGGCGAAGCCGCCGACCCCACCGACCCCGGAACCGGAGCCCGCGCCGGCTCCGATCCCTCCCGTACCCGGGCCGAACCCGCCCTCCCCGACGCCGCCGGTGCCGGCGCCGCCCGTGCCGACACCGACGCCGCCCCTGCCTGGCCCGGTGCCGCCCCGCCCGGTGCCGCCACCCGGCCCGACCCCGCCGGGGCCCGTGCCGCCGCTGCCCGGTCCGCCGGCGCCCCCGCCCGGCCCACCGGTACCCGCGCCCCCGCCGCCGCCCGGCCCCGCCCCGGCACCGCCGTTCCCCCCACCACCGGCGGTGTCCGGCGCACCGGTCTCCGCACCGCCGGGCCGCCTCACCGGCCGCGCCGCCGTGCCGGTCTCGGCACCACCCGCCACCGCCCCGCCGGTCTCCGCACCGCCGGCCTTCGCGCCTCCTGCCTCCGCGCGGGCCGCCCCCTCCGCGCGGGCCGGCGCCCCGGTCTCCGCGCCGCCGACCCCCGCGCCGTCCGGCGCCCCGGTCTCCGCGCCGCCCTCCGGGTGGAGCGTCGCGCCGGGCGCCGCTCCTCCGACGGTGCCCGCACCGGCCCTGCCCGCCTGGCCGCCGTCGACCGACCCGGTCGACCGGCGCTCCGGCAGCGCGGGCACGGGCAGCGCCTGGTCACCTCCCGCGTCGCCGGGCGGCAGTGCCGCCACGCCCGGCCTGCCCGCGGGCAGGCCCCCCGCGCGAGACGGGTCCGTCGGCGGTGGGCCCGGCCGGTACGACGGTGGCCCCGACCTGGGCACCCTCTACGGCGGCACGGAGGGGCCCGGATTCGCGACCGTCGCTCTGCCCGGTAACCCGGCATTGGACAACTCCGGCTCGCTGACCGGGCACATCCTGGCCCAGGGCTGGGCCGCGAGCCCGGCCGAGGAGCGGTCCCGGACGGCCCGGGTCGTGATCGTGCTGGTCGCCGCGCTGGGGTTGCTCGTGGGGATCAGCGTGCTCGTCGTCCTGCTGGCGGGCGACGCGATGGACGGGCTGGTCGGCGGCGTCCTGAAGAACTGAGCGGAGCCCACGACCGGGTGAGCCCGCCCACTACACGTCCGCGGCACGGTGGCGGGTTTCCCGAACCGCCGTACACTGGTGTAGATCACTGACCTGGCGCGCGCCGTGCGCGCCCCTGGGCGGTCTTGCGGGCGATTCGGCGGCACTCAGCTGCGGCAGGCCATCGCGAAGATGCGCCCCGCTCGAAAGGCATTTCTTGACCATCATTGCTGATCCCGGCACGACTCCGTCCGCCCTCGACTCCACCGCCCCACTGACCGACGAGACCGTCGCCGGGGGGCCGGCCACCGCCGAGGAGACCGAGACCGTCGACTTCGCCGCGCTGGGCCTGCCCGAGCCGCTGGTCCGCGTGCTCGCCCGCCAGGGCATCACCACCCCCTTCGAGATCCAGCGCGCCACCATGCCGGACGCGCTCGCCGGCCGGGACGTCCTCGGCCGCGGCCAGACCGGCTCCGGCAAGACCCTCGCCTTCGGCCTGCCGCTGCTCGCGCGCATGGCCGAGCGCAACCGGGCCCGTCCGCTGCACCCCCGCGCGCTGGTCCTGGTGCCCACCCGTGAACTGGCCATGCAGGTGAACGACGCGCTGGTTCCGCTCGGCAAGGCGGTGGGGGTCTTCCTCAAGACCGCCGTCGGCGGTGTGCCGTACGACCGGCAGATCGACGCGCTCCGGCGCGGCGTGGAGATCGTCGTGGCCACCCCGGGCCGGCTGGGCGACCTGATCAACCGGGGCGTGTGCCACCTCGACGACGTCGAGATCACCGTGCTCGACGAGGCCGACCAGATGGCCGACATGGGCTTCCTCCCGGAGGTCACCGACCTGCTGGCGAAGACGCCGGCCGGGACCCAGCGACTGCTGTTCTCGGCCACTCTGGACGGTGACGTGGACGCGCTGGTCAAGCGGTTCATGACCGATCCGGTCACCCACTCGACCGCCCCGTCGACCGCATCGGTGTCCACCATGGACCACCACATGCTGCTGATCCCGCCGCACGACAAGTTCCCGGTGGCGGCGTCGATCGCCGCCCGGGACGGTCGGACCATGGTGTTCGCCCGCACCCAGCTCGGTGTCGACCGGCTGGTCGAGCAGCTCGCGGCGGTCGGCGTACGCGCCGGTGGCCTGCACGGTGGCAAGACCCAGCGGATGCGGACGAAGACCCTGGCCGAGTTCAAGGAGGGCCGGATGAACGTGCTGGTCGCCACGGACGTGGCGGCCCGGGGCATCCACGTGGACGGCGTCTCGCTGGTGCTGCACGTCGACCCGCCGAAGGACCCGAAGGACTACCTGCACCGGGCGGGACGCACCGCACGGGCCGGCGAGTCCGGCGCGGTGGCCACCCTGGTGCTGCCGAAGCAGCGCCGGACCACCCTCGCGATGCTGGAGAAGGCCGGCGTGGAGCCGGCGGAGACCCGGGTGCGGGTCGGCGACCCGGCTCTGGCTGAGCTGATCGGTGCCCGCGAGCCCAGCGGTGTCCCGGTGCGCGAGGAGCCCGAGTCGCGCCGGCACGGCGACCGGTCGGGCGGCCCGCGCCGCTTCGGCGACCGGGGTGACCGCCGCTTCGGCGACCGGTCCGGTGAGGCCCGGAGCTACGGGGACCGCCCCCGCGCCTACGGTGACCGCTCGGAGCGCCGCCACGGCGACCGGCCCACCGACGGCCGCGGCTACGGTGACCGCCCGCAGGGCGACCGTCGCTACGGCGACCGCCCGCAGGGCGACCGCGGCTACGGCGACCGTCCCCAGGGCGAGCGGCGCTATGGCGACCGCCCGCAGGGCGAGCGGCGCTACGGCGACCGGCCCACCGACAGCCGGGGCTACGGCGACCGGCCCCAGGGGGACCGCTCCACGGACGGCCGGACCTACGCCGACCGGGGCCCGCGCGCCTACGGTGACCGGCCGCAGGGCGAGCGCCGCTACGGCGACCGGCCGGCCGAGGGCCGTGGCTACGGGGACCGGGGAGGCTTCCGGTCCGACGGGCGGGGTCGGGACGACCGGCCGCGCGACGAGCAGCGGGGCTACGGCGGCCGGCCGCCGGCGCGTACCCACTGATCACGAGCATCACCGACGACGCCGCCGCGGAGCCCCGGCCCCGCGGCGGCGTCGTCGCATGCCGTGCCGGTCGCGGGCCGGTCGCGTAACGTCCGGTACATGCCGACCATGCCGAAGTCGTTCCTGTGGACGCGCACGGACACCGCTGGCGCCGAGCACGTGCTCGTCGACGACAGGCAGGGTCTGACGGCGCGTGGCACCCAGGTGGCCGTCGACCCGGTCCCCTACACGTGCCGCTACCAGCTCACCACCGACCCCGACTGGGCGACCACCCGGCTGGGGGTCGAGGTGGAGGGCGCGGGGTGGCTGCGGAGCGTACGCCTGGAACGGGCCGCCGACCGGTGGCGGGTGACCACCGCCGAGCAGGGTGACCTGGACGCGGCGCTGGCCGCCGCGGGGCACCCGCCGGTCGGCCTGCCTGGCACCGACGACCCGGACCGGCTGGCCGATGCGCGCGACGCGGACCTGGGCGGGTCACCGCTGTTCAACACCCTGCCGGTACGGCGGCTCCGGCTGGCCGACGAACCGGCCGACACGGCGCACCGGATCATGGTCGCCTGGGTGCTGGTGCCGAGCCTGGTGGTCGTCGCGGCGGAGCAGGTCTACTCGGGAAAGGGTCCGGGGCGGATCCGGTTCGCCAGCGACACCTTCGCCGCGGACATCGACGTGGACGCCGACGGCTACGTCCGGCACTACCCGGGTCTGGCCGAGCGCGCCTGACCGGGACGGGCCCTCAGGCCGGCCAGGCGCCGCTGGTCAGGAAACGTTCGATGGTGGCCAGGTGCGGTTCCAGGTCGAATCCCTGGGCGGCCACCCAGTCGTCGGAGTAGTACGTGTCGGCGTACCGGTCGCCGGCGTCGCAGATCAGAGTGACCACCGAACCGCTCCGGCCCTCGGCGAGCATCCCGGCGATCAGGCCGAACGCGCCCCACAGGTTGGTGCCGGTCGAACCGCCGACGCGCCGGCCGAGGACCGCCGAGCCGGCCCGCATCGCGGCCAGCGAGGCGGCGTCGGGGACCTGCACCATGCGGTCCACGACCGACGGCAGGAACGAGGGCTCGACGCTGGGCCGGCCGATCCCCTCGATCCGGGAGCCGCGGCCGGTGCGGACCGACCAGTCGGCGGCCAGCCAGGCGGGGTAGAACGCCGAGTTCTCCGGGTCGACCACGCAGAGTTTGGTGGCCAGCCGCCGGTAGCGGGCGTACCGGCCGATGGTGGCGCTGGTGCCGCCGGTGCCGGCACCGACCACGACCCAGGCCGGTACGGGGTGCCGCTCCAGGGCCAACTGCGCGTAGATCGACTCGGCGATGTTGTTGTTGCCCCGCCAGTCGGTGGCCCGCTCGGCGTACGTGAACTGGTCCATGTAGTGCCCGCCGGTGTCCTCGGCCAGCCAGCGCGCCTCGACGATCACCTTCGCCGGGTCGTCCACCAGGTGACAGCGGCCGCCCTGGAACTCGATCTGGGCGATCTTCTCGGGCGAGGTCGACGCCGGCATCACCGCGATGAAGGGCAGCCCCAGCATCCGGGCGAAGTACGCCTCGGAGACGGCGGTGGACCCGGAGGATGCCTCCACGATCGTGGTCGCCGGCCCGATCCAGCCGTTGCAGAGCCCGTACAGGAAGAGCGAGCGGGCCAGGCGGTGCTTGAGCGACCCGGTGAGGTGCACCGACTCGTCCTTGAGGTAGAGGTCGATGCCCCACTCCCGCGGCAGCGGGAAGGGCAGCAGGTGGGTGTCGGCGGACCGGTTCGCGTCCGCCTCGACAGTGGCGATCGCCTCGGTCACCCACCGCCGGCTGGCCTCGTCGCACCGGTCGAGATGAGTCACGCCGGAAACCTAGCAAGCAGGCTCAGCGCTGGTCGGCACCGGTCCGCCGGCGCTGGCGGCGCTGCCCGGCGCGACCGGCGGCGAGGATGAGCGGGGCGAGCCGCAGCGCCACCCCGGGCAGCGCGTCGAACAGGCGGACCTGGGCGCCGCGCCAGCGCGGCACGCTGACCACCGGGCGCGGCCGGCGGGCGAGTCGGGCGGCCCGGCGGGCCACCCGCTCCGGGTCGAGCAGCGTACCGGTGAAGGACGCGGCGGCCCCTGGGTCGTCGAGCCGGTCGTGCAGCATCGGCGTCCAGATCCCGTCCGGGCACAGGCACGACACGTGTACGCCCCGGTGCCCGGCCAACCGCAGGTCGGCCAGCGTGCCGATGCTGAACGCGACGAGGGCGTGCTTGCTGGCCGCGTACACGGTCTCGCCGGGTGCGGCCACCAGACCGGCCAGCGAGACGACGTTGAGCACGTGCCCGTGGCCCTGCGCCCGCATCAGGGCCAGCGCCGCCAGGGTGCCGTTCATCGCGCCGAGGGCGTTGACCTCGACCACCCGGGACCGGGTGGCGGCGTCCTGCTCCCACGACGGGCCGGTGACGAGGATGCCGGCGTTGTTCACCCAGAGGCCGAGTCCGCCCCGGCCGGCCGCCTCGGCGGCGGTCTCGGCGCAGGCGGCCTCGTCGCGCACGTCCAGGGCGCGGGACCAGCCGCCGAGCGGTGCCGCGGCGGCGGCCACGGCATCGCCGTCGAGGTCGGTGAGGAGCACCCTCCACCCGTCGGCGTGCAGTGCGGCGGCGATCGCGCGGCCGAGCCCACCGGCGGCCCCGGTGACGACCGCCGCACCGCCGCCGGGCCCGGGTCGGGGAGCCGGTGCGGGTCTCGGTCCGGGCGCTTGTCCGGGGATCGGCGCGGCCGCCGGGGTGGTCATCGGCGCAGGCTACCGCCGGGGCACGCCCGTCCGCCACACCTGCGTCGGTGGTCTCACCGGTGGGGCAGCTCGACAGCGTACGGCGAAAGGTTGGTCGGTCGCGGCGGACGGACCCGCCGGCGGCTCAGGCGGGCGGGGACCCCACCGGCTGGGGGCGGTTCTCCCACTTGGTCGACAGGGCGATGCTGGTACGGGTGGAGGCGACGCCCGGGGTCCGGTTGAGCCGCATGATCAGCTGCTCCAGCTCCGCGATGGTGCCGACGCGGGCCTTGAGCAGGAACGACTCGACGCCGGCCATGAAGTAGCAGGACTCGATCTCGGGGATCGCCCGGAACCCCTCCAGGACGTCGTCGGTGTCCGCGCCGGAGTCCTCGACGATGCCGATCAGGGCGGTGACGCCGAGGCCGATGGTCTCCGGCTCCACCTCCGCCCGGTAGGCCCGGATGACGCCGCTGGACTCCAACTTCCCGACACGTTCGTGCACGGCCGGTGCGGAGAGGCCCACCTGCCGGGCCAGTTCGGCGTAGGAGAGGCGGGCGTTGCCGCGTAGCAGCTCAACGAGGCTCAGGTCGATCGCGTCCACGGACTGTAGACACTAGTCGTCCGGGCGTAACGCCGGACGCCCGGCACCCGTTGAGCATCACAGTAGGTCACAGTTCACTTACGCCCAGTCAGGGAGCGTCGCACCGATACCATTTCCTAACTTCCCACTCAGTGCGTTTTTCGCGTTTGGCGGACAGGCCAGGTCGCTGGTGCTGTAATTGCCATACGTCCCTCATGACGGCTCTGGGCTCGCACCGGCCGGGGGCAGTGTGTTCAGCCGGGGGCTTCGTCGACGCGAGGAGGGGGCTGTGGACACTGGAGATCGCCTGCTGACACCGGGTGAGGTCGCCGCACTGTTTCGGGTTGACCCGAAGACTGTGACCCGGTGGGCAGCGGCGGGCCGGATAGGCAGCATCCGGACTCCAGGCGGGCATCGCCGGTTTCGGGAATCCGAGGTGCGGGCTCTGCTTGAGGGGGAGGGCATGCTGGACGAGGCGGAGGACATGGGCAAGCCGCGCAACGCCGGCCCCGCCGCCTCGACCGGGCCGGGTCCGGCCAACGCCGGCATGTACTGAGAAGATGCTGATCGGCGCGCGGACCGGACGTCAGGTCCGGTCCGCGTTTCCGCCCGATTCGTTTCGACCACGGGCCGCGCCGAGTTCACCAGCCCACCGTGTGAAAAGCGTGTGTGGCACGCCGAGGGCGTCGAGCACCTTCCCGGCGACGAAGTCCACGAGTTGTGCGGCGGTCGCCGCCGCTCCCGCGCCGTAGAAGCCCGGACTGGCCGGCAGCACCACCGCGCCGGCGTCGTGCAACGCGATCAGGTGCTCCAGGTGGCTGCGGGTCACCGGCGTCTCGCGGGGCACCACCACGACCGGCCGGCGCTCCTTGAGGTTGACCTCGGCGGCGCGCTGTAACAGGTCCTTGGACAGACCGATCGCGATCCCGGCGCAGGCGGCCGTGCTCGCCGGCACCACGACCATGCCGCGGACCCGGTAGGAGCCGCTGCTCGGCCCCGCCGCGAGGTCACCGGCCGGCCAGTAGCGCACGTCCGCGCCGGTCAGGTCCCGGTCCAGCCACGCGGCGAGGTCCTCGGCCCAGTGCGCGTCCCGGAACGCGCGGCCGGTCTCGTCGAGGACGGTGAGCCGGGCGGCCCGGGACACGACCAGGTCCACCGGCTCCCCGGCGTCGAGGAGCGCCCGTACGACCGCCGCCGCGTACGGCGTGCCGGAGGCTCCGCTGACACCGACCACCCATGGTTCGCGCATGTCGTCAAGCCTGCCTGGTCGCCACCGGCCACCGGCGCCCACCCCCCGGATGCCTTCCGACGGGTATGTGCCCGCCTGGGTGATTACTCCGCGGTAGCCCCGATGTCCGCCGGGTACTCCTGTCCCCTGTGGACCTGACATGCTGCCGGGGGCGAATTGCCCGGACAGACATCCCATGCGGGAGGAATCCGTGACCACCGGCGAGGTACTCCGGTCCCTGCGTGCCGAGTGTCCGATCCCGTCCCGGCTGTCCCCGTACGCCGAGCGGGTGCAGAGGTGGCTGGACGGCGAACTGCTGCCGAGCCTGGACCTGCCCCTGAGCGCGGCAGCGCACCAGCGGCTGGAACGAGCCCGCTTCGCCCAGTACGCGGCCCGGCTGTACCCCGACGCGACCGAGGGCGACCTGCGGGTGATCACCGCCCTTTTCACCTGGTTCTTCCTGGTGGACGACCTCTGCGACAGGCCCGACCGGCTCACTCCGGACGATGTTCGTGCGCTGCGTACCGAGGTGGTGATCCTGCTCCGGGGAGGGGCCCGACTCCGGCACACCGGCCTCACCGGCCCGCTGCGGCGGCTGCTGGTGCGGGCCTGGCGCGAGCCGCGCCGCCGGATGCCCGCACGGTGGCGGAACCGCTTCGCCGACGCGGTCGCCCACCACCTCGACGGCACGTGGCGGGAGGCGGCGGGGAAGGCCGCCGGTCGCCGTCCCGACGTGGCCGGGTACGTGGAACTGCGGCGGGCCACCTCCGCGGCGTACGTGTCGTACCCGCTGGTGGAGTTCGTGACCGGACGTCCGCTGCCCGACCCGGTCTACCACCACCCGCTGCTGACCCGGGTCGCCGACACCGGCAACGACCTGCTCTCCTGGTACAACGACCTGGCGTCACTGGAACGGGACCGGGTCACCTCGGGCGGGCACAACCTGGTACTGGCGATCGCCGCCGAGGAACGGGTGCCCCTGGAGGTCGCCGTCGACCTCGCGGCGGACCGCTGGCGCGAGTCGATGCGCCGCTTCGTGGCCCTACGCGCGGCCGTGCCGTCGTTCGGGCCGGCGCTGGACGAGGCGGTCACCGACCATCTCGACGTGGTCGCCAACGCCGTCCGCGGCACCGTCGACTGGACCCTGGAGAGCGCCCGCTACGCGGACGCCCACCCCGTCAGGGCCGCAGGTTGAGGCGGAGCACCAGGTCGAGCAGGGCGAAGGCGAACAGCGCGATGCCGACGAACCCGTTGGCCGTGAAGAACGCCCGGTTGACCTTGCTCAGGTCGGTGGGGCTGACCACGACGTGCTGGTAGCCGAAGGCGACGGCGGTGAGCGCCAGCCCGATCCACCACGGCCAGCCGAAGCCGACCAGCGCGCCGAACCAGACGAACAGCGCGAACGTCACCACGTGCGCCACGGTGGAGGCGTGCAGCGCGAAGCGCAGCCCATACCGGGCGGGAACGCTGTGCACACCGATCTCCCGGTCGACCTCGGCGTCCTGGCAGGCGTAGATCAGGTCGAAGCCGCCGATCCACAGGCCGACCGCCGCGCCGAGCAACCACGCCGGCCACGAGCCGCCCAGGGTGCCGGTGACGCCGAGCCACGCGCCGACCGGACCGACCGCCTGGGCGACCGCGAGGATCGCGTGCGGCCAGTTCGTGAACCGCTTGCCGTACGGGTAGACGACCAGCGGGACCACCGCGAGCGGCGCGAGCACCAGGCAGAGCGGGTTGAGCAGGGCGGCGGCACCCAGGAACACCACGAGCGCGACGGCCGCGCCGGTCCAGGCCGTCCGGACGCTCACCGCCCCGGTCACCAGTTCCCGGTTGGCCGTACGCGGGTTGCGCGCGTCGATCCGCCGGTCCAGGATCCGGTTGGCGGCCATCGCGAACGTCCGCGCCCCGACCATGGCGACGGTGATCAGCAGCAGATCGAGCCAGCGCACCCGGCCCCCGTTGACCTCCATCGCGGTCAGCGCGGACAGGTACGCGAAGGGCAGCGCGAACACGGAATGCTCGATCGCGACGAGCTTGAGGAAGGGTTTGACGCGACCGGGCCGCTCCAGCACAGCCGTCATCAGAGCCCGTACTCCTTCCAGCGCTTGTCAACCAGGGAGACCACCTCGGGGCTCATGCTCATCTCCTCCGGCCAGCCCCGCGTGTAGCCCTCCGTCGGCAGCTTGCGGGTGGCGTCGACGCCCGCCTTGCCGCCCCAGAACTGCTGGTACGACGAGTGGTCCAGGTGGTCCACCGGGCCCTCGGTGAGCAGCAGGTCCCGGGCGTAGTCGACGTTGCCGAAGGCGCGGAAGGCGACCTCGTTGTAGTCGTGCACGTCGCAGTCCTCGTCGACGATCACGATCAGCTTGGTCAGCGACATCAGGTGCGCGCCCCAGATCGCGTTCATGACCTTCTGGGCGTGCTTCGGGTAGCGCTTGCGGATCGAGACGATCGCGCAGTTGTGGAAGACGCCGGCGGCCGGCAGGTCGTAGTCGACGATGTCCGGGATCAGCAGCTTGAGCAGCGGCTGGAAGATCCGCTCGGTGGCCTTGCCGAGGCCGTGGTCCTCCTGCGGCGGCTTCGAGGTGACGATCGAGTGGTAGACCGGCTTGCGCTGCATCGTCATCGCCTCGATGTGCAGCACCGGGAACGGCTCCACCGGTGTGTAGTAGCCGGTGTGGTCGCCGAACGGGCCCTCGGGCAGCCGCTCGCCCGGCTCCAGGTACCCCTCCAGCACGACCTGGGCGTGCGCCGGCACCTGCAACGGCACCGTCAGGCAGTCGACCATCTCGACCCGCTCGCCGCGCAGGAAGCCGGCGAACAGGTACTCGTCGATGTCACCGGGCAGTGGCGCGCTCGCCGCGTACGACACGACGGGGTCGCAGCCGATCGCGACCGCGACGGGCAGGCGCTGGCCGAGCCGCTCGGCGACCGCGTGGTGGGCGGTGGAGTCCTTGTGGATCTGCCAGTGCATGCCGAGGGTGTTGCGGCCGTGCTGCTGGAGGCGGTAGAGGCCGAGGTTGCGCTTCCCGGTCTCCGGGTGCTTGGTGTGGGTCAGCCCGTAGTTGTGGAAGATCCCGCCGTCACCCGGCCAGACCTGGAGGCCGGGGAGCTTGTTCAGGTCGACGTCGTCGCCCCGGTAGACCACCTCCTGGCAGGGGGCGGTCTTCACCTTGCGCGGCGGCACCGACTTGAGCTGCATGACCTTGCCCAGGCCCTCGCGGATGCCGGACCAGCCGACCGGCAGCTCCGGCTTGACCAGCGCGCCGATCCGGTCGCCGATCTCGTCCAGCGCCTCGACGCCGAGCGCCATCGCCATCCGCTTCTCGGTGCCGAACAGGTTGATCGCGACCGGCATCTCGCCCCGGGTGGGGCGCTCGAAGAGCAGCGCCGGCCCGCCCTCGCGGACCGTCCGGGTGACGATCTCGCTGATCTCCAGCGTGGGATCGACCGGGACGGTCACCCGCCGCAGCTCACCCGCCCGCTCCAGCGCCGCGAGGAAGTCCTTGAGATCGGTGTACGGGAAGCCACGAGCCGCCATGCCTGCCAGTCTCCCGCACCGCTCACGCCGATGCCCAAGCCGGGGGTGTGATGTAAGGAAGGGCCCCCTGTTAACGGCTCCGGTAGAGGAAGGGCCCCTTCTTAACACCTGTCCCGCCGACACCGGCCGAGCTGAGCGGCACCGGCCGTTCCAGGTCAGGCGGCCGGCTTCCAGGCGTACGGCGCCAGGGGTGGGTCGAGGGGCGCCCGGGTGAGTCGGTTGGCGAAGGTCGAGATGGTGTACGTGCCGACGCCGAGGACCACGTCGAGGGCCGCCCGGGGTTCGTGACCCGCGTCGAGGAAGGCACGCAGCTCCGCCTCGGGCACCGCACCGGCGTGGTCGAGGACGGCGAGGGTGAACCGTCGCAGCGCCTCCAGGCGGGCGTCGGGCAGGGTCCCACCGTCGCGCAGGGCAAGGGTCAACGTCTCGTCCGCGCCCAGCCGAACCAGGGTGGCGGTGTGCATGGCCACGCAGAGGTGGCAGCCGTTACGGGTGGCGACGGTCAGCACGACGACCTCCCGCTGGACCGGGTCGAGGCTGCTCGCCTCGAAGCTGGCGTTGGCGGCGAGGAACCCCGCGAGCAGTTCCGGGGAGCCGGCCATCAGGCCGACGGCGGCGGGCAGCCGACCGAACTTCCGGGCGACGGCGTCGAGGGTCGGCCGGGCGGCGGCGGGGGCGGTGTCACGGGTGTACGGAGTGAAGACGGGCATGGCACGGCCTGCTTTCCGGTGCGATGAACGGCATCGCGTACGATCGTCAACGTGGTTGTCGAAATAGT
The DNA here is from genome assembly GCF_044465805.1 of Micromonospora sp. NPDC049497. NCBI lineage: Bacteria > Bacillati > Actinomycetota > Actinomycetes > Micromonosporales > Micromonosporaceae > Micromonospora > Micromonospora sp. NPDC049497. The sequence goes on along the minus strand of NZ_JBITMC010000016.1, from coordinate 46,693 downwards.
AAACCAGGTTGTCGACCGTGGCAACGACTGAACCGGAGCGGCCCGGCTTCCTGCTGCCGCTGCTGCTGCTCGCCGGCTTCCGTACGCTCATCGACGACCTGCACGAGGAACTGGCCCGACAGGGGCATCCGGATCTGCGACCCCTGCACGGCTTCGTGCTCCAGGCCGTCGGGCCTGACGGCACCACAGCCACAGATCTGGGCCAGCGGCTCGGCATCTCCAAGCAGGCCGCCGGCAAGACCGTGGACCGCCTGGTCGCCCTCGACTACATCGAACGCGTCGACGACCCGCGCGACGCCCGACGCAGACTGGTCCGGCTGACCCCCCGCGGGCTCGACGGGCTACGCCGCTCGGCAGCGGTCTTCGACCAGCTTCGACGGCGCTGGGTGGAGGCGCTCGGCCCGGACCGGGTCACCGCCATGGAGGACGACCTGCGGGCGGTAACCCCCGCCGACTTCTTCCGCCTCGACGTACCCGGCTGGTTCGGCGGCTGACCGACAGGTTCCCACAGAACCCGTCAGTCCAGGCCGCCGTACGAGTGCAGGCCCTCGAAGAAGATATTCACGCCGAACAGGTTCATCAGCACGGTGAGGAAGCCGAGCACCGCGAGCCACGTGGCCACGTTCCGCTTCACGCTCGGGGTGGCCCGGGCGTGCAGGTAACCGGCGTACACCACCCAGGAGATGAACGCCCACGTCTCCTTCGGGTCCCAGCCCCACGGCCGACCCCACGCCGCCTCGGCCCAGATCGCGCCGGCGATCACCGCGAAGGTGAAGATCGGGAACGCGAAGGCGTGCAGCACGAACGTCAGCCGCTCCAGCGCCGCCGCCTCCGGCATCCGCTTCGCGAGGGTGTACGGGAAGCTGCGCCGGCCCTGCTCCCAGCCGGCGCGCATCAGGTACGCCACGGCGGGCACCACGCCGAGCAGGAAGATGCCGGAGCTGAACACGATCGTCGAGACGTGGACGATGAACCAGTACGAGTTGAGCGCCGGCACCAGCGGCACGATCGGCGTGTAGAGCACCAGCTCGGCGGTGGCCAGCAGCAGCACCATCACCAGGGTGAGGAACAGCCCGAGGCGACGCAGCGACGGGCGCTTCCACAGCACCGCGAGCCAGCCGGCGACCCCGATGAACGAGACCGTCAGCACGAACTCGTACATGTTGCCCCAGGGCATGCGGTCGGCGGCGAGGCCGCGGGTGACCAGGGCGGCGAGGTGCAGCAGGGCGGCCACGGCGGTGGCGCCGAGGGCGATCCGGCCGGCCAGCCGGGCCCGCGCCGCGGTGCGCTCGGCGGCGGTCGGCGTACCCGTGGCGGGGCGCGGTGCCGTCGTCCCGCCGGTCGCGCCGACACCGGCGCCGACCAGTTCCCGGGCGGGCACGGCGACCGCGCGGGCACGGGCGTTGCCGAGCGCGTACTCGACGGCGTGGCTGATCATCGCGATCAGGTACGCGAGGATCGCGAACGTCACCAGCTGGTCGGAGAGTGCGGACATCACTCGGCTCCTTCTCGCGCTCCGGCCCGGTCGTCGTCGCGACCGGCCCCGGCCCGCTGGTCCCGCTCCCCCGCACCGCCGACGGCGGCGACGAGGGACGCGAACTCGTCGGCGAACCCGGGATGGTCGGTGCGCGGCAGGCCACCGGCCTCGACCAAACTACTACCGTTCGTCGGAGATCCACCCACGGGGTCGGCCATCCCCACCCGGAAGAAGACCCGGCGGCGGCGGCCGAAGAGCGAGCCCATCAGGCCGACCAACAGGAGGCCGGAGCTGACCAGCAGCAGCGTCGAGCCGGGGTCGTACCGCACCGAGAGCACGATGTACGGCTCGGTCCCGAGGAACTCGACCGTCGTGCCGTCGTCCAGGGTCCAGCTCTCGCCCTTGCGCAGCAGCTTGGCGCCGACCTCCTTGACCTTGCCGGCGCGGACCTGCCGCTGATCGAGCTCGTACACGCTGCCGGGGATGCCGGCGTCCAGGCCCAGGTTCCCCCGGTAGGCGACGAGGTTGAGTGCCGGGTTCCGCTCGGTCGGGTACTCCGACCGGACGAACGGGCCCTCCTGTGGGGCGGTCGGCAGGTAGAGGCCGGTGAAGGCCATCTGGAGGTTCGGATCCCGCCGGCCGGTGGCCGGGTCGACGTTGGCGTCCGGGAAGTCGGCCAGACCCTCGCCGGTCAACCCCACGTCGCCGGTGCTGAGGAACGGCTTGGTGCTGGTCTGGCTCTGCCCGAACCGGTCGGTGTAGCGGATCACCGGGGCGTACCCGTGGCCGAGCAGGTAGACGTTCGCACCGTCCAGGCGCAGCGGCGAGTTGACCGAGAAGTCGGCCTGCCGCGCCTCGCCGGTCTCCAGGTTCGTCGTGGTGACCATGGCGTTGAAGAACTCCGGCTGGCCGTTGGACTCCAGGAACCGCGCCTCGAAGTCGTCCAGCCGGACGCAGAACGGCGGCAGGTCGACGTCGTCGACGCGGGGACCGAACTTCGTCTCGGCGTACTGCTGCTGAGTGTTGCAGAACCCGTTGTCCGGCCCGGCGACCAGCAGCTTGTTGCCGCTCCACCCGTACCAGGAGCCGAGCGCGACACCCACCAGCACCAGGACCAGCGAGGAGTGAAAGAGCAGGTTGCCGGTCTCCTTCAGGTAGCCCTTCTCGGCGGAGACCTCGTCGCCGCGGACGACCACCCGCCAGCGCCGCCGGCGCAGCGCCTCGGCGATCGCGCCCGCTCCGCCGGCCGGGGCGGCGAAGACGGCATGCTGCGGCAGCCGGTCCAGCCGCTTCGGTGCGACCGGCGGCTTCGACCGCAGCGCGCGGACGTGGTCCCGCAACCGGGGTGTGATGCAACCGATCAGCGAGGTGAACAGCAGCACGTAGATCGCGGAGAACCACACCGAGCCGAACGCCTCGAAGGCGCCGATCCGGTCCAGCACGGGGGCCAGATCGGGGTGCGCGACGAAGTAGTCCCGCACGTCCTCCGGGTTGACGCCACGCTGGGGCAGCACCGAGCCGGGGATCGCGGCGACCGCCAGCAGGAAGAGCAGGACCAGCGCCGTACGCATGCTGGTGAGCTGTCGCCACGAGTTGCGCAGCAGGGCCAGCAGCCGGTTGGGCCGACGCCGGGGTGCCTCGGCCGGCGTCGCCGGCCGCTCGTCCACGACGGTCATCAGATGCTCACCTCGCCCACCCCGACGGTGGTCTGCAACCAGATCACGATGTTGGTCCACCCGCCGGTGACCAGCGCGAGGCCGATCAGGATCAGCAGCGCGCCGCCGATCCGGGTGACCCACCGGCTGTTGCGCCGGACGGCGCGGAAGACCCCGAGCAGGCGCTGGAAGCCCAGCCCGAAGACGACGAACGGTATCCCCAGCCCGAGGCAGTACGCCACGGCGAGCACCACGGCCCGGTCCGTCTGACCGCTGGTGGTGGCCATGCCGACCACCGCGGCGAGGGTCGGGCCGGTGCACGGCACCCAACTGAGCGCGAAGACCGCGCCCAGGACCGGTGCGCCGAGCAGGCCGGCGGCCGGCAGCCGCTGGATCCGGAACTCCCGCTGCAGCCCGGGGATCAGGCCGAGGTAGCCGAGACCGAGCACCACGATCAGCGTGCCGATGACCACCTCGAGGGTGCGCTCGTGCTGGAAGAAGACCTTGCCGAAGCTGGTGAAGAGGATGGCGGTGGCGGTGAAGACGACGGTGAAGCCGGCGATGAACAGCAGCGTCCCGGCCAGCACCCGGCCCTTCACGGCGGCGACCCCGGCGCGGGCGGTCCGTTCCCGCACCGCCACGCCAGCGCCGCTGCCACCCGAGGTGTTAAGCGGGGGCCCTGCCTCTACACCAGGCGTTAACGGGGGGCCCTTCCTTTCACCTCGGCCTTCGAGGTCGGCGCCGGCCAGACCGGTGACGTACGACAGGTAGCCCGGCATCAGCGGCAGGACGCACGGGGACAGGAAGCTGACCAGGCCGGCCAGCGCCGCCGCGCCGATGGCCAGCAGCAGCGGGCCGGACTGGGCGAGGGTGCCGAAGGTCTCACCCATCAGCGTTGGCCGGTCGGCGCGGACGACTCTGCGGCGATCCGCTCGACGATGGGCTGGAGGCCCTCCTGGGTGACCGCGGCCCGGATCACCGCGGCGATCCGGCCCTCCCGGTCGAGGATCACGGTGGCCGGGATGGTGTTCGGCGGGATGTCCAGGGCGAGCGCCAGGCGGCTCGGCGGGTCGAACAGGCTCGGGTAGGTGACCCGGCCCTCCTCGAACGCCTTCGCCTTGTCCCGCTGGTCCTGCACGTTGATGCCCAGGAAGGTCACGCCGGAGCCCTTGGTGGCCTGGTACGTGTTCTCCAGGTCGTCCGCCTCGGCCCGGCACGGGTTGCACCAGGAGCCCCAGAAGTTGACCACGACGACCCGGCCCCGGTCCCGCGCGACGTCGTAGCTGCCGCCGGTGAGCAGCTCACCGGCGAGCTTCGGGGCGGCGGACCGCTGGCCGGGGGCACACTCGACGATGCCGTCCCGGGTGGCGCAGGTCTCCTCGGCGCTCTTCGAGGAGCAGGCGGCCAGCGACACCGCGGCGACGGCGGTGAGCAGACCGGCGGTCCACCTCCGGGCGTTCATGTCAGGCCCCCTTGGCCGTCCGGGCGGTCGGCGACATCGCGATCAGGTGCGCGGCCGGCTCGGAGTAACCGATGCCGACCACCTTGGCGCCGTCGAAGTGGAACGAGGTGAGGCTGGCCAGGCCGCACTGCCGCCTGCGCGGGTCGTGCCAGAGCCGTTTGCGCTCGACGTACCGGCGCAGGGTCCAGATCGGCAGCTGGTGCGAGACCAGCACCGCCTCGCGCCCCTCGGCGGCCACCCGGGCGGCGTGCAGGGCGGCGAACATCCGCTCCGCGATCGCGCGGTACGCCTCGCCCCAGGACGGCGTCATCGGGTCGCGCAGCACCCACCAGTTACGGGGGTCGCGGAACGACCCGTCCCCGGGAGAGACCTTCTTGCCCTCGAACCAGTTGGCGCTCTCGATCAGCCGCTCGTCCACCCCGACCGGCAGCCCGAACTGGGCCGCGATCGGTTCGGCGGTCTGCTGGGCGCGCTCCAGCGGACTGGCCACCACGTGCACGACCTCCCGCTCGGCCAGCCCCTGCGCGGCGGCCTTGGCCATCTGCACGCCCAGCTCGGAGAGGCGGAAGCCGGGCAGCCGCCCGTACAGGATCTGGTCCGGGTTGTACACCTCGCCGTGCCGCAGCACGTGGACCACAGTCTTGCTCACCGTTTGCTACCCCCCGTGACCCGCTGCTGCCGCCGCGTTCGCCGCCGACGGCAGCGCCGCGGCGATCTGCTCCAGAGCGGCGTCGTCGATCGCCGCCGACACGAACCACGACTCGAACGCGCTCGGCGGCAGGTAGACGCCGGCGGCGAGCATCGCGTGGAAGAACGCCTTGAACGCGGGCACCTGCTGGGTGCGGGCGCTGTCGTAGTCGACCACGTCGGCGTCGGTGAAGAAGATCGAGAACATGTTGCCCGCGTACGACAGCCGGTGCGGGACCCCGGCGGCGGCCAGCGCGTCCGCGGCGAGCTTGCCCACGACGGCGGCCGTGGAGTCCAGCTTGCGGTACAGCGCGTCGTCGGCCAGCCGCAGCGTGGCCAGGCCGGCGGCGCAGGCGAGCGGGTTACCGGAGAGGGTGCCGGCCTGGTAGACCGGGCCGGCGGGGGCCAGTCGCGCCATGACCTCCGCGCGCCCGCCGAACGCCGCGGCGGGCAGGCCACCACCCATGACCTTGCCGTACGTCCACAGGTCGGCATCCGAGGCGTCGAGGCCGTGCCACCCGGCGCGGGAGACCCGGAACCCGGTCATCACCTCGTCGACGATGAGCAGCGCGCCGTGCGCGTGGGCGATCGCGGCGAGCCGCTGGTTGAAGTCGTCGCGGGGCGCGACCACGCCCATGTTGCCGACGGCGGCCTCGGTGATGACCACCGCGATGTGCTGCCCCTCGGCCGCGAAGGCGGCCTCCACGGCGGCGATGTCGTTGTACGGCAGGACGATGGTGTCGCCGGCCGCCGCGCCCGTCACGCCGGGCGAGTCGGGCAGGCCGAGGGTCGCCACGCCGGAGCCGGCGGCGGCGAGCAGCGCGTCGGAGTGCCCGTGGTAGCAGCCGGAGAACTTGACGATCTTCGCGCGGCCGGTGAAGCCCCGGGCCAGCCGGATCGCCGACATGGTCGCCTCGGTGCCCGAGTTGACCAGGCGGACCTGCTCGACCGGCGTACGGTCGACGATCTCGGCGGCCAGTTCGACCTCACCGGGCGTCGGCGTGCCGAAGCTGGTGCCTTTCGTGGCGGCCTCGCGGACGGCCTCCACGACCTCCGGATGGGCGTGGCCGAGGATCAGCGGCCCCCAGGAGCAGACCAGGTCGACGTAGCGCCGGCCGTCCGCGTCGTACATCCAGGGGCCCTCCCCCCGGACCATGAAGCGCGGCGTGCCACCGACGGCACGGAACGCGCGCACAGGGGAGTTCACCCCGCCCGGCACGATGGCCTGGGCGCGGTCGAACAGGGCCTCGGAGGCCGGCGCGTCGGCGGGGTAGCGGCCGGATCCGGCGGGAAACATATCGGTCACGATGCCGCCATTGTGTCAGCGCCGGACGGCGAATCGGCAGGCACCCCGCAGGGGGCGTTACCAGTCTCACGCCGAGACCCGCGGGGGCCGTGGCCGGGGTGCCCGGCAGATCGCCTCGACAGGCCCGCGTCACGAGATCGCGCTAGGCTGACCGGGTGGATCGTGCCGAACTGTCCATCACCGTGCACCGGACCGGGGACGAAGCCGTGCTTCGCCTCGCTGGTGAGATCGACATGCTCACGGCCGCCCAGCTGTCGACGATCGTCAACGAGATCCTGGCCGAGCCACCCCCGCGGATCGTGCTCGACCTCGGTGGGATCACCTTCTGCGACTCCCAGGGCCTGGGCACGCTCGTCGTGCTGAGCCGGAAGGCCAGTCACGCGCAGAGCCTGCTGATCCTCACCAACGTCGGCGACTTTCTGCTCCGCGTCCTGGACATCACCGGCCTGCGCTCGGCCCTGATGGTCCGCAACGAGTCCCCCACCAGCTGACACCCGCTCAGGGCGTGCTGCCCCAGCGGGCTTGTTCGAGGAGTTCCACGGCGCGGTCCCGCGCATCCGGGTCGTCCTCGGAGCGCAGCAGCGCGGTGGCCTCGTCGACCGCGTCGGTCAGCACCCGCCACTGGGCATCGCGCTCCCGGACCAGGTCGGACTGGGCGGCGAGCTGCCGGCTCTTGACCCACAGCTCGACGAAGACCGAGACCTTCGCGCGCAGCACCCACGGGTCGAACGGCTTGGTGAGGTAGTCGACCGCCCCCACCGCGTAGCCACGGAGCGCAAGCTGCGCGTCCCGGTCGGCGGCGGTGAGGAAGATGATCGGCACGTGCCGCGTACGCTCCCGGCGCTTGATGTGACTGGCGGTCTCGAAACCGTCCATGTCCGGCATCTGGGCGTCGAGCAGGATCACCGCGAAGTCGTCGACCAGGAGCTGCTTCAGCGCCGCCTCGCCGCTCTCGACCGCCACCGACTGCACCGGCAGGCCCTGGAGGATCGCCTCCAGGGCCATCAGGTTCTCCCGTCGGTCGTCCACCAGCAGCGCCTTGGCCATCTGGGTCACGAACTCTCCTCGGTCCGGCCGCCGCTGATCCAGGACGCCATCAGCTCGATCAGCTCGTCCAGGTCCACCGGCTTGGTGATGTAGTCACTACCCCCGGCCGCCAGCGCCGACTCACGGTCGCCCGGCATGGCCTTCGCGGTCAGGAAGACGATCGGCAGGTCCGCGAAGCGGTGGTTGCGCCGGATCTGCCGTGTCGTCTCGTACCCGTCCTGGTCGGGCATCATGGCGTCCATCAGCACGATGTCCACCTCCGGATGCTCGGCCAGCAGGCGGACACCGTCCGCCCCGTTGTCCGAGTACAGCACGGTCATCCCGTGCAGTTCCAATGCGCTGGTGAGCGCGAACACGTTCCGGACGTCGTCGTCCACGATCAGCACCGTCGCGCCGTCCAGCCGGCGGGTGGCCGGCGCCTCCGCCCGCTGCGGCAGCAGCTCCATCGGCGGCATCAGCAACGACGAGGGCAGGCCGGCCCGCTGCGGGGACGGCGGCGCCGGCGCCACCACCGCGTCCGGGGCCAGGACGTCGGGTACGAAGAGGGTGAACGTCGAGCCCTGCCCGGGCGCCGACGAGACGGTGATCGACCCACCGAGCAGCCGGGCCAGGTCGCGGCTGATCGACAGGCCCAGCCCGGTGCCGCCGAAGCGGCGGCTGGTGGTGCCGTCGGCCTGCTGGAACGCCTCGAAGATGATCGACAGCTTGTCGTCGGAGACGCCGATGCCGGTGTCGATCACGGTGAACGCGATCACCTGCCGGGCGTTGGTGAGCGCCGGCACGTCGAACACCGCGTTCTCCGGGGCCGGGGCGATCCGCAGGGTCACCGCGCCGTTGTCGGTGAACTTCACCGCGTTGGAGAGCAGGTTGCGCAGAATCTGCTGGAGGCGCTGGGCGTCGGTCACCAGCGCCGGCGGCAGGTCCTTGCTCACGCGTACCTGGAAGTCCAGGCCCTTCTCCTCGGCCTGCGGCGCGAACGCCTGCTCGACGTAGCTGCGGATCTCGGCGAACCGGATCTCGGTCGGCTCGACGTCCATCCGACCGGCCTCGATCTTGGACAGGTCCAGGATGTCGTCGATCAGCGACAACAGGTCGGAGCCGGCGCTGTGGATCGTGCGGGCGAACTCGGTCTGCTTCGGCGTGAGGTTCCGCTCCGAGTTCTCCGCCAGCAGCCGGGCCAGCAGCAGCAGGGAGTTCAGCGGCGTACGCAGCTCGTGGCTCATGTTGGCCAGGAACTCCGACTTGTACGCCGATGCCCGGGTGAGCTGCTGCGCCTTCTCCTCCAGGCCGAGCCGGGCCAGCTCGATCTCCCGGTTCTTCGTCTCGATGTTGCCCTTCTGCTCGGACAGCAGGGTGGCCTTCTCCTCCAGCTCGGCGTTGGTGCGCTGCAACTCCGCCGACTGTTCCTGCAGCTCGTGGGCGAGCCGCTGCGACTGGGCGAGCAGCTCCTCCGTACGCCGGTTGGCCTGGATGGTGTTGACCGCGATGCCGATGGTGAGCACCAGCCGCTCCAGGAAGGACAGGTGCAGCTCGGAGAAGGTCTTGACGCTGGCGAACTCGATCACGCCCAGCAGCTCGCCCTCGAAGAGGACCGGCAGCACGACCAGGTCGGACGGGGGCGTGTCGGCGAGGCCGGAACGCAGCGTCAGGCGGCCGTCCGGCGCGGCGCCGACCCGGATCGTGCGCCGGGACAGCGCGGTCTGCCCGACCAGCCCCTCCCCCGGGCCGAACGTGACGTCGTGCCCGCGGGCCACGTACCCGTACGAGGAGGTCAGCCGCAGCCGGACACTGCCCTCGGAGTTGTCCGCCAGGAAGAACGCGCCGAGCTGCGCGTCGACCAGCGGGGTGACCTCCATCATGATCATCCGGCAGACCTCGCCCAGGTCCCGCTGGCCCTGAAGCAGACCGCCGATGCGGGCCAGGTTGGAGTCCAGCCAGCCCTGCTCGGCGTTCTTCTTGGTCGTCTCCCGGAGGGTGACGATCATCTGGTTGATGTTGTCCTTCAGCTCGGCGACCTCGCCCTGCGCCTTGACCGCGATCCGCTGGGTCAGGTCGCCCCGGGTCACCGAGGTGGACACCTGGGAGATCGCCCGCAGCTGGGTGGTCAGCGTCGACGCGAGCTGGTTGACGTTCTCGGTCAGGTCGCGCCAGGTGCCGGAGACGCCCTTCACCTGCGCCTGACCACCCAGCTTGCCCTCGATGCCGACCTCGCGGGCCACCCGGGTGACCTCGTCGGCGAACGACGACAACTGGTCCACCATCGTGTTGACCGTCGACTTCAGCTCCAGGATCTCGCCCTGCGCGTCCACGGTGATCTTCTGCGACAGGTCGCCCTTCGCCACGGCGGTGGTGACCGACGCGATGTTCCGCACCTGACTGGTCAGGTTCGACGCCATCGAGTTCACGTTGTCGGTCAGGTCCCGCCACGTGCCGGAAACGCCCTTCACCTGCGCCTGACCACCCAGCTTGCCCTCGGTGCCCACCTCACGCGCCACCCGCGTCACCTCGTCGGCGAACGACGACAACTGGTCCACCATCGTGTTCACCGTCGACTTCAACTCCAGGATCTCGCCCTGCGCGTCGACGGTGATCTTCTGGCTCAGGTCACCCTTGGCGACCGCGGTGGACACCTGGGCGATATTGCGGACCTGGGCGGTCAGGTTCGACGCCATGGAGTTCACGTTGTCGGTCAGGTCACGCCAGGTGCCGGCGACGCCGCGTACCTGGGCCTGGCCGCCGAGCTTGCCCTCGGTGCCCACCTCGCGGGCCACCCGGGTCACCTCGTCGGCGAACGACGACAGCTGGTCCACCATCGTGTTGACCGTCGACTTCAGCTCCAGGATCTCGCCCCGGGCGTCCACGGTGATCTTCTGCGACAGGTCGCCCTTCGCCACGGCGGTGGTGACCGACGCGATGTTCCGCACCTGACTGGTCAGGTTCGACGCCATCGAGTTCACGTTGTCGGTCAGGTCCTGCCAGGTGCCGGAAACGCCCTTCACCTGCGCCTGACCACCCAGCTTGCCCTCGGTGCCCACCTCACGCGCCACCCGCGTCACCTCGTCGGCGAACGACGACAACTGGTCCACCATCGTGTTGACGGTGTTCTTCAGCTCCAGGATCTCGCCCTGCGCGTCGACCGTGATCTTCTGGGACAGGTCGCCCCGCGCGACGGCCGTCGACACCTGGGAGATGTTGCGGACCTGGCTGGTCAGGTTGCCGGCGAGCTGGTTGACGTTCTCCGTCAGGTCCCGCCAGGTGCCGGAGACACCGCGGACCTGGGCCTGACCGCCCAGCTTGCCCTCGATGCCCACCTCACGCGCCACGCGGGTCACCTCGTCGGCGAACGACGACAGCTGGTCCACCATCGTGTTGACGGTGTCCTTCAGCTCCAGGATCTCGCCCTGCGCGGCCACCGTGATCTTCTGGCTGAGGTCACCCCGGGCGACCGCGGTGGAGACCTGGGCGATGTTGCGGACCTGGGCGGTCAGGTTCGACGCCATCGAGTTGACGCTGTCGGTCAGGTCCTTCCAGGTGCCGGCCACGTTCGGCACATCGGCCTGCCCGCCCAGCTTCCCCTCGGTGCCCACCTCACGCGCCACCCGCGTCACCTGCTCGGCGAAGAGCCGCAGCGTGTCGGTGAGCGAGTTCATCGTGTCGGCCAGCTCGGCGACCTCGCCGCGGGCGCCGACCGTGATCTTCTGCGACAGGTCGCCCTGCGCCACCGCCGTCGCCACCTGCGAGATCGACCGCACCTGGCCGGTCAGGTTCGACGCCATGGTGTTCACCGAGTCGGTGAGGTCCTTCCAGGTGCCGGCGACGCCACGGACGTCGGCCTGGCCACCCAGCTTGCCCTCCGTGCCCACCTCGCGGGCCACCCGGGTCACCTCGTTCGAGAACGACGACAGCTGGTCGACCATCGTGTTCACCGTGCGGCCGATGCGCAGGTACTCACCGCGCAGCGGGCGCCCGTCGATCTCCAGCGCCATGTGCTGCGACAGGTCACCGTCAGCCACCGCCACGATCACCCGGGCGATCTCCGTGGTCGGCCGGCCGAGGTCGTCGATCAGCGAGTTGACCGCCCGCTGACCCTCCGCCCACGAACCGTCCAGCCCCTCGTCGTCCAGGCGCTCGGTGAGCCGGCCGTCCCGGCCGACGATGCGGCTGATCCGGCGCAGGTCGAGGTACTGCCGCTCCTGGAGCGAGACCACCTCGTTGAAGGCGTCGGCCACCTCGCCGGCCCGGCCCGCCCGCCGGGGCAACCGGACCTTGAGGTCGCCACGGCGCACCCGCCGCAGCGCCTCGGTCAGCTCGACGAGGACCGCCTCGTGGTCGGGCGCGGACTGGTCGGCCGTCGCCGACTGTTTCGCCGTGGTCATCATCCCTCGCTCAGGGGTCGGGGGCCGCCGGCCCGTGTCGGCACGCCGGCCACCCCATATTGTGCCCGCCACCTCGGACGCGCCAGGTCGGCGCGCGGTCGGGTCGTTATCCGGTGACGGGCGGGTCGCGGGTCCGGCTTGGCACCCGAGGGGACCGAGGTGGAGGATACGGGGGTGTCAGCGGAGACCGGGCCCGTGTCGACCGGGGGCCGAGACGAGCACGTCCGGCGGGTCCGACTCCCCGCCGACCGACGCACGCCCGCCGCCGCCCGCGCCGTCGTCCGGTCCGTCCTCACCGAGGCCCACCTCGACGATCTGGCCAACGAGGCGCTGCTGCTGACCACCGAACTCTCCACCAACGCGGTGGAACACGCCCGCACCGAACTGGACATCGAGGTCGTCGCGGACGGGATCGGCCTCACCGTGACGGTGTCGGACTTCGCGAGCGGGCCGGTGGAGGAGCTGATCGTCGGGGTCCGCAACGACGCCACCGACATCGGCGAGGTCTCCGAACGCGGCCGGGGCCTGCTGCTGGTCGACCACTTCGCCAGCCGCTGGGGCACCACGTACCTGCCCACCGGGAAGGGCGTCTGGTTCCGCCTGGACCGGCCCGGCGCCGCCGGAAACGGCCCCGTCCCGCGCCCGGAGGCGGCGTCCGCGGTGACCGACCCCACAGGCAGCGACAGCTCCGCGCCGAGCGCCGGCGCGATGAGCGAGCTGATGCAGACCACCCCCGATCCGTACGCCGAGGACCCGCTGCCCGACTTCGCGACCAGCCTGCTGACCCGGGTCGCCGAGATGGTCGGCGCGGCCGGGGGCGTGGTCCATCTGGACCGGGGCGAGGGGCAGGGCCGCCAGGTGCTCGCCCGGTACGGCCGCCAGTCCCGCCCCGGCACCGAACTGCTTCGGGTCCCGCTCACCGTGCACCGTCCCTACTCCGGGGAGCTGGAGCTGGACGCGGCACCCTCCGCGTACGCCCGGCCGCTGGCCGTCCTGACGGCCGAGCGGCTCTCCCTGCACCTGGAGAACGACCGGCTGCGCCGGGCGGACGTCCGGCGTCAGGCGTGGCTGACGTTCCTCGCCGAGGCCAGCGAACTGCTCGCGCAGTCCCTCGACGTCGAGCTGACGATGGCGCTGATCCCCCAGCTCGTGGTGCCCCGGCTCGGGCAGTGGTGCGCGGTGCACACCACCGACGAGTGGGGCCGGCTGCGGCTCGCGGCGGCCAGCCACGCCGACGAGTCGATGCTGCCGCAGCTGGACGCGGTGCTCCGGGACACCGGGCCGGACTCGGTCCAGGCGCGGCTGCGCGAGGCGTCCCGCAACGGCACCCAGACCCCGCTGGGGGCGCCCATGGAGGGCTTCGCGGTCCCGCTGATCGCCCGGGGCCAGCGCCTCGGCACGCTGGCCGTCGGCCGGCACCAGCGGCACCGGCACGACCCGGACGAGGTCGCCGTCCTGGAGGACGTGGCCCGCCGGGCGGCCCTGGCCATCGAGAACGCGCGGATCCACGCCGAACGCCGCCGCGTCGCGCACACCCTCCAGCAGTCGCTGCTGCCGCCGGTGCTGCCGGTGGTGGAGGGCATCGGCTTCGCCGCCGAGTACGTGCCGACGGGCGACGACGCCGACGTGGGCGGCGACTTCTACGACGTGCTGCCGCTGCCCGACGGGCGGTGGCTGGTGGTCATCGGCGACGTCTCCGGCAAGGGTGTGCAGGCCGCTGCGGTCACCGGCCTGGTCCGCGACGTCATTCGGGTGCTGGTCGGTGACGGCAAGCCGCTGCCCGAGGCGCTGGCCCGGCTCAACGAGACGCTGTGCGAGCGGGGCGGCGGCCGGTACTGCACGCTCGCGCTGGCAGCCGTCCGGCCCGGGGACGGCGACCAGCTCGACGTCTCGCTGCACCTCGCCGGCCACGACCGTCCGGTGCTGCTGCGCTCCGGCGGCGGCGCGGACTTCATCGGGACCGGCGGCACCGCGCTGGGCCTGCTCGACTCCATCGCCTCGCCGACAGCCGAGTTCCCGCTCGACCCGGGCGACGCGCTGATCTTCTACACCGACGGGGTCACCGAACGCCGGCGCGGCCGGGAACTCTTCGGCACCGACCGGCTGCGCGAGGCCGCCGCCCCGCTGGCCGGGTACTCCGCCGACGTGATCGCGGCCCGGCTCCGGTCGACCGCGATCGGCTTCTCGCCGGAGACCCCCCGCGACGACATCGCCATCCTCGTCCTGCGCAACGACGCCGCCTGACGCCCCGACCGGCCCCGCCGACGGTGGCGGGACGGAGCGGCGGTCAGAGGCCGCCGGGGAGGCGGCCGGGGGCGAGGCGGTGGTGCGGGTCGAGGTGTTCCTTCACGGCCCGCAGCCGGGCCAACCCGGACACGTCTCCCCAGAGGTCGACGGCCTGGCGGACCGGCTCCGGTGCGGAGACGACCACGCACCGGCCCTGTCGGGCGAGGAGCACGCTCCGGACGGCGGTGAGGATCGAGGCGACCCGGTCGGGGGACATCGCGCCGGGCAGGGCCGCGTGCACGACGCCCAGACCGGCGGCGCCGCGCAGGGGGACGGGACCGCCGGCCGCGTCGCGCAGCGCGTACACCGCCGCGTGCAGGTCGGTGATCGGCACCTCGATGCGCAGCGCCGTGTCGCCCGGGGCGAAGGGGTAGCGCCGCCACCACGGCGGCGCGGAGTGGGCGGCGGTCGTGCCGGCGCCGAGGAGCGACACCAGCCGGTCGGCCCGCTCGGCGACGTCCGCCGGCCCGCCCTCCAGCAGGACGACCAGGGCCCTGGCACCGGCCGGGCCGGTCGTGGCGCGGCCCGTCATCGACGGGTGCCGGGCCATCGACTCGGCCCGGCCGTCCCGCTGCGGCCGGGGTCCCGCGCCGGCCGGCAGGTCCAGCTCGACCGCCGCCGGGTCGAGGCGGGCGGCGAGCACCGTACGCACCAGGTCGTGCACCTCCAGCGGCGTCCACACCGGCCGGGTGACCCAGATGCGGCTGGCCGGCACGGCCTGCACGCGCAGGGAAGCCGACACCAGCACACCGAGTGCTCCCTGCGAGCCGCAGAGCACCCGCGCCCGTTCCAGCCCCTCGGCGCCACCACCGGCGTCGACCAGCTCACCGTCGGCCTCCAGGTAGCGCAGGCCGGCGAGCTGGTCGCACGGGGTGCCGTGGCGGTGCCGCAGCGGGCCGGCCTCGCCGGCGGCGAGCACCCCGCCCAGGGTGGCACCGGGTGAGGGCGCGTCCAGCGCGAGCCGCCGGCCGGTGCGCTCCAGGGTCGCCTGCACGGCACGCAGCGGGGTGCCGGCACCGACCTCCACGGTCGCGCCGGCCACCGACCGGTGGCCGATCCCGGCGAGCCGGCCCGTGTCGAGCATGATGTCGACCCGCTGCGGGGCGGCACCCCAGTCGATCTTCGTGCCGGCTCCCCGGGGCACCACCGTCAGGTCGTGGCGTGCGGCGAGGCGCAGCACCTCGGCGGCGGCGTGCGGGCCGCCCGGAACGGCGACCCAGCGGGCGGGGCGACCGGCCACCTCGTCGGCCGGGCCGGCCATGCGGGCGAAGGGCGGCCCGCAGATCTCCGTCAGCCGCCGGGTGATGTCCAGTGCGCCGGGCCGATCGGTGTAGCTCGCTGCTGCCGCCATGGCGGTCATCGTACACATGTTCGAAAGACCTGGCGGCGGGTTGCCGGACGAGCCCGCGCGGCGGGCGGCGCTCGGCCGGTAACGTGGCGCCGTGACCACCGAGACCCCGCCCGTGGCCAAGCGGGTGCCGAGCGAGCGCACCCACCACGGTGACACCGTCGTCGACGAGTACGCCTGGCTGTCCGTCAAGGACGATCCGGAGACGATCGCCCACCTGACCACCGAGAACGCGTACACCGAGGCCCGGACGGCGCACCTCGCCGGGCTGCGCGGAGAGCTGTTCGAGGAGATCCGCCAGCGCACCCAGGAGACCGACCTGACGGTGCCCGCCCGCAAGGGCGGCTGGTGGTACTACACCCGCACGGTCGAGGGCCAGCAGTACGGGGTGCACTGCCGCCGGGCCGTCCGCGACGGCGAGACCGAGCCCCCGGTCAGCGTCGACGGTGCCCCGCTCGACGGCGAGGAGGTGCTGCTCGACGGCAATCTGCTCGCCGAGGGGCACGACTTCTTCGCGCTCGGCGCGTTCGACGTCAGCCCCGACGGGCGCTGGCTCGCGTACTCGACGGACTTCTCCGGCGACGAGCGCTTCACGCTGCGGGTGAAGGACCTGAGCACCGGCGAGCTGCTCCCCGACGAGGTGCCCGACACCTTCTACGGCACCGCCTGGTCCGCCGACGCGTCAGTGCTGTTCTACGTGACCGTGGACGAGGCGTGGCGACCCAACCGGGTCTGGCGGCACACGCTGGGCACCCCGTCGGGCGAGGACGTGGTGGTCCACCAGGAGGACGACGAACGGTTCTGGGTGGGCGTCGAGCTGACCCGCTCGGAGAAGTTCGTCCTCATCGACATCCACAGCAAGATCACCAGCGAGGTGCTGGTGATCCCGGCCGGCAACCCGACCGGCGCCCCGGCGTCCGTGGCGGCCCGCCGGCAGGGCGTGGAGTACACGGTGGAGCACCACGGGCACCGGTTCCTCATCCTGCACAACGACGGTGCGGAGGACTTCGCGCTCGCGTACACGTCGGCGGACGCGCCCGGCGACTGGGTCCCGCTGATCGAGCACTCACCGGGCACCCGGCTCGAGGCGGTGGACGCCTTCGCCGACCACCTCGTGGTGTCGCTGCGCAGCAACGGGCTGACCGGGCTGCGGGTGCTGCCGATCGGCGGGGGCGACGCGTACGACATCGACTTCCCGGAGCCGCTCTACAGCGTCGGCCTGGGCGCCAATCCCGAGTACCGCACCGGGCAGATCCGACTGGGCTACACGTCGCTGGTCACGCCGGACTCCGTCTACGACTACGACCTGGTGACCCGGCGGATGACGCTGCGGCGGCGCAAGCCGGTGCAGCCGGGGCCGGACGGACGGCCGTACGACCCGGCGGAGTACGAGCAGCACCGCGACTGGGCGCTCGCCGACGACGGCACCCGGGTGCCGATCTCGCTGGTGTGCCGCGCCGGCACGCCACGCGACGGCTCCGCGCCCTGCGTGATCTACGGCTACGGCTCGTACGAGGCGAGCATGGACCCGTGGTTCTCGGTCGCCCGGCTGTCCCTGCTGGACCGGGGCGTCGTCTTCGCCGTGGCACACATCCGGGGCGGCGGCGAGCTGGGCCGGCGCTGGTACGACCAGGGCAAGCTGCTGGCCAAGAAGAACACGTTCACCGACTTCGTGGCCTGCGCCCGCCACCTCGTCAAGGCCGGCTGGACGGCGAGCGACCGGCTGGTCGCCCGGGGCGCCTCGGCCGGCGGCCTGCTGATGGGCGCGGTGGCCAACATCGCGCCGGACGCCTTCAGCGGCGTCGTCGCGCAGGTGCCGTTCGTGGACGCGCTCACCTCGATCCTCGACCCGTCACTGCCGCTGACCGTCACCGAGTGGGAGGAGTGGGGCAACCCCCTCGACGACCCCGAGGTGTACGCGTACATGAAGTCCTACACCCCGTACGAGAACGTGCGCGCCGTGGACTACCCGGCGATCCTCGCGGTGACCAGCCTGAACGACACCCGGGTGCTGTACCACGAGCCGGCGAAGTGGATCGCCCGTCTGCGGGAGGTCGCCCCGCGGGGCGACTACCTGCTCAAGACGGAGATGGGCGCCGGCCACGGCGGCCCGAGCGGCCGCTACGACTCGTGGCGCGAGGAGGCGTTCGTCAACGCCTGGATCCTGGACCGCCTCGGCCGCGCCTGACGGACCGCAAGGGCGGGCCTGGCCCGGCGCACGACGCCGGGGCGCGGGAGGACCACTTCCGCGCCCCGGCGTGACGGGAGCCCCTCCGTCAGGTCGCGCGCAGTTCCTCGACCGCCGTACCGGGCCGCAGGAAGAGCAGGCCGACCGCGACGGTGACCAGCACCGCCGCGAGGGCGCCGGCCCCGAGCCAGGCCACGTGTTCCAGGGGTACGTCCGGCGTGCGGCTGACGAGCGGCTCCACCTCGACCCGGATGTACTGCGCCCGGGTCGCCGGGTCGTTGCAGAGTTGCTCCGCCGCGTCACAGAACTCCACGGTCCCCCCACCGCTGGTCGGCGTGCCGAAGAGGCCGCGGGCCAGCAGCAGGCCGACCGTGAGCGCGAGGGCGACCGCCGGCACCGCCGGGGCCAGCGCCTGCCAGGCGATCGACCGCCCGATGGTGGCGGCGGGCACCCCGGTCGCCACCAGGGCCGCGTACGCCCGCCGCCGGGCGGTGACCCCCTCGACCAAGGCGACGACCAGCCCGCCGGCTGCCACCACCATGGCCACCGCGACCGCGAGGTCGACGAGGTCCATCGTGCTCAGGTAGAAGTCGTCGGTGCCGCCCAGCCCGCCCCCGCCCCGCTGCTCCAGCTCCCCCGCGGCCTCGAAGTAGGCCCGCAGGCCCGCCGCCCCGGCACCGAGGAGCACCGCTGCCAGCAGAGCGGCGAAGGTACGGCTGCCCGCCCAGGGGTCGGAGGTCAAGCGGGCGGCCGCGAGCAGCGTGGCCGGGCGGCGTGCCCACCGGCGCAGCAGCCGCCCGGTGACGTACGAGATCCAGCCGGTGCCGACGACGACGCCGACGAGAGCGGCGAGCCCGCCGCCCGTCAGCAGGGCGGGGGTCAGCCACTCGGGCGGCTGGGTGTCGCGAGTCGCGTACCAGCGGTTGATCGGCCCGATGGCGGCGAAGGCAACCAGCCCGAGCCCGATCAGGACGCCGGCCCAGGGGCGGGGGCCGCGTTCGCGCCGCTGCTTGCGGACCACGCCGAGCGGGCCGACGGTCACCCGGCGCAGCATGAGCGCGGTGGCGAGGCCCGCCACGACGGGCAGCCCGAGCAGTACCGCGGCGAAGGCTCCGGGAGCGGGCAGTACGTCGGTGGGGAGGGCCAGCCGGCCTTGCCCGTCGGGGGTGTCGAACGCCTCGCGGACGCCGAAGTAGATCGCCGTGCCGCCGGCCGTGCCCAGCAGGGCCGCGAGGCCGGTCTCCCCGACGGCGAGCCGAGTGACCTGCCCGGGGGTGGCGCCGGCGAGCCGCAGCGCGGCGAGGCGGCGATCACGGGCCGGGGCGCCGAGCCGGGCGCACTGGCCGGCCAGCGCCAACACCGGGACGGTGAGCAGCAGCAACGCGAAGGCGGTGCCGCCGCGCAGCCCCGGCTCGACGAGCAACTGGCTGGCGTACTGGTCGGACCAGCGCACGTCCCCCTCGTCGACCGGGGGTGGCGTGGGGATGGCCAGGACGGTCAGCGCGGCCAGGCCGGCAAGGGCGGCCAGCGCGGCGCTGAGGGCGGTGAGCACCACGCGAACGGTGTCGGTGGCGGTGCCCGCCACGGCGAGCCGCAGCAGGGTCGACGGCCTCACCGGTGGCCACCCGCGAGCGGCACGTCCAACCCGAGGCCATCGTGGTCGACCACGCCGTCGCGCAGCACCACCTCCCGGTCGGCGTACGCGGCGATGCGCGGCTCGTGGGTGACGAGCACGATGCTGGTGCCCTGCTCCCGGACGAGCCGGACGAGGCGGGTGAGCACCTGCTCACCGGTGAGCGTGTCCAACGCCCCGGTCGGCTCGTCCGCGAACAGCACCCGCGGCTCGGTGACCAACGCCCGGGCGGTCGCACAGCGTTGCTGCTGCCCGCCGGACATCTCCCCGGGCCGGGTGTCGGCCAGGTCGGCCACCCCGAGCCGGTCCAGCCAGCCGAGCGCCGCCGTCCGCGCCTCTCGCCGCCCCGTGCCGGCGAGGAGCAGGGGAAGGGCGACGTTCTCCGCCGCGGTCAGCTCGGCGACGAGCTGGCCGAACTGGAACAGCACCCCGAAGGTGCTGCGTCGCAGCCTGGACCGGGCCGCCTCGGACCAGGTGTCGATGCGCTCGCCACGCCAGAGCACCTCGCCCGCGTCGGGGCGCAGGATGCCAGCGAGGCAGTGCAGCAGCGTGGACTTGCCGCAGCCGCTGGGGCCGGTGACCGCGACGATCTCGCCCTCGGCGACGTCGAGGTTGACGCCGCGCAGCGCGGGGGTCGGGCCGTAGGAGCGGACCACGCCCCGGGCCTGCAGGTAGGTCACGAGTGCACCTCCCGGTGCCAGTCGGCGACCCGGTCCAGGGTGGTGTGGAGCCACCGTAGATCCGCGTCGAGGTGAGCAATGGCGTAGTCGGCCGCCACGACGTCGTCGAGGCTGGCCGAGGGTGCCGTCTTGGCGGCCGTCAGCTCACGCAGGCGCACGGTGTGCGCCTGCCGTTGGGCGGCCAGGTAGGAGCGGGCCCCGGCGACATCGTCCACCAGCAGCGCCACGGCGATCTTGGCGAAAAGCGTGCTGGAGACGTACGGCATCGGTGCCTCGACCTCGGCGAGCCACCGGTCCAACGCGGCCCGCCCCGCGTCGGTCAGCACGTACGCCGTGCGATCGGGGCCGCCCTCGCGTTCCTGACCGGCTGCCACGACCAGACCGTCGCGTTGCAGCCGGCCGAGGGTGGCGTAGACCTGCCCGAACGCCAGCGGACGGGCCCTGGGCAGGCGCTCGTCGTGGGCGCGTTTCAGCTCGTAGCCGTGCCTGGTACCAGCCGCGAGCAGCCCGAGCAGCACGTGCGGGGTGGACACGCGCCCACTATTCACTCGGCGAATAGTGGCTGTCAAGGAGCCGCGCACGGACGGGCCCTCGTCCGGCACGAGGGCCCGTCCCTACCCTCACGGCACCAGCACCGACGCCAGCACCGCCGGGTCGACGTTGCCGCCGGTGACCACCGCGACCGTACGCCCGGTGGGAATCTCGGCGGCGCGGAACAGCCGGGCGGCCACCGCCACCGCGGCGCTCGGCTCGACGACCAGCCGGGCGTCGCGGACGAGCCGGCCCATCGCGGCGCGGATCTCCTCCTCGGTGACCGTGACGATGCCGTCGAGACGCTTGCGCAGGTGGGCGAGGGTCAGCTCGGACGGCGGCAGGCGCAGCCCGTCGGCCATCGTCCGGTAGGTCCGCTCCTCACCCCACACCACCACCGATCCGGCGGCGAGCGAGTCCCGGGCGTCGGCGGCCAACTCCGGCTCCACGCCGATCACCGTCGCCTCCGGCCGCAGCGCCCGGACCGCGGTGGCGATGCCGGAGGAGAGCCCGCCGCCGCCCACCGGCACCAGCACCACGTCCACGTCGGGCAGGTCCTCGATGATCTCCAACCCGATCGTGCCCTGCCCGGCCACGATGCGCCGGTCGTCGAACGGCGGCACCAGCACCGCACCGGTCGTCGCCGCGATCCGTTCCGCCTCCGGGACACGTCGCGGCGGCGGCACGAGCAGCACCTCCACGCCGAGCGCGCGGATCCGGTCGACCTTCACCGCCGGGGCACCCTCGGGCACCACGATCCGGCACGGCACGCCGGCCGCCCGGGCCGCGTACGCCAGCGCCAGGCCGTGGTTGCCCGACGAGTGCGTGACCACACCGCGCGCCCGCTCCGCCGGGGTCAGCCGGGCGACCGCGTGGGTCGCGCCGCGCAGCTTGAACGACCCCACCGGCTGCAGGCTCTCCGGCTTGAGCCACAGGTCCGCGTCCCACCCGGTCCGCAGCAGCGGCGTACGCAGGACGGTGCCCGCGATGTCGACGGCGGCGGCACGGACGTCGGCGATCGAGACCAGCTCCATTGCCCCATCCTGCCCGCCCCGGCGCCCCCACCGGGGGAAGGAAGGGCCCCTTGTTAACGCCTGCGGTAGAGGAAGGGCCCCTTCTTAACAGCTGCGCGTTCCGGCCCTCCGCCACCCACAGAACACCGTCGTCGGCCGGGCCGGGGTCACCTAGACTGCCCGGGTGGCGGGGGACGGCGACGAGGACCGGACGGCGGACGTACCCCGGTCGAGCCTGCGGGCCGCGGCGGGCGACCGGCGCGTCTGGGCGATCCTCGCGGTGGTCGCGGCCCTGCTGGTGTGCTGCTGCTCCGCCGCGGCCGGGACGCTCCTCGCGGTGGCCGGCGGCCTCTTCACCGCGAACTGATCACGCGAACTGATCGCCGGCAGGCGTTAAGAAGGGGCCCTTCCTCTACCCCAGGCGTTAATAAGGTGCCCTTCCTTGCACGCCGATCAGGGCGGCGGCCTCGCCGGTACGCACCATCCGCTGCCAGCGCAGCCGGTTCCCGACCAGCGCGGTGACCACCGACTGCACCACCACCAGGTACATCAACTGGCGGTAGACGAGCTGCTGGAACGGCAGGCTCCACAGGGGGCCGTACCGTTCCCGGTCCAGGCGCAGCGCGTACGCGGCGGTCAGCCCCTGGAGCAGCAGCAGACCGGCCCACGCCAGCACGAGGTTCGACCAGGGCAGGAAGAGCAGCCCGTACACGGCGTAGACGTCCACCGCCGGGGCTGCCAGCGGCAGGACGATCTGGAAAACCGTCAGGTACGGCAGCCCCCGCCGGCCGAGCTTGCCGCCGGCGCCCGGCTCGCGCAGCGCGTGCCGGTGCTTCCACATCGCCTGCATCGTGCCGTAGCACCAGCGGTACCGCTGCCGCCACAGCTGGCGCAGCGTCGACGGAGCCTCGGTCCAGGCGATCGCCGACTCCTCGTACACCACCCGCCAGCCGGCCCGCAGCACCTTCATCGTCAGGTCGGTGTCCTCGGCGAGGGTGTCGGAGGGCACCCCGCCGACGGCGAGCAGCACCTCCCGGCGGAACGCGCCGATCGCGCCCGGGATGGTCGGCATGCACTCCAGCACGTCGTACATCCGGCGGTCCAGGTTGAAGCCGATGACGTACTCCAGGTGCTGCCAACGGCCGAGCAGCCGGCGCCGGTTGGCGACCTTCGTGTTGCCGGAGATCGCGCCCACGGTCGGGTCGGCGAAGCCCTGGACCAGCCGGTGCACGGTGTCCGGCTGGAAGACGGTGTCGCCGTCGACGAGCACCAGCAGGTTCGCCCGGGCGGCCCGGATGCCGGTGTTCAGGGCGGCCGGCTTGCCGGCGTTCGCCTGCCGGATCACCCGCACGCCGCGCAGCCGCATCCGTTCCACGATGTCGGCGGTGCCGTCGGAGGAGCCGTCGTCCACCACGATGACCTCCAGCGCCGGGTACGCGCTGGCCACCAGGGAGCGGACGGTCGCGGCGATGTTGGCCGCCTCGTTGTACGCGGGCACGATCACCGACACCGGTTCGCCGACCGCCGGTCGTGGGGGGCCCGGCCGGCGAACCCGGCGGACGTGCCGTTGGGCGCACACCACCTGGACGGCCAGCCGGGCCACGCCGAGCACCAGCGCGATCCCGAGCAGCAGGTCCATCCCGCCGGCGGTCCAGCGGGCGCCGGTCTGGGTCCAGCGCAGGGCGGTGCCGCTGGCCCGGCTGCCCACGCTCGCCTTCACCATGGACGCCGGGGCGTCCACGCCCTCGGAGACGGTGGTGAACCGGTAGCCCTGCCGGGTGAGGTCGGGCAGCATCCGGTCCAGCGCGGCGACCGTCTCGGACCGGTCACCGCCGCCGTCGTGCAGGAGGACCACGGCGCCCCGCCCCCGGGCCGGGGTGGCGGCCTTGACGATGGCGTCCACTCCCGGCCGCTGCCAGTCCTTGGTGTCCAGGTCGCTCAGTACGGTGACGTGGCCGGTGCCGGCGGCGGCGACCAGCGCCGCGTACTGGGTGCCGGTCAGCTCGCCGGGCCGGGACGAGTACGGCGGACGCAGCAGGGTGACCTCCCACCCGGTGGCTCCGGCGATCGCCTTGCGGGTGAGCGACAGCTCCACGTCGCGGCGCCACGCCGGGGCGGTGCCCAGGTCGGCGTGGGTGTAGGTGTGCGAGCCGAGTTCGTGTCCCTCGGCGAGGATCCGCCGCGTCAGCTCGGGATTCTCGTTGACGCGGGAGCCGACCACGAAGAAGGTGGCGCGGGCGCCGTGCCGGCGCAGCACGTCGAGGACCTGCGGCGTCCACTCGGGGTCGGGTCCGTCGTCGAAGGTGAGGGCGATGGTCCGGTCCGGCACGGCGCGGCTCACCGGTTCGTCCCGGTCCAGCCGCAGCACGGGCCCGCCGGTGTTCACCTGTCGTGGCACTCCGGTGGCCGCGGCGTCGGCGTCGTGCCGCTGACCCGAGCCGCCGCCCAACCCGGACACCAGCCCGTTCAGGCTGAGCGCCGCGAGCAGCAGGAACAGCGCGAGCACGAGCAGGACCCAGTGCGCCCGAGGATCCCGCCGCGCGATGTGGCGCGCCACCGTCACCGAGGTTTGCCGGGGGACCGGCTCGGCTTCGCGGTGCTGCGCCGGTCGTCGCCCTGACCGGGAGGCTCGGACGAGGTCGGCTGGCCGGCGGCGGGGGTGCCCGGGGGTGCGGTGGTGGCGGTCGTGGCGGCGCTGCGGCTGGACGTGGGCAACGGCACCGCGGTGCTGGTCACCGGTGCGGGGCTCTGGACCGCCGGGGACCCTCCGCCGAGCTCACCGCCGTCGTCCACCTCGGCCTCGATCGGCGCCCGGTTCTCCGACCAGCCGGGCAGCGAAACAGACGAGTCCATGAAGAGGCCGGCGGCGATCAGGCCGAGGCTGACGAGCAGACCGAAGCCCATCGCGGTCCCGGCGATGACGGTCAGCCGACGTCGCTGCCCCGTCCCGTCGACGAATACCGGCGGCGGTCCGCCCGGCTCGTTGTGCATCTGCTGAAACTCCCGCTGCCATGCGCGCGCCGGACACGGGCCGGCGTGGACCCGTCGGCCGGGCCCCCGGTTCCAACAGCGCCGCCCGTCGGCGCCGCGTTACGCGGCAAAGGGGGGCTTCAGCCGGCGGTCGGGGACCAGACCGGGTCCCGGCCCTCCAGAGCGGCCGGGTCGGACCAGGGTCCACGAGACGACGGATCTCGACCTCGAACCGGTCCCGCCAGCCGTCGACGAGGTGGTCGGGCTTCTCCGCCCACTCGACGGGCCGCCTCGCCGCCAACTCTTGGAAGTTGACCACCACCTCGTACAGGTGGTTCAGCAGGTCGCGTACCGCGAAGTCCCGGCAGGGCGTCGGCAGGTCGAGCTGGTCGTCGGCGATGCCGCGGACCACGGCGACGGTACGCGGGGCCGCGGCCGCCATCAGATGGCTGGTGTGTGTGGCCATAGGGCCGGCGTATGAAGGCGGTCTTGAAGAAATGCGACAGCCACGCACGGACAACCGGGGCATCCTCGACCCGGCCCGGCTGCGCCGCCGCGTCCGCTTCCGCCGACACCTGCCCGCGGCGGTGCTGCGCCGGCACGTGGAGCACTACTGGCTGGTCGACTGGGACCTGAGCGAACCGTTCACGCAGCACGTCGTACCGCATCCGGCGGTCAACGTGGTTTTCGAGCGCGACGGTGACGGTCCGGTGCGGGCCGAGGTGGCCGGCGTCGGCCTGGAACTCTCCTCCGTCACCCTGGCCGGCGTCGGCACGGTGAGCGGGGTGCAGTTCCGGCCGGGCGGCTTCCGGCCGTTCTGGCCGGGTCCGTGGCCGAGCTGGCCGGCCGGCGGCTGCCGTTCGCGGCGCTCGCCGGCCGCTGGCCGCCGGCCACGGCCGCAGCGTCCGCCGGTGCCGGCGTCGCGGCGGCGGACGCCGGCCCGCCGCCGGTGGCCGGCACCTGCGACGGTACGGACACCGCGCGCTGCCGTGCCCTGGACGCCCTGCTGACGAGCTGGGGACCGTCGGCGGACCCGGTCGACGACGAGGTGGTCGCGCTGGTCGAGGCGATCCGCACCGACCGGACCGTGCTGCGGGTCGACGACTTCGCCC
Source organism: Micromonospora sp. NPDC049497 (assembly GCF_044465805.1). Taxonomy (NCBI): domain Bacteria; kingdom Bacillati; phylum Actinomycetota; class Actinomycetes; order Micromonosporales; family Micromonosporaceae; genus Micromonospora; species Micromonospora sp. NPDC049497. Next base: position 20,922 of record NZ_JBITMC010000016.1, on the reverse strand, counting down.
GCCGGTACGGCCTGTCCACCCGGCGGCTGCAACGCCTCTTCCTGACGCACGTGGGGGTCGGCCCGAAGTGGGTGATCCGTCGGTACCGGCTGCACGAGGCGATCGAGCGGGCCGCCGACGGGCCGCCGGACTGGGCCACGCTCGCCGCCGACCTCGGCTACAGCGACCAGGCCCACCTGGTCCGCGACTTCACGGCCGCCGCCGGCGTCTCCCCCGCCGCGTACGCCCGCACGGCCGGCTGACGTGTTAAAAAGGGCCCCTTCTACAACGCCAGGCGTTAAGAAGGGGCCCTTCCTTACAGGTCAGCGGCGGCGGAGGGCGACCACGGCGACGTCGTCCTGGATCTCGGGCGGGGCCAGCTCGACCAGCAGGCGCTCGCAGAACCGGTCCAGGTCCTGGTCGACCCGGGCGGCGACGGCCGCCAGGGCGGACAGCCCGTCGTCGATGGTGGTGTCCCGCCGCTCGATCAGCCCGTCGGTGTAGAAGACCAGCGTCGCTCCGGGCGGCAGCACGAACTCCAGGTCCGGCGGGCGCGGGGCGCGGACCCCGAGCAGTGGGGCGGACTGCTGCACGAACTCCACCTTGCCGTCCAGGCTGAGCGCCGGCGGCAGGTGGCCGGCGCTGGCCATCCGCACCCGACCGCTGGGCGGGTGCACCAGCAGGACGCAGATGGTGGCCAGCTCGGTGGGGAGCAGTGTCCGCATCAGCTCGTTCACCCGGTGCAGGATCTCGCCCGGCTGGTGCCCCTCCACCGCGTACGCGCGCACCGCGTGCCGCAGCTCGGCCATGACGGTCGCCGCGTGCAGCGAGTGGCCGGCCACGTCGCCGATCGCCAGCAGCAGGTGCCCGTCGAGCATCACCAGCTCGTAGAAGTCCCCGCCCACCTCGGTCTGGGCGCTGGCCGGCTCGTAGCGCACCGCCAGGTCCAGCCCGGCGACGGTGGGGATCCGGCGGGGCAGCAGGCTGCGCTGGAGGGTGACCGCGATCCGGTGCTCCTCGTCGAAGGAGCGCTGCGCCTCCACCGCCGCCGCGACCGCCTGGGCGAGCTGCACCAGCACCGGGTTGCGGTCGGTCTGGGTGTGGGTGGGTACGACGACGTACAGCGGTGCGCGGTCCTCGCGCAGCCGGGCGGCGGCGACGGTCACCGTGTCGTCGGCCGGCCAGTCGACCAGGCCCCAGGCGGCCGGATCCTGCACGCGGACCGTCGACCCGGTGGGCACCCCGGTGTCGTCGACGACCCACGGGACGATCCTGGCCGGCGTGTCCGGGCCGGCGGTCACACCCGCGATGCAGTCGCCGTCGAAGGTCTCGGCCACCACGGCGGCGGGGCACTTGAAGATCTTCGCCGCCCCTTCGGCCGCCCCCTCCAGCAGCCGGGCGAAGCTTGGTGCCGCGTGCACCGCCACGGTGGTGTCGGCGAGCCCGGTGAGCCGCTCGACGAGCAGTTCGGCGCGCTGTCGGGCGCGGTAGTACCGCAGCACCGCCGATGCGGTGGCCACGAGTTCCTCGGGCTCGATCGGCTCCGCGAGGTACGCGTCCGCGCCCCGGGTCAGCCCCTGCGCCCGGTCCACCACGTCCACCGCGTGCGCCGACACGTGGATGACCGGCATCGCCGGGTGGGCCGTCTTGATCCGCTCGCAGACCTCGAACCCGCTGAGGTCGGGCAGCCGGACGTCGAGGACCACCAGGTCGATCGGATCCACACCGACCCGGGCCAGCGCCTCGCCGCCGGTCTCCGCCTCCAGCACCGTGAAGCCGGCCCGGGAGAGCCAGCTGACCAGCAGGTAGCGCTTGGTGCGACTGTCGTCGACCACGAGCACGGTCGCCCGACCGCCCTCCACGGTCAGGCTCCGTCCACGGGCAGGGAGACGGTGAACGTGCTGCCCCGGCCGGGCTCGCTGGCCAGGTCGAGGGTGCCGCCGAGCAGCGTCACCAGCCGTCGCGCGTACGGCAGGCCGAGGCCGGTGCCGCCGACCCGGGTCTTGCCGGGGACCTGGTAGAACTCCTCGAAGATCCGCTCGTGCAGCTCCGCCGGGATGCCGGGGCCGGTGTCGGAGACGGTGAGCTGCCACCGGTCGCCCCGGCGCTCCGCCCGCAGCCGGACCTCGCCGCGCTCGGTGAACTTCAACCCGTTGTGCAGCAGGTTGCGCAGCACCTGGGCGAGCAGCACCTCGTCGGTACGCAGGACGGCCGGCGCCGGCGGCTCCTCCACCACCAGCTCCACCTCGGGCCGGGTGGCCAACGCGCGCAGGGTGCCCCGCAACTGCCCGAAGACGGGCCGCAGGTCCACCTCGGTCCAGTCCGGCTCGATCCGCCCGGACTCGGCCTTCGCCAGGTCGAGCAGTTCGTTGACCAGCGCGAGCAGGTCGGCCGCCGAGGAGCGGATCAGCCCGACCTGGCGGGCCTGCTCGGCGGTGAGCGGGTCGGAGGAGGAGTCGGCGAGCAGGCGGCCCAGCCCGATGATCGCGGTGACCGGGGCCCGCAGCTCGTGGCTGACGTTGGCGAGGAACCGGCTCTTGGACTCGCTGGCCGCGCGGAGCTGGGCGGACTTCTCGTCCAGCTCGCCGTAGAGGGCGACCACACCGCGGTTGGTCTCCTCCAGCTCCTCGGTGAGCTGGTTGTAGAGCGCCATGACGCCCCGGTTGGTCTCGGCCAGCTCCTCGTTCAGCACGGCCAGCTCGTCGCGCTGGCTGCGTACCTCGTCGAGGGCGGCGATGAGCTGCTGGTTCTGGGCGGTCAGCTCGTCGAGGGCGCTGCCCGGCGCGCTCTCCCCGAGGGCGGCACGCAGCTCGGCGAGACGCTCCGGGGTCAGCGCCTGCGCGGTGACCGGGACACGTCGGGACATCCTCACGACCGTATCCCCCTTCCCCACCACCATGTCCAGCCTGTCCACGAGTCGTGCCACCGCCCCGGACTGCGGCTCGTACCGTCCCCCCGGAAGGGGACCGACCGGGGCGAGGTCGATCCGGAGGTGCTGCCTACCGTCATCGGCGTCGGCGGTCACCGCGAACGTCACGTCCGCCCCGCCGACGGCGCGCAGCAGGTCCCGGGCGACCTCGCTGAGCGCGGTCGCGATGCGGACCTGGTCCTGGTGTTCCAGCCCGACGGCGGCGGCCACCTCCCGGCCGCGCTGCCGGACCACGAAGATGTCGTGCTCGACCCGCAACGCCATCGCCAGCAGCGGCATCGCGGACGTGGTCATGACGCCGCCCGGGCGACCAGGACGCAGGCATCGTCGCGGCGGAGGCCGGCGTCGCGCAGCAGGGTCGCGGCCACGACCAGGGGGGACCGGTCGGTCAGGCCCGGGTACTCGTCGAGTTGCCAGCGGTCGACCACCCCGTCACTGTGCATGACGAGGAGGGCGTCCGAGCCGAAGGGGTAGTCGTACTCGCGTACCGACGGCCGCTGGTGCCCGGCGATGCCGGGCAGCGACACCAGGCCCTTGCGGCGGCCCTCGCGGTCGACGACCGCGCCGGAGATGTTGCCGACGCCGGCGTAGCGCAGCAGGCCGGTGGCCGGGTCGGGCTCGGCGACGGCGAGCGCCGCGCCGCGCGTGTGCGACATGGCCCGGTGCAGGTGCCCGACCACGGTGGCCGGGGACGCGGCCGGCGCCCGCCGGAACGCGTCCAGGGCGGCGTCGGTGGCGGCGGCGGCGAGCGAGCCGTGCCCGAGGCCGTCGCAGACCAGCAGCTGTCGCCGCCCCTCGGCGGTCCGCCAGGCGTAGCCGTCCCCGCTGACCGTCTCCCCGGTGATCGGCCGGGTCAGCGCGCCGACCCACGACTGCTCGGGGGCGGCCCGCGGCCAGACCTGGACGGCGAGGACGGTGCCCTTCCCCGGCCGGGAGTACCCGTCGAACCAGCTGGCCTGGCGGGTGATCGCCCCGAGGCCGATGCCGAGTGTGCCGGTGGTGGAGTGCCCGTCGCGGGAGGAGACGGTCAGGTCGGCCATCCCCGGGCCCGAGTCGATGGCGACCAGTTCCACCCCGGCCTCCGCCTCCCGGCGGACCGGGCGGAGCAGCAGCACGCCGTCATCGGCGTGCTTGACCAGGTTGCTGGTGAGTTCGGCGGCGACGATCGCCAGGTCGGCGGTGCGGGCGTCGCCGAGCCCGAGCTGGGCGCCGAGCCGCTCGGCGGCGCGGCGGACGGCGCTGGCCGTGCTGCCGGCCTCGACGCGGAACCAGATTCCGCGGTCCGGGACCGGGTCGGTGTTCATCGGGACCACTTGGTGACCGTGATGCGGGTTCCCTCACCCACTACGGTCCAGATGTCGAACTCGTCGACGAGCCGGCGGGCGCCGCTGAGCCCGAGGCCGAGCCCTCCGCCGGTGGTGTAGCCGTCGGTCAGGGCCAGGTCCAGGTCGACGATGCCGGGGCCGGAGTCGGCGAAGACGATCCGTACGCCGCGCCGCCGCCCGTTGTCGACGGTGGTCACCTCGACGGTGCCACCCCCGCCGTACACCAGGGTGTTGCGGGCCAGTTCGCTCGCCGCGGTGACCAGCTTGGTCTGGTCGACGAGGGAGAGCCGGACGGCGACCGCGACGGTACGCACCAGCTGCCGGACCCGCACCACGTCCTCGTCGCTGCGGATCGCCTGCGCCTGCGGCTGGCCCAGGTCGACGCCGGTGGTCACGGCGTCGCCGTCTCGGCGTCCGGTTCGTCGTCGAGCTCCTCGTGCTCGTCGGCGCGGGCCGCCGCGATGAGTTCCATGCCCCGCTCGACGTTCAGCGCGGTACGGATGCCGTTGAGCGACAGGCCCAGCTCGACCAGCGTGATGGCGACGGCGGGGCGCATGCCGACGACCACCGTCTCGGCGTCCAGCACCTTGGAGATGGACGCGATGGTGGAGAGCATCCGGCCGACGAACGAGTCGACGATGTCCAGGGCGGTGATGTCGATGATGACGCCGTGGCAGCCGGTGTCGACGATCCGCTCGGCCAGGTCCTCCTGGAGCTGGAGAGCGGTCTGGTCGGACATGTCGACCTGGATGGAGACGAGCAGGATGTCGCCGATCTTGAGGATCGGCACCCGGTCCATCAGCGCTCCCGGCGCGTCGTGCGGCGGGCGGTCTCCACGCCGGTGAGGCGGAGGACTTGCCGCAGGGCGTCGGCGAGGCTGGCCTTGGTGGCGATGTCGCCGAACTCGATGCCGAGGGCCACGATCGTCTGCGCGATCTGCGGCCGGATGCCGGAGATGATGCAGTCGGCGCCCATCAGCCGGGCGGCCACGACGGTCTTGAGGATGTGCTGGGCGACCTGGGTGTCGACCGCCGGCACGCCGGTGATGTCGATGATCGCGTACGGGGAGCTGGTGTCGACGAGGGTCTGCAGCAGCCGCTCCATCACGACCTGGGCGCGGGCCGAGTCGAGGGTGCCGACCAGGGGGACGGCGACCACGCCCTCCCAGAGCTTCACGACCGGGGTGGAGAGTTCGAGAAGCTGCTCCGCCTGGTCGGCGATGAGGCTCTCCCGGGTCCGGACGTAGGTCTCGAAGGTGAAGAGGCCCATCTGGTCGACGAAGCTGGAGTAGGCGACGTAGTCGCGCAGGGTGCCCACCCCGCTGTCCGCCTCCATCAGCTCCAGCAGCACGTCCTTGAGGGCGAAGACGCTGGTGGCGGTCTCGGTGGCGGAGAAGCCCTGCCGGGCGCGGCCCCGCGACAGGTCGGCGAGGACCGCGCGCAGCTCGCCGGCATTCTCACCGTCGAGGTGCAGCAGGCCCTGCTCGGCGGTGGTGACCATGCCGCGGTGCAGGTCCTCCACCTGGCGGCGGAGTTCCGCCTGGCTGAGACGTCCCCGCAGGGACGCCCCGGCAATCTCGGTCCACCGGGACAGGACCCGGTCCGTGTGGCTGGTCAGCAAGGCCGCCAGTCGACCGCTCTCATCGGCGCTCAGCGCCATGTCAGACCCCCTCGACCTGGAACCGGGCGGACTCTATCACCGGGTGCCGGAGAACTACTTGCCACGTGGCAAAGGAATGATGACGCACACCGGATACCACCTCCCGTTCTGCGTACCACCTCCATCGTGGGATACCGTTTCACCGATAACTTGGAGGTCTGGCGAATGTCCTTGACGGTGCACACGGAACAGCGCGGCGACGTCGTCGTCGTGTCGGTCGCAGGCGAGCTGGACATGGCGACCGCACCGCAGTTGCAGGACCAGATCACCGACCTGCTGGACAAGGGTCGGAGTCGGCTGGTCTTCGACCTGGCGGACGTCTCGTTCTGCGACTCGACCGGCCTGTCCGTCTTCGTCCGCGCCAAGAACAGCTGCGACGAGGCCGGGGGCGTGGTGCGGCTGGCCGCACCCCAGCGTGGGGTGCTGCGCATCCTGGAGGTCAGCGGCCTGGTCGAGGTGCTGCACACCTACCCGACGGTCGAGCAGGCCGTCGCGGGTGAACCCACACCGGCCTCTTCCTGATCTCCCCCCTCACCGCCCGTCCTCGATGTACCGGGGGCGGGCGATGACCATGCCCGCTCCGGTCTGCACCGCCAGGGCCACCAGCAGGAACCCGATCGGCGCGGTCCAGCCTCCGGTCGCCTCGTAGAGCACCCCGACCAGCAGCGGCCCGAGGGCCGCGATGACGTACCCGGTGCTCTGCGCGAACGCCGACAGCGCGACGGTCCCGTCCGCCGTGCGGGCGCGCAGTCCGATGGTGGTGAGGATCAGCGGGAACGCGCCCTGTCCGACCGCCAGCAGGGCCACCCAGAGCAGCGCGCCGTCGTGGGGCGCCAGCGCCAGGCCCAGGTAGGCGAGGGTGGACGCGGTGGTGAGCCCGAGCACCAGCGGACGCAGCGTGCGCAGCCGGCCGGCCAGCGTCGGCATGAGCAGCGCGATCGGCACGCCGAGCGCGGTCACCCCGGCGAGCAGCAGACCGGCCGTCTCGGGCCGGTAGCCGGCGTCCCGGAAGAGCTGGGCCAACCAGCCCATGATCGCGTACCCGCTGAGCGACTGCGCGCCGAAGTACACCGCCATGGCCCAGCCGAGCCGGGTCCGCCCGGGTCGGATCCGCGCCCGCGGAGTGGCGGCGGCCGTCCGGGGCGCCCGCCGCGCCGCGGCCCGGGCCCGGAGCGCCAGCGGCACCCACGGGAGTACGGCCACCGCGGCCAGCCCGGCCCAGACCCCGAGCCCGGCCCGCCAGGACCCGAAGGCGTGGGCGATCGGCACGGCCGAGGCGGCGGCCACCGTCGTGCCCACGGTCAGTGCCATCGTGTACGCCCCGGTGACGAGCCCGGTGCGGTGCGGGAAGTGCTGCTTGACCAGCATCGGCAGCAGGATGTTCGCCACCGCGATACCGGCGAGCGCCAGCGCGCTGGTGAGCACGAAGACGAGCGGGGAGTCGGTGAGGACCCGCAGCACCTGCCCGACGGCCAGGGCGAGCATGGCGACCACCAGCACCCGGGCCGGCGCGAACCGGCGGACCAGCCACGGGGTGAGCGCGCCCAGCCCGGCGAACGCGATGGTGGGCAGCGTGGTGACGAACCCGGCCATCGTCGCGGAGAGCCCGAGACCGCCCCGCACCTCGTCGAGCAGGGCACCGAGGCTGGTCACCGCGGCCCGCAGGTTCACCGCCACCAACAGCATCCCGACCAGCACCAGCAACGCACCCGCACCCGCGCCCGCACCCGCGCCCGCACCCGCACCCGCGCCCGCACCCGCACCCGCGCCCGCGCCCGCAGTTTCAGGGAAAGAGTGGCCATTCGGACGCCGATGGCCACTCTTTCCCTGAATCTGCCCGTCAGGCACGGTGGGGGTGGCGGTTCCGGTGGGTGGTGGCGGGGTCATGGAGTCGAACCTACAATCATGGGATGAATTTCCGGCAGGGGTTGTAACCAGTGCCACCGACGACTGATTCCGCACCCGTGCCCCCGCGTGGGCAGCGGGTGCGGGAGACGATCGCCCAGCTCCGGCAGCGGATCCTCGGCGGCGAGTGGCCGGTGGGTGGGCGCATCCCCACCGAGCCGCAACTGGTCGCCGCCCTCGGCGTGGGCCGCAACACCGTCCGCGAGGCGGTCCGCGCCCTCGTGCACGCCGGGGTGCTGGAGTGCCGGCAGGGCTCCGGGACGTACGTGGTGTCGACCGACGAGCTGGCCCCCGTGGTGGCCCGCCGGCTCACCGACGACCGGATGACCGAGGTCGTCGAGGTGCGGCGCGCCTTCGAGGTGGAGGCCGCCCGACTGGCCGCGCTGCGGCGTACGGCCGAGGACCTGGCGGCGCTCGACGCGGCGCTCGCCGACCGGGAGGCCGCGTGGCGCGGAGGCCGGGTCGACGAGTTCGTCGAGGCCGACGCCGCGCTGCACACGGCGGTGGTCGCCGCCGCGCACAACGGCATGCTCGCCGACCTGTACGCCTCGGTCGGCACCGCCCTGCGCAGCACGGTGGCGCAGGCCATGGGCGGCGCGCTGGAGCCCGAGCGCCACGTCGACCACTCCCGGCTGGTGGACGCGATCCGGGCCGGCGATCCGGAGCGCGCGGCGATCGAGGCCGGCGCTTTTCTAGAGCCCTCTCCCAGGGCATAGGTTGTGCCGGACGGAAAACCGGACACCTCGGGAGTACGGATGCTCAAGGGCTTCAAAGACTTCATCATGCGCGGGAACGTCGTCGACCTGGCGGTCGGTGTCGTCATCGGTGCCGCGTTCACCGGCGTGGTCACCCAGCTCACCAAGTCGTTCCTGGAACCGCTGGTCCGGGTGATGATCGTGCTGATCACGGGTAACAAGAACGGGCTCAGCGGGTCCACGCCGAAGTTCCGGGAGATCCCGTTCGACTGGGTGGCCTTCGTGAACGCGCTGATCGCGTTCCTGCTCACGGCTCTGGCGCTGTACTTCCTGGTCATCTACCCGATGAACCGGCTGGCCGAGCGGCGCAAGCGCGGCGAGGAGCCGCCGCCCTCCGCGCCGAGCGAGGAGGTCAAGCTGCTCACCGAGATCCGGGACGCGCTCGTCGCCGCCGGCCACTCCACCCCTGGTCAGCAGCGCGGCGCCCTGGACGACGTGCTCGGCCGGCAGGAACCGCCCAGGAAGTACTGAACCCGGCACACGCACAACGGCCCTCGCGGGAATCCCGCGGGGGCCGCACTTTTTCGTACGCGTGTTCGATAGAGTCCCCGCCATGGAGCAGCGGAAGCACTGGTGGAACGGGAAATGGGGACGACTGGCGCGGCGGGACGTGTTCCTCCGCACCGACGCCGACCGGTGGTACGTCGAGCAGCGGGCGGGCGGCTCGGAGGGCGTGTCCCAGTTCTACGAGTACGACAGCGCGGACGAGGCCGAGGAGACGGTCCGGGCGTTGCTCCAGGGCACCGACACGTGGCGTGAGCTGTCCCCGCGCCCACCGTCCGGCTGGTCGAACCCCTCGGGCGTTTAGGCACGCGGCGGGTCGGGAACCGCGACCACATGAGCCAGCAGCACACCGCCGTTTCCCGGGTGACCACCGGCATGCCGGTGGTCGACTCGACCGGCGCCGGGATCGGCACGGTGGATCTCGTGCAGCGGGGTGACCCGAACGCGGTGACCGTGCAGGCGCCGACCGCCGACCCGGGCAGCAGCCTGGACGAGCTGATCGAGTCGACCGCCGTGGGGGAACCGGACGTACCCGCCGACCTGGCGGCCCGGCTGCTGCACGGGGGCTACCTGAAGGTCTCCACCGAGCTGGTGCCCACCGGCGCGGTCTACGTGCCGGCCGACCGCATCGCCGCCGTGGACAACGCTCAGGTCCACCTCGACGTCCCCCTGAGCGCTCTCCCCGCCGAGGAGTGACGGCTCTAAGATCGCGCTACATCCGTGAAGTAGTGGCCTCCGCGTGCCCGGGAGGCCACTACTTCCCTGTTCGAGCGTGATCCCCACCCGGCACAGCCGCCGTAGGCGGCGTAGGCGGCGCGGCGGGCGCGGCCGGCACAGCCGCCGGCGCGGGCGGCGCGGGCGGCGCGGGTGTGGCGCGGCCGCGGAGGAGCAGGAGCAGCAGCCCGCCGGCGACCAGGCCCCAGAAGGCCCCGCCGACGCCGAGCAGGGTCACCCCGGACGCGGTGACCACGAAGGTCACCACGGCGGCCTCGCGCGCGTCGGGCTCGGCGAGCGCGGAGGTGAGCGCGGTGGCCAATGCGCCGAGCAGGGCCAGCCCGGCGACCGCCTCGATCAGGACGGGCGGGGCGAGCGCGACCAGCGCGGTGGCCACCCCGGCACCGAGGCCGAGCAGGGCGAGCCCGAGGCCGGCGGTGACCGAGGCGATCCAGCGGCGGTCCGGGTCCGGGTGGGCGTCCGGTCCGGCGGCCAGCGCGGCGGTGATCGCGGCCAGGTTGACCGCGTGCCCACCGGCGGGTGCGGCGAGCACGCTGGCCAGCCCGGTGGCCCGCAGGGCGGCGCCGAACGGCGGCCGGTAGCCGTAGCCGACCAGCACCGCCGTCCCCGGCACGTTCTGCGCGGCCATGGTGACCAGGAACAGCGGCAGCGCCAGGCCGACCAGCGCGGACGCCTCCCAGGCGGGGGTGGTCAGGGCGAACGCCGGCCGCAGTCCCACGTCGCGGAGGCCGCCGGCGGGGGTGGTCACCGCGATGGCCACCACCGCGACGGCGAGCGCACCCGGCACCGCCCACCGCCGCGCGAACCGGTGCAGCAGCAGCCAGGCGACCACCACGGGCACGGCCAGCCGGGGCACGTCGACGAGGGCCCGGACCGGCGCGGTGCACAGCGGCAGCAGGACACCGGCGAGCATCGCCCCGGCGATGGGCTTCGGGATGGCCGCGACCGCCCGGCCGAGCGGGGGCACGAGTCCGGCGGCGACGATCAGCAGGCCGGCGACGAGGAACGCCCCGACGGCGACGGGCCAACCGCCGGGTACCGCGCCGGTGGCGACCAGCAGCGCCGCACCCGGGGTGGACCAGGCGACGCTCATCGGCAGCCGGTACCGCAGGCCCAGCCAGACGGCGACGGCACCGGACGCCACGCAGAGCGCCAGCAGTCCGGAGGCCGCCTGCGCGTCGGTGGCGCCGACGGCGCGGAGGCCGGCGAGCACGACGGTGAAGGAACTCGCGAAGCCGACCAGCGCCGTGACCACGCCGGCCAGCAACGGTTGGATACGCCCGACCATCCCGTCTCCCCCGGTCCACGCCACCGTTCCGTTTACGGAACGGCCGTCGTGTAGCACCATAGCCGTGTGCCGCAGCCGCCACCAAGCCGTCGTACCGACGCCTCCGAGCCGTCGCCGCGCGGACCCGGCGCGGTCGGGCGGCGGGTACGCGCCCTGCGCGAGGACCGCGGCCTGTCGTTGTCCGCGCTGGCGCGGCTCGCGGGCGTCGGCAAGGCCACCCTCTCGGGCCTGGAGAACGGCACCCGCAACCCCACGCTGGAGACCCTCTACGCGATCACCGCGCAGCTCGGCGTGCCGCTGGCCGCCGTGCTCTCCGGCCCGTCCGAGGAGCCGACGGTACGCGGCGCGGCGGTCCACGCCACGCTGCTGGAGGTCTTCGAGGACGCCGACGCCACGTACGAGCTGTACCGGATGCTGGTCACGCCGGGACCGGGACAGCTCTCCCCGGCGCACCAACCCGGCGTCACCGAACATGTCACCGTGTTCGCCGGCGTGCTGCGGGCCGGCCCGGTCGACGCGCCACTGACCGCCACCGCCGGTGAGCACCTGCGTTGGACCTCGGACGTGCCGCACCGGTACGCCGCCGTGGGCGACGACGACGTTCACGCCAGCCTGCTGATCCGCTACCCACGGTGACCGTCCGCGACGGGTCCGGCACAGTGGACGACATTGTTCGGCAACCTGGTCGGTGGTGTGGAGAGACGCGGGCGGGGTGTTCTTGGCAAGCTTGTCCCCATGACGCTCATCCTCCGCTCGGCCATCCTCAACGACATCGGCCTGGTCCGGACCAACAACGAGGATTCCGCCCTCGCCGGTGACCGTCTCGTCGCGGTCGCGGACGGCATGGGTGGGCTGCCCGCGGGGGAGGTGGCCAGCGAGATCGTCATCCGCATCCTGGACGAGCTGACCCCGCCGACCGGCCCGGACGAGGCCGCCGACGCGTTGCGCGCGGTGGTCAGCACCGCCAACCAGCGCATCTCGGCCGCCATCACCGTCGACCCGGCCCGCGAGGGCATGGGCACGACGCTGACCGCCGCCCTCCTCGCCGGGGACACGCTGGTGCTGGCCCAGGTCGGGGACTCCCGCTGCTACCTGCTGCGGGACGGGGAGCTGACCCAGCTCACCCGGGACGACACCTTCGTCCAGGCGCTGGTCGACCAGGGCGCGCTGTCGCCGGAGCAGGCTCGGCACCACCCCCAGCGGTCCCTGGTGACCCGGGCGGTGCAGGGAGTGGACGCGCCACCCGCCGTCGGGGTGCTCACCGTCGTGGCCGGGGACCGGCTCCTGCTGTGCAGCGACGGGCTCTCCGACTACGTCGAGCACGACGCGATCGGGCAGACCCTGACCCACTACGGCGACCGGCAGCTCTGCGGCGAGCAACTGGTCAAGCTCGCCCACCAGGCCGGCGCCCCGGACAACGTCACCGTGGTGGTCTCGGACGTCACCGAGGTCTGATCCGCCGACGGCACCTGCGGCACCTTCCCATCGGGTGAGCACGGGCCCCAACCCGGTTGCGGGCGACGGCGGGCCGGGTTGGGATGAACGGATGACCATCCGCCGGGTGCACGCCGAGGAACGCCTCACCACCAGCTACCCGCTCCAGGCGTACGCCTTCGAGTCGTCGCCGATCAGCGCGACCCGGGCGGACGAGTTCCGCGCGTACCTGCCCTACAACGGGGGCAACCGGACCCTGGTCGTCCAGGAAGGTGGTGAGACACGGGCTGCCGCGTCGGCGATCCCGATGCGGCAGAACCTCCGCGGCCGGGTGCAGACGATGGCGGGCGTCGCCGGTGTCGCCACCCACCCCCTCGCCCGCCGGCAGGGGCACGTCCGCACCCTGCTGCGGCAACTCCTCGACGAGATGCGCGACGAGGGTCACCCGCTGACCGCGCTGTGGCCGTTCCGGCCGTCGTTCTACGAGCGCTTCGGCTACGTCGGGCTGCCCATGGCACGTACCGCCACGTTCCCCGTCGCGGACCTGGCCCCGCTGCTCCGGGCCGAGCTGCCGGGCGAGGTGGTCTGGGAGCGCATCGGCACCGGCTACCCGACCTGGCGCGGGTTCACCGAGCGCTGCCTGCGCGAGCGGCACGGCTTCGCGCTCTTCCCCGACTACCGGGCGGTCGCCCTGCGCGACCGGGACGAGCGCTGGCTGCTGACCGCGCGCTGCGGCGGCACGGTGACCGGGGCCGTGACGTACCGGATCGACGACCACGGCGGCACGCTGGTCGCCGACGATCTGCTGGTCACCGACCCGTACGCGCGGACGCTGCTGTTGCAGTTCCTCGCCCGCCACATCGACCAGGTCGCCACGGTCCGGGTGCAGCTCCCGGTCGACGAGCTGCCGGAGCTGTGGCTCACCGACCTCGACGTGCGCGTGGAGGCCCGGGTCGCCCGCCCCGGTTCCTCGGCGCCCATGGCCCGGCTGCTCTCGATGGACGCGCTGGCCGGCCTGCCCGTCGGGCCGGGGCGGGTGCGCGTGGAGCTGACCGGTGACCGTTGGCTCGCCGGCTCGTACCTGCTGGACGGCACCACCGGCATGCTGGAACTGGTGACCGGGCCGGCCGCCACCGCCGGCGCCCCGCCGGCCGCCACACTGACCGCGGCCGGGCTGTCCGCCCTGGCGTACGGGGTGCTGGACCCGGTGGAGGTCTCCCTGCGCGGGCTCGGCGACGTGCCGGTCGACGCGGGGGCGGAGTTGCGGCGCCTCTTCCCGCGCCACCTGCCGTACCTGTTCGCCGACTTCTGACCACCCGGCCCCTACCATCACCGGGTGCACCTGAAGTCCGCCGCCGTCCTGGCCGCCCTGACCGTCGCCGTCACGGCGCTGCCCGCCTGCGGCGCGTCCGAGCCGACCACCGCACCGGCACCGGCCGCCCGTACGTCCGGCGCCGCCGACACGCCGGCCACGGCCGACCCCACGGACGCCCCGGCGGCCCGTGCCGGCCTCGGCGGGCCGGGCCGGAGTGCCAGCCCGAAGCCCCCGGTCGGCGCGGCACCGAAGGCCGGCAACCCGAACGGCGGCGCCACCGTGCCGGCCGAGGCCCGCGCGGTGGAGACGTCGAAGCCGACCCGGACCATCGGCACCGGCACCCCGGCGAGCTGCACCTCCGAGGCGGTCGTCAAGGCCGTGGCGGCCGGCGGCATCATCACCTTCGACTGTGGACCGGCACCGGTCACCATCGCGATGAAGGCCACCGCCAAGGTCCGCAACGCCAACGGCCCGAAGGTCGTGCTGGACGGCGGCGGCCGGGTGACGCTGAGCGGCCAGGGGCAGCGCCGGATCCTCTACATGAACACCTGCGACGGGGCGCAGGGCTGGACCACCTCGCACTGCCAGAACCAGGACCACCCGCAGCTCACCGTGCAGAACCTGACGTTCGTCGAGGGCAACTCGACCGGCGAGAAGGCCGAGGGCGGCGGCGGTGGCGCGATCTTCGTGCGGGGCGGCCGGTTCAAGGTGGTCAACTCGACGTTCGCCCGCAACCGCTGCGACCGTATCGGCCCGGACCTGGGTGGCGCGGCCGTGCGGGTGCTGAGCCAGTACGAGAACAAGCCGGTGTACGTCGTGAACAGCACCTTCACCGGCGGCTCCTGCTCCAACGGCGGCGCGTTGAGCAGCATCGGTGTCTCCTGGGTGGTGCTGAACAGCGTCCTGCGCGACAACGAGGCGATCGGCACCGGCGCGAACCCGGCGAAGGCCGGCACGCCGGGCGGCGGCAGCGGCGGCGCGATCTACTGCGACGGCAACGAGTTCACCGTGCGGCTCGCCGGCACGATCATCGAGAACAACGACGCCAACGAGGGCGGCGGCGCGGTCTTCTTCGTCAGCAACAACCGCACCGGCACGATGACGATCGAGAGGTCCACGCTCCGGCGCAACCCGAGCGGACAGTTCGAGACCCGGGGCTACCCCGGCATCTTCTTCCTCGGCGCCCGCAACCCCACCGTCTCCGGCTCGACGCTGCGCTGACCTCAGTACGGGTTGCCGTGGCCCGGGAAGGGCGTGGTGGCCCGCAGGCCGCCGGCCATCGGCGGGGTCGGGGTGTCGGCACCGTGCGCCATGCCGGCGAACAGCTCCTTCAGCGCGGCCAGGGCGTTCACGCGCGGCTGCCACCCCAGCTCGGTCTCGGCCCGCTCGCTGGACATCAGCGGCGCGTTCAGGGCCAGCTGCACCCAGCCGGCGTCGATCGGCTGCAGCCGGGCGTGCCAGGTCAGCGCGGCGGCGGTCCGCAGCACCGGGCCGGCCACCGGCACCGTCCAGCCGTGGAAGTGCCGGGCCACCAGCTCCGGGGTCAGCACCGGGTCCGCGGCCAGGTTGAAGGCGCCGCGTGCGTCACCCAGGACCGCCCGGGCGTACGCGTCGGCGACGTCGTCGGTGTGCACCGCCTGCATGCGCAGCCGCGGGTTGGTCGGCACGAGCGGGATCCGGCCGAAGCGGAGCAGCTTCACGGGCACGAACGGGCCGAGGAAGTACCGGGTGATCTCGGTGGCCGCCGCCCGCTGGAAGTTCAGACCAGGGCGCATCCGTACCACCCGCACCTCCGGGTGCTCCCGCTCGGCGAGGTCGAGCATCGCTTCCACCTCGGCCTTGTCCCGGCTGTACGACGAGCCGTGCACCCCGGTCGCCGGCCACCGCTCGCTCACCGGGTGGTCCTTCGGGCCGGGCGCGTACGTGCCGACCGACGACGCGTACACCAGGGCGGGCACCTTCGCCCGGACCACCGCGTCGATCACCGCGCGGCTGCCCCCGACGTTGGTGCGGTGCAGTACGCGCTGGTCGTGGCTGGGCTGGATCTGCCAGGCCAGGTGCACGACCGCGTCGGCCCCGGCGAAGACCTCGGTGAGCTGGTCGGCCGCCCCGGGCTTACCGATGTCGCAGGAGTGCCACTCCACCTGGTCGTACGGCTCACCGGCGTCCGGGCCGGGCAGCCTCCGCGCCACCCCGGCCAGGTCGACTCCCCGTTCCCGGCGCAGCCGCCGCAACAGGGCGGTACCGGCGTTGCCGCTCGCTCCCACGACCACGATCCGCATGCCCGACCCGTACCCGGTCAGGCGTCCTCCAAGCCCGCCGTCACGGTCGGGGTGCGTTCCGGACCCAGCGCTTCTCCCCCGGACGCCGCCCGCTCGTCGCGGCGAGGCAGCGGGGACAGATCCAGCCCACCGGGTCGGCCTCGGTGAGCACGTCGGTGCCCGTGTAGTCGAACCGCACGTGCGGGAAGCGGCGCAGCCGGGTACGGCTCAGCGGCAGCCCGCACACGGTCTGGTTCTGCCCGGGCAGCCAGGCGTGCACCTCGCCGCCGGGTTCGCGTACGCCGTCGGGCCCGGTCTCCTCGCTCGACGCCGCCACGGCCGGGGTACTGCTCGTCCTCATGCCCGAACGGTTCCCCGAGCCGGCGCGGCCATGCCTGCCCGCGTCAGATGCGCACCCGGGCGACCGGCGGGCCCGGGCCCCGGGCCCGCCGGTCGAGGCCGGCGACGACCACCGGCGCCGGTTCGCGGGACCGGCGCCGGTGGCCACAACCGACGGGGATCAGGGGTTCACGAAGTCGCGTACCCCGGCGTAGACGGTGGCGTCGGTCTGCAGGCTCATGTGCCCGATGCAGGCGGTCCGGGTGTTCTTCGCCCCGGACAGCACCGTGCTGTCGGTCGGGTTGATGACCCCGTCGCACCTGGACCACCAGGTCCCGTAGGTGGGGGTGCCCGGGGTCTCGTCGGTGGCGTTCAGGTTGGCGAGGAAGGTCGAGCCGATCCGCATCTCGACGCAGGCGGTGCTGAAGCAGGTGTTCGCTGAGGAGGTGCCGTGGTTCGGGCCGCCGAGGGACACCCAGCGGTCCACCTTCGTCGACGCGATGTTCTTCAGGTAGTAGCGGGAGGAGAGCCCGCCCATCGAGTGGGTGACGATGTCGACCTTGCTGGCTCCGGTGTTGGCGAGCAGCGTCTCGACCTCCTGCCGGACGATCTCCGCAGTGGTGGCGTTCGACTGACTGGTGTTGTACGAGAACGCGCGCAGGTGGCTGGCGGGCCAGCCGTTGGCCTGAAACCGGCTGATCATCGTGTTCCAGGTCGAGGCGCTGCTGTTCCAACCGTGGACGAAGAGGATCGGGTCGCTCGACGGCGTGTACGACGCCGCCTGGGCGGGGACGGGAACGGCGAGGGTCGCGGCGGCGACCGCGATGGCCAGCAGGCATCGCCGGACAACTGAGGTCATGGGGGGATTCCTTCTTGACGGGGCGTTGGCGCACGGCGCCGACGACGGACGCGGCCGTTCGGCCGGGGGGTGGCCCGTATGTCGGTGTCTTTCAGGGTGGGCAGATGTTACGTACGGGTAGCCTTCTGATGTCAATGCATCGATCTGCAGGGCATGCGGTGCGCGCTGATCCCTCCGGCCACCGGGTAGAGGGTCAGGTCACCGGGTCGGAGGCGTCGGCGATCCGGCGCAGCTACCTGACGACCACCCGCACGGGTGCCAACCCGGCAAAAGGAGCCCGGGGCGAAGGGCCAGCGGTCCGGCCCTCGAGGTTCCCGGTCCAGCCGGGCACCCAGATGATCGAGCGGGGCTCTGCTCCGAGGCGGGGCGCCCTCACGGCGTCACCTCACTCGCCCAGCCCAGCGGACCTCAACCCGGAGGCGGGTGATCGGGTAACCTGATGGCCCAGCGGGCCGCTAGCTCAATGGCAGAGCTGTGGACTTTTAATCCATAGGTTCAGGGTTCGAGTCCCTGGCGGCCCACCATTCACCGCTTCTGAGCTGCGAAGATCTCGGTCGAAGATCATCGGGCACAACCAGGGCACAACTCAGGCATGATCTTGGTCGGGATGCCGCGGCGGTTTGCCGTCTGCCTGTCGCAGGAGGCTGCCGACCAGGCCGCGTGGCCGGTCCTTCTTCGGCAGCCAGTGCACGTAGGTCTCCAGCGTGATCCGCAGGTTGGCGTGCCTGAGTGCCTTCTGCACCTCCTGAGGCTCGACGCCGTTGCTCATGAGCGTGGTGGCGAAGAAGTGCCGCAGGGAGTGGAAGGTGCCTTCCTTCGGCCACCCGGCGGCCTCACGCCAGCCCGCCCACAGTTCGGACCAGTAGGTGTCGGTCAGCAGCTTTCCGCGTTCTGAGGTCAAGGCGGCCCGCGTCGCGGGCCGCTCGCGCCGCCGAACCTGGGCCGGGCCGATGGCCCGCCGCCGCGCCTGTGGCCTTCGGCCGCCAGCGCGACGGTGATAGCCCGCCGGCGGCGCGACATACGAAGAAGCCCCGGGCCGTCATGATCGATGACGGTTCCGGGGCTCCAAGTTGGTCGAGACACAGGCAGTGCCTCCGGCGGGGCGCTCGGGCGCTCTGGGATGGCTTGGGGTTAACGGTCGACATCGAGCGGGTAGGCGCGATGGCGAGCTATATCAAGCCCGAAAATGCGAGTCGCTATTTCGGACCTGGTTCTCGCCTCATCGGCACCTTATCGGCTCCGTGGTCATGGCGGATTCGGTCGACAGCTCTCCGTGCCTCTTCGAATCGAGCCGTTAATTCTGCTAATTTCCTCTCGGCCTGACGACGAGCGATGTGTTCAGTTTCGGCCATGGCGATTGCCTCGGAGTGAGCCTGTTGAACGACGTCAAGGTGCTGTCTTAAGCTCGCCATCTCCGAGAGAGTCGAGTCCCGCTCCTCCGAGTCACGCTCGATTTTGCGCACTCTTGTCACCAACTCGGAAAGCATGTCCTCCGAGGTTCGCTGAGGCTCCCCAAGAGGTGTCGTTGCGGTCATTGCCTGCGCTATCGCAGTTTCAAGTATCGGCCACATCCCGCTAAGGATCTCGTCAATGCTCTCCCGCGATCTCGGGTTCTCCGCAAGATCGCTCAGTTCGTACACGAGGCGTCGTATGCCATCTTGGTCGAGTCTTCGTGCCTGAAACACTTGCAGCGGCGAGGTGATATCCGAGGGCTCAAGGTCTAAGCACAACGGTACGACGCGGGCGTGTTCTAGGCGTTTCGCGAGCGCGCCGGCCTCAAACATCAGCCACGGGGCTGACTGGTTTGCGCGGGTTACGCATACGATGCCGAAGTCTGTGTCTTCAAGTGAGCGGGCAAGCGTATCATTCCATCTTGTACCGCTTTGTATTTCTTCGTCTGATACCCAGGGTTCGACATGTTGGGCGACGGCACCGAGCCACCGGTGTAACGCTCGGGCAATCTGACGGCTCTGCTCGCCGCTCCATGAGATGAAGATCTTCAACTTGCTCCCTCCTCCTGTCTGCAGCGGAGAGCGTACCGACGAGGGCCGCTCCACTGTGGTGTCCTCGCAGGGGCCGCAGGAAGGATTGTCGAGTACAGGCCGAAGGCGGCAAGCGCGGGCAAGCGCCAGCAGGATGCGTGCTGACCGGTAGGGCCGGCCGGAAGTAGTTCTTACCCGCAGTCAAGGGTGCCAGGATCTTCACGTCCTGCGTTCACATCGGTACTCTTCGCACTCATGGCGTCTCGCGGCAAGTCGAACCTCTGGAGATATTGGGGCTACGGCGTCCTGGCGGTGCTCCTCCTGTCCCTTGCCGGTACCGGGTTCGGTCCCGGCATCTATGCGGTTCTCGTTGGCCTCTTGATCATCTTCGTCCTCTTTCAGGCGCCGGTGTACTGCGGCGCGATCAATCGGAAGCGTGGTGGCGGCGTTGAGTTCTGCCGCAACAACTCAAGCGGCCTGGTCCTGGGTTGCCGCCTTCGACAGCACAAGTGGCAGAAGTTCGGGCGCGACTGGTGGTCCCTCGGCTGGCGCGAGAAGACCAAGGGGATCTGGACCGGAGCCTCGGCAAAGCTCGCGACTGTCAGTGGGCTCGTCGGCACCGTGACCGGGATCATCGGGGTCTTCAAGTAGGTGCCCGCCTGCCATGCAGGGGTGGCAGGCGGGCAATGTCCGTCAAGATCGTCGGGCACAACGCGGGCACAAATAACGCCTGCAAGGACTGTCAATCGCTGTAAGGCAACGCAAGACTTCGCCCAGGTCAGCAAGCCGATCCGCCCGATTGCGGATGATCGAGACTCCGCCAGAAGGACTCAGGGTTCGAGTCCCTGGCGGCCCACTTCTCCGCAGTTCAGTGGCCCTTCGTGTGGCCTTTGGAGCCGCGATCTTGGCCCGTACAGCAGCGAAGTACAGCAGTAGCGCCCTTACTGATCCAGTGAGCTGCCGAGCCGCTTGAGGGCGTCGAGGGTGGCCGCCGAGGACACCACCGTGTAGATCTCCATGGTGATGGCGAACTGCGCGTGCCGGAGGATCTGCATCGCCACCCGGGGGTGCACGTCCAGGTCGGCCAAGAGTGAAGCGCAGGTCCGCCGGGCGTCTCGGACGGTGATTCGCCGAACCCCAGCCGCGTCGCAACGTCGGTCCCAGAAGCGGTTGAAGTTGCGTGGCTCGACCGGCCGGCCGTACCGGCTGGTGAAGATCAGGCCGGAGGGCTGCCAGGCCGGGCCGGCGGCGTCCCGGGCGGCGGTCTGTGCGGCGCGGCGGCGGTTGAGCGCGACGGTGCAGATGTCCGGCAGCGGCAGGGTGGCGTCCGAGGCGGCCGTCTTCGTCTCCCGGTGCAGCAGCTCGGCACCGACCCGCTGGAGCTGCCGGTCGATGGTCAACTCCCCCGCGTCGAGGTCGACGTCGGCCCAGGTGAGCCCCAACATCTCGCCCCTGCGCAGGCCGAGCACCAGGACCAGGACGTACGCCGCATAGAGACGGGATGGCGAGGATTACCGACGCTGGCTTCAGATGAACATCATTTGGCGGAGCTGACACCCTAAGGGACGTCTCGTAACTCGGGGCAGCTCGGGCGAGGTGATCCGGGAGATCCGTGATCGATGGCTGCGGTGTGTTGCTGGATGAACTCGACGC
>NZ_JBITMC010000015.1:0-164294 GCF_044465805.1 Micromonospora sp. NPDC049497 | reverse complement strand
GAGACGCGGGCCCGAAACCTCCATACCGGACCAGCTGCCCGAGGCAAGCGTTGGGCCAAACATCAGCGGCCCGTCCCGGGTCGCTCGGCACGGCTGCGCCACCAGCCGCGTACCCAGTGGGTGACGGCGAGCGGCGGGATCAGCGCGCTGGTCGCCAGCATCGTGCCGACCTCGTCGGCGGTGCGCGGACCGGGCGCGATCCGGGCCCGCGCGAACTCGGCCGTGCCGGCCGCCCAGGCGAGCGCGCCGGCCAGCGCGACGCCGCCCAGCGCCGGCCGGACCGCCGGCCGGGTCAGGGGACGCAGCGCGACGGCGGCCAGCGCGAGCGCGCCGGCGGCGGTGACCGCGACGTGCCGGCGCCGTCGACCGGGCGGCAGTTCCAGGGCGGTGCGGTACCCCGGCCCGTACAGCCGGCGCAGCAACGCGTCGTCGGCGTTGCCGCGCTGCACGCGCAGGCTCACCCAGCGGTCCTCGGGGCGTACCGGATGGGTGACCGATCGCTGCCCCCGAACCAGGCCCCAGCCGGCGAGCCGGACCCGGTGGGCCAACTCGGCGTCCTCCCGGTAGGCGCGCGGGAACCGCTCGTCGAACCCGCCGACCTCGGCGAGCGCCGTCCGGCGGTAGGCCATGTCGGCGGTGATCCAGGCGCCCTCGGCGAGCCCGGCGGTTCCGCGTTCCCAGTCGGTGGGGCGGCGGTCGGTCGGCAGGGGCACTCCGACACGGCCCTGCACGCCGCCGACGCGGTCGCCCACGGCGAGGTCCGCGACCAGCCGGCGGGCCCAGCCGCCGTCGGGCACCACGTCGTCGTCGAGGAAGACGACCCAGGGGGAGCGGGCCGCACGCCAGCCGACGTTGCGGGCCGCCGCCGGGCCCGCACCCGGCCCGACCAGCACCTTCGTGTACGCGGCCAGCGCCCCCGGCACCGCCAGCTCCCCGGTGGAGTCGCGGCGGTCGTCGACCAGCAGGATCTCCGGGTCGGGCAGGTCGGTGACCTGCGCGGCGAGCGCGTCGAGCAGCACCGCGAGGCTGGGTCGGCCGAGGGTCGGCACCACCACGCTGATCACCGGTCACCGCCCAGCGCGCCCCGCCGCACCGCGAACGGGCCGAGCGCCAGCAGCTCCACCGGCGCGGACCCGAACAGCTCCATCGCCTCGCGCGGCGTGTCCACCATCGGCCGGCCCGCCGTGTTCAGCGACGTGTTCACCACCACCGGCAGGCCGGTCAGCCGCTCGAACTCGGCGAGCATGGCGGCGACCACCGGCTCGGTGTCGTCGTGCACGGTCTGCACGCGGGCGGTGCCGTCGACGTGGGTGACCGCCGGGATGCGGTCCCGCCACTGCTCCTTCACCCGGTGCACGAAGAGCATGTAGGGGCTGGGGTAGACGCCCTCGAAGATCTCGGCGAACCGGTCGGCGCGGACCATCGGGGCGATCGGGCGGAACTGCTCCCGCCCCTTGACGTCGTTCATCCGGGCCGTGGTGGCCGGGTCGCCGGGGTGGGCGAGCAGCGACCGGTGTCCCAGGGCGCGCGGGCCGTACTCGCTGCGCCCCTGGAACCAGGCGACGATGCCGTTGTCGGCCAGCACCCGGGCCGCCTCGGCGGCGATCGAGTCGGGCCGGTGGTACGTCAGGGCGGCGCGGCGCAGCTCCGCCTCCAGTTCCTCGTCCGACCAGCCGCGCCCCAGGTCCGCACCACCCATCGGGGTGGACCGGTCACCCAGGTCGCGGGCCACGTGCAGGGCGGCGCCGAGCGCCGTGCCCGAGTCGCCGGCAGCCGGCTGCACCCACACGTTCCGGTACGGGCCCTCGGCGGCGAGCCGCGCGTTCGCCACGCAGTTCAGCGCGACACCGCCGGCCAGCGCGATCGTCGACGCACCGCCGGAGGCGTCGTGCAGCCAGCGGGACAGGTCGATGACGACCTCCTCCAGCCGGGCCTGCACGCTGGCGGCCAGGTCGGCGTGGTCCTCGGTCATCTCGCCGTCGGCGGTACGCGCCTTGGCCATGCTCGCCCAGTCGATTGTGTCAATGGTGAAGCCGCCCTCGGAGGTGACCCGGATCAGGTCGCGCAGCAGCCCCAGGTGCCTCGGCTTCCCGTACGAGGCGAGAGCCATCACCTTGTACTCGTCGCTGGAGTGCAGGAAGCCCAGGTGCCGGGTGAGGTCCTCGTACAGCAGGCCCAGCGAGTGCGGCAGCTCCTGCGCGTACAGCGGGTTGAGCAGGCCGTCGGAGTAGACGCCGGCCAGGTGGCTGGCCACCTCGCCGCGCCCGTCGAGGACGAGCACGGCGGTGTCGTCACCGCCCGACGGCGCGGCGAGCCCGGCCGACGCGGCGTGCGCCACGTGGTGCGGGACGAACCGCACCTTCGCCGGGTCCAGTCCGGGCAGGGCGGCGGCGAGGAACTGCGGCGCGCGCTGGGCGTACTCGACGCGCAGCCAGTCCCACGGGTCGGCGAGCCCGAGGCTGTCGGCTGGTCGGCAGAGGCCCGGGTCGAACGAGTAGGCGACCGCGTCGAGGTCGTCCACGTCGACACCGGCACTGGCCAGGCACCACGCGGCGGACAGTTCCGGAAGTTCCCACGCGGAGAACGGCACGGGACGCTTCCCGTGCTTACGGCGGCTGAACCGCTCCTCTTCGGCGGCGGCCACCACGCGGCCGTCGACCACGAGGGCGGCCGCCGGATCGTGAAAGATCGCGTTGATTCCAAGGACCCGCATGGTTCAGGTCCCTACCCTCCACTGCTCCTCCTAACCTGTAGATCATCGACTTCTCCGGAGTCGGCGATCGGTCGCGAGTGGAGATTGGACCGGCGGGGTGACCTGCTACTACGCAACGTCACCCCGCCAACACTGTTCGGTGCCGCCGGTCAGCCCCGGTCGTCGCGGAGCATGCCCGGCCCGAAGACCTCGTACGCGATCCGCTCGACCGGCACCCCGCGCCGCAGCAGGCCGCCGCGCACCGTGTTCATGAACGGCAGCGGTCCACAGAGGTGCACGTGCGAGTCGGGGGAGAGCGGGATCATCTTCGGGTCGACCCGTCCGGGGGAGACCGCCACCGGATCCACCTCGTCGCCGGGCTCCACCCGCTCGTACCAGAGGGTGGTGCGCAGGTTCGGCAGCGCGGCGTGCAGGCGCGGCAGTTCCGCGCGGAAGGCGTGCGCCGCGCCCGCCCGGTCGGCGTGCACGAGGACCACCGGGCGCTCCGGCGCGGTGACCGCGAGGTGCTCCAGTGCCGCCATCGCCGGCGTCAGTCCGATCCCGGCGCTGACCAGGAGCAGCGGGCCGTCGCCGGTGACCGCGCTGACCTCGCCGAACGGCGGGCTGAGCCGCAGCGTGGCGCCGATGGAGACGTGCTCGTGCAGGAAGGTGGAGACCACGCCGTCGGGCACGCCGGCGTGGCCGCGTACCCGCTTGACGGTGATCCGCCAGTGGTCCGCCCCGGGGCGACCGGACAGGCTGTACTGCCGGATCTGCTGCCCGCGGCCGTGGTCCAGGTCGACCGCGACGCTGGTGTACTGCCCGGGTGTGAAGCCGGGTACGTCGCCGCCGTCGACCGGCTCCAGGGTGAACGACACGACGTCGACGGCCTCCTCGGTCTGACCCGTCACCCGCCACTCCCGCCAGACCGGCTCGCCCTCGGCCAGTCCCGCCCCGGCGTACAGGCGGGCCTCCCGCGCGATCAGCTCGCAGGCCAGGAGCCAGTAGACCTCGTCCCACGCCGCGGCCACCTCCGGGGTCACCGCCTCGCCGAGCACCTCGCCGACGGCGGCGAGCAGGTGCCGGCCGACGATCGTGTACTGGTCCGGGGTGATGCCGAGGGAGGCGTGCTTGTGCGCGATCCGGTCCAGGATCGGCCCCCACGGCACGGTCGCGCCGCCGGTCAGGTGCGCGGCGTACGCGACGACCGCGCCGGCGAGGGCGGCCTTCTGCGCGCCGCTGGCCTGGTTGCCGCGGTTGAAGATGTTCAGCAGCTCGGGGTGGGCGGCGAACAGACGCTGGTAGAACCGGCCGGTGATCTCCGTACCGTGCGCCTGCACGGCCGGCAGGGTCGCGGTCACCACGGCTGCTGAGGACTCCGACAGCACGACTCGTGCTCCTTCCGGTTGACTCGTTGAGCTCCGTCAGAAAACAGGAATTTGAGATACCTCTTTAGGGTCGAAGGTCCCGGGTCGGCTGTCGGCGGGATCACACCGGCGTTCGCGCGGTCCGTGGTGCCCGTTGCCCGTGCTGGCTAGGGTCGGGACGTGAAGCTCAACCGGTCCACCGACATGGCGCTGCGCATCGCCATGCTCGCCGCCGCCAGCACCCGGCGGTTGACCGTGGACGAGCTGTCCGACCAGCTCGACCTGCCCCGCAACCACGTGGCCAAGGTCGTCCAGCGGCTGCACCACCTCGGCGTGCTCGTCACCGTCCGGGGCCGCTCCGGCGGCGTGGCGTTCGCCGAGGGCGGCGGCGAGGTCACGGTCGGAGGGGTCGTCCGGGCCTTCGAGGGTGATGCCGAGGTGGTCTCGTGCGACGCGCCGGCCTGCCCGCTGCGCGCCGCCTGCCGGCTCCGCGCCGACCTGCGCCGGGCGCAGGACGCCTTCCTCGCCGTCCTGGACGAGGTGAGCCTCGGCAGCCTCGTCGACGGCCCCGCCGGCCCGGTGCTGCTCGCCCTCGGCGCGGAACCACCCTCGGTGACCGTCGCCTCGGTCCGATCCCGCTCGCTCTGAAGGAGGACGCATGTCCGGTGGGAAAGTCTCGCACCCGGTGTTCGCGCGGGTGTACCAGCGCGCCACCGACACCATGGACCGCGCCGGCGTGGCCGTGTACCGCCGCCGGGTGGCGGCCGGTCTCACCGGCCGGGTCGTGGAGGTGGGCGCGGGCAACGGGCGGGCCTTCGCGTACTACCCGCCCACGGTCACCCACGTGCTCGCCGTCGAGCCGGAACCCCGGCTGCGGGCGGCGGCCCAGGAGGCGGCGACCCACGCGCCGGTGCCGGTCACCGTGACCGACGGGCTCGCCGAGGCGCTGCCGGTGGCCGACGGCGAGGCCGACGCCGTGGTCTTCTCGCTGGTGCTCTGTTCGGTGCCGGACCAGGCCGCCACACTGCGCGAGGCCCGCCGGGTCCTCCGGCCGGGTGGTCAGGTGCGCTTCTTCGAGCACGTACGCGCCGAGACGCCCGGCCTGCGCCGCGCGCAACGGGTGGTCGACGCGACGCTGTGGCCGGTGCTGTGCGGCGGCTGCCACACCAGCCGGGACACGGTGGGCGCCATCCGCGCCGCCGGCTTCACGATCACCGACCTGGACCGCTTCCCCTTCCCCGCCACCAGCATCCCGCTGCCCCCCACCCCCCACGCCCTAGGCACCGCCCACCTCTGACGCACCCACCCCGCCCCGCCCCCGCCCCGCCCCGCCCCGCCCCGCGATCTTGCACTTTGGGTCGCTCTTCTGTCACTAATGCCGCTTTCGCGGGGGCAGAAAGTGCAAGATCGCGGATTCGGAGTGGCGGGGGCGGGGGCGGGGTGGGGGTTAGGAGATGGTGATGGTGCCGGTGGGGGTGCGGGTGCAGGAGACGTCGCGGGCGGTGGTCGCGGCGGCACCGGTCAGGCACTGGCCGAGGACCTGGTGGCCGGTGGCGTTCGGGTGCCACGACTCCTGGCAGGTCTGGAAGTACGTGACGCAGGTGTTGGCGATCCGCTGGATGGCGATCTTGTCGTAGCCGGAGAGGCTGGTGACGAAGGTGCCGTTCGGCGGGTTGTCCTGGAGCCGGATCGGTGTGGCCAGGGCGCCGGCCGGGCTGGCCGACGACTCGCAGAGCCGGGCGCCGTCGAAGGCCCGCTGCACGTTGAGGTAGACCAGGTCGGCGCCGGGGAACTCGGCGGCCAGGGTGTCCCGGCTGGACTTGACCATGGTGCCGAGGCCCTGGGAGAAGCGGTGTCCGGGCAGCAGGCTGGCCCGGTGGATGGGGCAGCCGGCCGCGTACCGCTCGGCGCCCAGGGCGCGGAACTTGTCCCGGGTGTCGTCCCGGCTGTCCTCGGTGTGGAACGTCGGGTCCAGGTCGAACGGCAGCGGGTTGGTGTAGTCCTGGAAGACGACCCGGTGCTGGCCGTCGGCGTCGATCTCGCGCAGGGTGGCGAGGATCTGGCGTACGGCGGCGGTGGTCTCCGCCGTCGCGGCGCTGAGCTGGGCGGCGGTGGCGAGGTCGGCGTCGGAGCAGGGCTTCTGCTCCACGGGCCCGTTCAGGTACGCCCAGAACTCCCACCAGCCGGTCCAGGCGTCGGCGATGAACCGGTTGGCGCACTTCTCCGCGACGCTGCCGAACGTGAACGAGCTGTTGTTCGAGCCGAGCCCGAGCAGCACCAGGTCGATGTCGTGGGTCCGACCGACGGCGCGGAGCTGGTCGAGTTGCGCGGCGACCTGGCGGCCGTTGGTCCGCGCCGACGACGCGGCGGCGATGTCGTGCGGCTGGCCACCCGAGCAGGCCAGGTTGAACCGGTCCTGGATGCCCGGCAGGTTCGCCCGGTGCAGCGAGGCGTTCGCCGACCGGTGGCAGAAGAACGCGTTGCTGTTCGGCGCGGTCCATCCCGGGAAGCCCTGTGCGACGCCGTTGACGTCGACCACCGGGGTGTACGCCCCGGCGCCCTCGCCGCTGATGAAGCTGTCGCCGAGTGCCACCGCGGCGGTGGGCGGCGCCGCCGCGGCGGGAGCGGACAGTCCGACGGCGGTGGTGAGCGTGGCGGTGGCCACGGCGAGCACCGCCGCCGCGGCGGTACGACGGAATCTGGACATGACGTCCTCCATCTGTCCATCGAAACGTGAAAGATCCTCCGAGAGCGCGATCAGATCACCTTCATGTGACAGACGTCAATGCCTCGTAACGGGATCGTTCAGAGAGCGCCACACGAGGACGGGCCGCACGCCGTCGGGACGGCATGCGGCACCGACCCGGGACCGCGTGCGCGGCCTCAGGGCGTACCGGACGAGGGGTGACTCAGGCGGCGCGGCGGAACTCGGCGCGCCAGCGGCGTACGCCCTCGGGGTCCAGGAAGTGCTCGACCCGGGCGGGCGTGAGGCCCCCGGCGGCGAACGCGTCGACCTCGGCGCGGGTCAGCGGCCAGGGCGGCCCGGCCGGCCGCGTGTCGTCGTCGCCGCGCCCGGCGGCGATCACCAGCAGCGAGCCACCCGGCGCGACCAGCTCGCCTACCGCGGCGGTCGCGGCCGACCGCAGCCCCAGCGGCAGTGCCTGGACGGTCATGCTCTCCACGACCAGGTCGAAGCCGTGCCGCCACGGCGCCGGCGTGTCGAGCAGGTCGGCGGCCCGGTAGTCGACGGCGGAGCCGGGGTGCCGTTCCCGGGCGGCGGCCACGGCGGTGGGGGAGATGTCGAAGGCGACGGTGGTGAAGCCGAGACCGGCGAGGTGCTCGGCGTCCCGGCCGTACCCGCAGCCGACCACGACCGCCCGCCGCCCGTCGCCGGCGACGTGGTGCACGGAGGTCCAGTCCACGAGCAGGCCGTGCGGAGCGCTGCGCTCCCAGGGCACCACCGCCGCGCCCCGCGCCGCCTCCCGGTAGAGGCGGTCGAACCAGCCGGTCGGATCGCCGGCCGCGAGCGACTCCGCCGCCAGCCGGTCCGCGTCGTCCTCGCGCATGCCGGGCCCCCTCCCGTACGCGTGCCCCGCCCGGGGCACGACCGCCGACACGATAGCGGTCCCCACCGACAACAGGGTGTCGACCGGGTCACCGCCCGGAATCGTCCCGCGCCCCCGACCGTTGGGCCGGATGCGGCGGGTCGAGCGGGCGTCCACGGTGTTGTCGGGGCGTACGGCTAGGCTCGCTGCGGCGTGCCGCGCCGGCCACACCCGCCGGGAAGCGGCAGCACACCGCCGAGACCGGGGAGTACGACCAGTTGACCGCAGAGCCTGAGACCCTGTACGGGGCCGACGACCTCACGCACCTCGAGGGGCTAGACGCCGTCCGCAAGCGGCCCGGCATGTACATCGGCTCCACCGACAGCCGTGGCGTGGGTCACCTCGTCAACGAGATCCTCGACAACTCCACCGACGAGGGTGTCGCCGGTCACGCCACGACGATCACGGTGATCCTGCACGCCGACGGGTCCGTCCAGGTCGACGACGACGGCCGGGGCATCCCGACCGACGTGCACGCCAAGTCCGGCATCTCCGGCGTGGAACTGGTGCTCACCCGGCTGCACGCGGGCGGCAAGTTCGGCGGCTCCGGCTACAAGACCTCCGGCGGCCTGCACGGCGTCGGCGCGTCGGCGGTCAACGCGCTCTCCCGGCGGTTCGACGTGACGGTCCGCCGCGGCGGCAAGGTCCACGCCATGTCGTTCCGGCACGGCGTACCGGGAATCTTCGACGGCGACGGCCCGGACGCGCCCTTCACCGCCGGCCCCGGCCTCCAGGTCGTCGGCGGGATGAAGCGCGGCCAGCGCACCGGCACCTCGATCCGCTACTGGCACGACGCCCGCTACTTCGAGACCGGCGCGGCGCTCGACGTCGAGGCCGTCCGCACCAAGCTGCGCAACACCGCCTTCCTGGTGCCGGGCGTGGACTACCGCCTGCGCGACGAGACCGGCGAGGAGTCGACCGAGGAACGCTTCCACTATCCCGAGGGCCTCACCGCCATGGTGGAGTTCCTCGCGCCGGCCGGCGACCGGCCCGTCTCGGGCACCCTGCTCGTCACCGGCGAGGGCACCTACCGGGAGAACGCCGCCGACGCCAACGGCGTCATGCAGTCCAACGTGCAGCGCCGCGCCGAGGTCGAGGTGGCCCTCCGCTGGGGCACCGGCTACGAGCGCACCGTCGAGTGCTTCACCAACACCATCCGCAACGCCCACGGCGGCACCCACCGCAAGGGCTTCGAGCGGGCCCTGGCGCGCACCCTCGCCGACGCGATCCGCAACACCCGTGGCCTGCTCAAGGCCAAGGAGGACGCGCCCACCCTGGACGACGTCCTGGAGGGCATGACCGCCGTCGTGCACGTCCGGATCCCGGAGCCGCAGTTCACGTCGCAGACCAAGGACGAGCTGTCCACCGCCGGCATCACCAAGGTGCTCCAGTCGCAGGTGGAGCAGCACGTCAAGTCCTGGCTGGAGGACCGGCGCACCAAGGCCGAGGCCCGGACGGTGCTCCAGAAGATCGTCGACGCGGCCCGGGTGCGCCTGACCCAGAAGCAGCAGAAGGACGCCGCCCGCCGCAAGACCGCCCTGGAGGGCGCGGCGATGCCGGCCAAGCTCGTCGACTGCCGGTCGGCCGGCATCGAACGCAGTGAGCTGTTTATCGTGGAAGGCGACAGCGCCTTGGGAACAGGGCGACTTGCCCGATCTGCCGAGTATCAGGCGCTTCTTCCGATCCGGGGCAAGATCCTCAACGTGCAGAAGGCCAACCTCCAGCAGGTGCTGGACAACGCCGAGTGCGCCGCGATCGTGCAGGTGCTCGGCGCCGGCTCCGGCCGCACGTTCGACCTGTCGGCCATGCGCTACGGGCGGGTGCTCATCATGGCCGACGCCGACGTGGACGGCGCGCACATCCGTACGCTGCTGATCACGCTCTTCGCCCGCTACATGCGCCCGCTGATCGAGGCCGGCCGGCTGTACGCGGCCATGCCGCCCCTGCACAAGATCACCACCAGGGGGCGCAACCCGCAGACGGTCTACACGTACACGCAGGCGGAGATGGAGACGACGGTCCGCCGGCTGGAGAAGTCCGGCAAGCAGATCGTCACCCCGATCCCGCGCTTTAAGGGTCTCGGAGAGATGGACGCCGACGAGCTGTGGGAGACCACGATGAACCCGGCCACCCGGGCGGTCCGCCGGATCACCCTCGACGACATCGACGCCGCCGAGCGCATCCTCGACCTGCTGATGGGGGAGAAGGTCGAGCCGCGCCGCAACTGGTTGATCGACTCCGCCGACCGGGTCGACCGGGAGGCGATCGACGCATGACGACCGCTGCCGTTCGAGGGGAAAGCTGAGCCATGGCACGCCGCAAGGAAACGAAGGTCGACCTCTCCGCGTTCGACCAGGCCGGCGCGCGGGTCTTCGACAACCCCCTGGTCACCGAGGTCTCCGACTCCTACCTGGAGTACGCGTTCTCGGTCATCCACAGCCGAGCCCTGCCCGACGCCCGCGACGGCCTCAAGCCGGTGCACCGGCGCATCCTCTACTCGATGAACGAGAACGGCTTCCGGCCGGACCGCGCGCACGTCAAGTCGGCGCGGGTGGTCGGCGACGTGATGGGTCGGTACCACCCGCATGGCGACACCGCAATCTACGACGCGATGGTCAGGCTCGCTCAGGACTTTTCGCTCAACGCGCCACTCATCGACGGGCATGGCAACTTTGGAAGCCCAGACGATGGACCAGCTGCCTCGAGATATACCGAAGCGCGCATGTCTGCCGCCGCGATGCTGCTCGTGGGCGAGCTGGGCGAGGACACCGTCGACGTCGAGCCGAACTACGACGGCTCGCTGACCCAGCCCACCGTGCTGCCGGCCGCCTTCCCGAACCTGCTGGTCAACGGGGCCTCCGGCATCGCGGTCGGCATGGCGACCAACATGATCCCGCACAACCTCGGCGAGGTCGTCTCCGCCGCCCGCTGGCTGATCAACCACCCGGACGCCACGCTGGACCGGATCATGGAGTTCGTCCCCGGCCCGGACCTGCCCACCGGTGGCCTGCTGCTCGGCCTCGACGAGGTGCGGCGGGCGTACGAGACCGGGCGCGGCGTGGTGCGCATGCGCGGCAAGGTGGAGATCGGTCCCCTGGAGGGCAGCCGCGGCCGGCAGGCCATCACCGTCGTCGAGCTGCCGTACGGCGTCGGCGCGGAGAAGGTCATCGCCGCGATCACCACCGAGGTGACGAAGACCAAGCGGCTCACCGGCATCGCCGACGTCAAGGACCTCACCGACCGGGAGAACGGCACCCGTCTGGTCATCGAGTGCAAGGTCGGCGTCAACCCTCAGGCGCTGCTCGCCGACCTCTACCGGCTCACCCCGCTGGAGCAGTCCTTCGGCGTCAACAATCTGGTGCTGGTCGACGGGCAGCCGCGCACCCTCGGGCTGAAGGCGCTGCTGGAGGTGTTCCTGGCGCACCGGTACGAGGTGGTGACCCGGCGCAGCGCGTACCGGCGGCGCAAGCGCCAGGAGCGCCTGCACCTCGTCGACGGCCTGCTGATCGCGCTGCTCGACATCGACCGCGTGGTGAAGCTGATCCGGGCCAGCGAGGACGCGCAGGCCGCCAAGGACGGCCTGATGCAGAAGTTCAAGCTCTCCGAGATCCAGGCCACGTACATCCTGGACACTCCGCTGCGCCGGCTCACGAAGTACGACCGGATCGAGCTGGAGGCCGAGCAGGAGAAGCTCCGCGCCGAGATCGCCGAGCTGTCGAAGATCCTCGACGACGAGGCGGTGCTCAGGAAGGTCGTCTCCGACGAGCTGGCCGCCGTCGTCAAGCAGTTCGGCACGCCGCGCCGCACCACCCTGGTCGACGGTGACCTCAAGGAGGTCCTCGCCGCCTCCGTACCGGCCGGCCCGCTGGAGGTCGCCGACGACCCGTGCCAGGTGATCCTGTCCGCGACCGGGCTGGTCGCCCGGACCGCGGCGGAGTCGGAGGAGACCTCCGAGGGGCGCCGCCGGCAGGGCCGCGTCAAGCACGACGCGGTACGCGCCGTCGTGCACTCCACCGCCCGGGGCCGGGTGCTCCTGGTCACCAGCGCCGGCCGGGCGTTCAAGGTCGACGTCCTGCCCCTGCCGGTGCTGCCCGAGCAGGCCGGCACGGTGTCGCTGCGGGGCGGGATGTCCGCCGCCGAGCTGGTGCCGCTGGAGCCGGGCGAGACGGTGGTCGGGCTGGCACCGCTCGGGTCGTCGGCGGACGGGTCCCCGGGCCTGGCGCTGGGCACCCGGCTGGGCGTGGTGAAGGTGTGCGCGCCGGACTGGCCGGTGCGGTCCGACGAGTTCGAGGTGATGGGCCTGCGTGAGGGTGACGAGGTGGTCGGGGCGACCTGGCTGACCGACGGCGCCGAGTCGCTGACCTTCGTCACCTCCGAGGCGTCCCTGCTGCGGTTCCCGGTCGCGCTGGTGCGCCCGCAGGGCCTCAAGGGCGGTGGCATGGCCGGCGTCAACGTGCCGGCCGGCGCGCGGGTGGTGTTCTTCGGCGCGGTCCGCACCGACGACCCGACGCACGGCGACCCGATGGTGGTCACCTCCACCGGCGCCACGGTCAAGGTGACGCCGTTCGGGGCGTACCCGGCGAAGGGCCGGGCGACCGGCGGCGTGCGCGCGCAGCGGTTCCTCAAGGGTGAGACCGACGTGGTCGCGGCGTGGGTCGGTCCGCGTCCGGTCGGTGCCACCGCGAACGGCGATCCGGTCGAGCTGCCGGCGGCGGACCCGCGTCGCGACGGCTCCGGCTTCGCCGTGATGCTCGGCCCGACGGTGATCGGCCACCAGGTCGAGCGCCCCTGACCCGCCGCCCGACGGGGCCCGCCGGCGTGCCGCCGCGCGGGTCCCGGCGGCCCGGGTCGCGGGGAGCGGTGAGCCGGCCACCAGGCCGAGCGGAGTGGACCGGCGACGGCCTACACTGGGGCGGCTCTGTCATCGTCGATGGCTCGTGTGCGCCGCGAAGCACACCTCGCATGTTCCTGGCCTTCTCCTTCCGCGGCGGAGTCGCCGTCGCGGCATGACCGCCGCTATCCGGGTTCGCCCGTCCCGCGAGCTGCGGGCCGCCCGCCGTACCCGCCCGCACCGCTGTTGGGGTCATCTGGTGGCGGCCCCGCTCTGGCCGATGCACGGCGCGAACCTCGGTACGCTCCTGCGCACCTGCGATGCCGTCGGCGCCTGCCTCGCGGTGCCGCCGTTCCGCTGGGTCGACGAGGCCGTCGCCCGGGGCAACACGTTGCGCCGGCCGGGCTGCGTCCACCGGGTCGGCTCACCGCTGCGTTGGCTGGCCGCCGAACGGGCCGCCGGCAGCCGCGTCCTCGGCGTCGAGTTGGCCGACGAGGCGATCCGGCTCGGCGACCTGCCCGCCGCTCGGGGAAGGACCGTGGTCGTCCTCGGGCACGAGCAGGGCGGCATTCCGCCGGAGGCGCTCGACAGCCTGGACGCGGCCGTGGAGATTCCGATGGTCGGCGCCGGCCACAGCCTGAACGTGGCCGTCGCCGGCTCGCTCGTCCTCTACAAACTGGCCGGCCTCCTCTGACCCGCGACGCTCTGCCGGTGCGGCGGGCACCGTGCGCGGGGCGGGATGGCGCGGGCGGCGGTGGGATTGAGTGGTGTGAGCGTGATGTCTCAGAGACATATTGATGTCTGTGCGACATCACGTCGTGAATGGTCCGTCGCACCGTCTCGCGCGGTTGATCCACTCGCCTTCTGTGAAGTCGGGGTGTCCTGGTTCAGGGATGCCCCGACTTCAGTGAAGTCGGAGGCCGCGGGGCGCGGGGCGCGGGGCGCGGGTCAGGCCACGCCGGCGGGGCGGAACTGGACGCTGATCCGGGGGCCGACCGGGCGGGCGGTCTTCGGGATGGCGTGTTCCCAGGTGCGCTGGCAGGACCCGCCCATCACGACGAGGTCGCCGTGCCCGACGGGGAAGCGCAGGCTCTCCCCGCCCCCGCCGCGCGGGCGCAGCAGGAGGGGGCGGGGAGAGCCGAAGGAGACGATGGCGACCATCGTGTCCGTGTGCGCCGAGCGGCCCTGGGTGTCGCCGTGCCAGGCGACGCTGTCACGGCCGGTGCGGTAGAGGCACATGCCGGCGGTGACGAAGGGCTCGCCCAACTCGTCGGCGTAGTGCCGGGTGAGCGTGTCGCGGGCCGTGGCCAACACGGGGTGGGGCAGCGGCCGGCCGGCGCCGTACCAGCAGAGCAGTCGGGGGACGTCGACGTCGGCGTCGTACATCCGGCGGCGCTCGGCGCGCCACGGCACGTCCCGCAGGAGGATGTCGAGGACCTGGTCGGAGCCGCGGACCCAGCCGGGCAGGTGGTCGACCCAGGCGCCGCGGCTCAGCTGGTGCCGGGTGACGTGACCGGTGAGCGGCCCCAGCGCGGGGCCCTCCTCGGCGAGGTCCAGCATCGAGGGCTGGTAGGCGACGTCCGACACGCCGCCGATCCTACCCCACGATCGAACACCCGTACGAGAGCGGCCCGCCGGGTAAGGTCGCGGTCGGCCTCCGGCGACGAGCCCCGACCCGCGGGCACGGCCGGTGACGCGAAGCGTGAAGGAGTTGCCGCCGTGCTGGTGTTCCTGACGACCGTGGGCCGTTCCGCGTGACGGCGGCGCCCGTCGCCGACCAGGTCGCGTCCGGCGCCACCGGCGGCACCCGCGCGCCCGGCGGCACCTCCCGGTTGCCGTCGCTGACCGGGTTGCGGTGGATCGCCGCGCTGCTCGTGTTCGGTTTCCACGCCGGCACGATGGGGATCGTGGCGGAGCCGGCCTACAAGGCGGTCGTCGACCGGATGTTCACCCTCGGCCTGTCCGGCGTGCAGTTCTTCTTCATCCTCAGTGGATTCGTGCTGGTGTGGTCGGCCCGGCCGGGCGAGACGAAGCGGACGTTCCTGCGTCGCCGGCTGGCCAAGATCTACCCGAACCACCTGCTGATGTTCCTGGTGGTGCTCCTGGTCGGGTACGCGATGGCCGACCCGGTGAACCCGCGCGCCGTGGTGGAGAACCTGCTGCTCGTGCAGGCCTGGGACCCCACGCCCGGCATCTTCTACAGCGTCAACAACGTGAGCTGGTCGCTCTCCTGCGAGCTGTTCTTCTACGCGTGCCTGCCGTTCGCGCTGCCCCTGGTCCAGCGGACGCGCCCGGGTGTGCTGTGGGCGGTGGTCGTTGCCGTACCGCTGTTGATCGTCGCCCTCTGGCCGGCGCAGCAGCTGGTGCCGGAGGAGAGCCGCTGGTGGTTCACGCAGATCTTCCCGCCGGTGCGGTCGCTGGAGTTTTGGATGGGCGTGGCGGCCGCCGAGCTGATGCGGCGCGGCCGGTGGCGGGGGCCGGGGCTGGGCGTGGCCACCGTCGTGTTCGTGGCCATCTGGTTCGCCGCGGGGGAGTGGATCCGCGCCGAGCTGTGGGCGGGACTGCTGTCGGTCGCGTACATCCTGGTCATCACGGCCGCCGCGGGCGCGGACGTCCGCGGTCGGCGGACGCCGTGGCGCAATCGGCCCATGGTCTGGCTCGGTGAGGTGTCGTTCGCCTTCTACATGGTGCACGTCTTCGTCATGGTGACCGTGCTGCGCCTCACCGGCCACTACGGCGTCGGCCTGCCCGGATGGTGGGGCCCGGCGGCGGTGGTGGGCTTCGGGCTGGTCAACCTGGTCCTCGCCGGGCTGCTGCACCGCTTCGTGGAGACGCCGATGATGCGCCGGCTCGGGCCGCGCCGTCGCTCGGCGTCGACACCCGTGGGGGACCGGGCGGACGGCGCCGTGCCGGGTCCGTCGGCGGCGCCGTCCGTCCCGTCGGCCCAGGCCGCCGGTGACGACGGACCCCGGGTGTACGCGCACCACCGCTAGCGGTGTCCACCGTGGTGGATCGCGGGTGACGGGTGGGTGTCGACACGCCCGCCAGCAATGCGGGCGAGCGGCGTCGGGGGTAGCGTGACGTCGTGCTTCCGGTCGCGCTCACCTGTCCGTTGTGGTGGGTGACGCGCTGGGCGTCGCGCCTGCTGGTCGGCCTCGCCCTGACCACCGGTCTCACCCTGGGCGCCGCCGCGCCCGCCGTGGCGACGACACCCGTCCTTCCCGCCGTGGCCGTCCCGTCCGTCGTGCTCGCCGTCCCGGCGGGCGTCGCGGGCATGCTGCCCGGCCCGGCGGTGCAGGTCGCACCGGGCGCGCTCGCCGGCCTGTCGTGGCCCGAGCCGGCGGCACCGCCGGTCGCCGCCGAGGCAGCCGTGTCCGCCGGTTGTGCCGTGCCGGACGCCGCCGTCCGGGCGCCCGCCGGCCGGGCCCCGGCCGCCCCTGGATCCCGTGCGCCGCCGGTCGCCTGACCCGTCCGGGCGTACGCCCGCACCGCCTCCCCGAAGCTCCCCACCGCGCATCCCGCGCCTCGACCATCCCGCACCCGGGGTGAGTCGGCCCGACGCGCACCCGACGTCTCTTCCGCTTCCTGAGTGAGGTTGCCGGCCATGACCATCGTCCTGAACGAGTTCCTCCTCGACGTGCCCCGCGCCACCGCCATCTGGTCGGTGCTGCTCGTCCTCGCCCTGACCGTGCTCACCGTGCTCGTCGCCCGTCCCGAGCGCGAGCAGCCCACCGACGACCCGCCCGCCCCGCCCGTCGAGGACCTGGCCGACCTGCGCCGGTACGCCG
Source organism: Micromonospora sp. NPDC049497 (assembly GCF_044465805.1). NCBI lineage: Bacteria > Bacillati > Actinomycetota > Actinomycetes > Micromonosporales > Micromonosporaceae > Micromonospora > Micromonospora sp. NPDC049497. The sequence continues at coordinate 148,011 of NZ_JBITMC010000015.1, read as the reverse complement.
ACGAGGTGGCGGTGGCCGCGGCCGGCGCCGCGCAGACCGCCCGGCGGCGCCGCGAGGCGTGGCTGGCCGTACAGGAGGAGGTGGACCGGGCCTGGACGGCGTACGACGAGGCGGAGACCGCCGCCCGCCGCTTCGTCGGCACCGGGGCGCTGCCCAGCCCCCGCACGCCCCGCACCCCGGCCGAGTACGCGACCCGGGAGCGCTGGCTGCACCAGACGGCGATGGCCGCCCACTGGCGGGGTGACCTGTCCGCCCGCCAGCTCAGTGACGTCTTCGGCCACCGGCACGGCTGGAACCCGCGCCGGCACCCCGTGGAGCAGGAGGTGGTGCTGGCTCGGGCGGTACGGGACGGGAAGCTGGCCGCGTACCGGGCCGCAGCCGGGCGGGAACAGGCCGCGTGGCGGGACGCCGAGGTGGCCGCCGAGGCGGCGCGTACGCTCGCCGCCGAGGCGTACGCGGCGGCGGCCCGGTTGCGTCCGGGGCGGGTGCCGGCGGCCCGGGAGGTGGCGCCGGCGCCACGGCCGGTGGCCGCCGCGCGGTGGCGGCCGGCCCGCGTGGGCTGAGCAGCGGCCTGCGTTCCGCGCTCCGGCGCTCCGGCGCGATTTTGTCCCGCTTTTTCGGTGAGGCCGGTCACACGTTTCCGGAACGGGGCATCCGACTCAGCCCGGTCGATTGCTCCCGGCGGTTCGGGGGCGATCACGCACGCTCGTCCCGTTGTCCCCTTCAGGGGTGTTCCCGCGACCCCCGTCCCATTGAGTCTCGTCAGTGCATAACTGCCGTAAAATTGCTGACGCAAAACAGGTTTACGCAGGTGGGAGCGGCTTGGCAGGGCGGTGACCGGCCAGTAGTGTCGGCGCGTCCGGTGCGGTTCCCGATCGCAAGGAGCGACGCCGCGCCGACCCGCTCAATCGTGATGATCACGAACCGGGGACCCAGTGCACGTTGGGGTGAATCCGCGGGCCCACGGCCCGCGGTAGGGCGTACTTCCCGCCCGAATCCGTCAGCTAACCCGGTAGGCGGCACCGGAAGGAGTTGCACTCGTGCAGCACGCACCCACCCCCTGGTTGTTCCGCCGTCTCCACGGCGCCGCGGTGTCCGTGCTCGCCCGGCCGGTGGCCGCGAGCTGACCCACCGCGCTGCCCGGTAGTCCCGGGCGCCCTCTCCAGAAGTGGTCCACCGCCGCGCCGACGTCGTCCGCGCGGAGGGCCCGTCGCTGTCCTGCGCGGCGGGGACCCGGTGTGCCGCTCGCCCCCGAGCCCGTGGAGGAACACGTGAAGCACCACCTCAAGCGACAGCTCCGACGACTGGCCTCCGAGCGCCCGTACCAGGTGGCCGCCGCGTCGGCCGCCGCGCTCGTCCTGGCCTCCGGCGGCGCCCTGTTGACCGGCGGCGACGACGCCCCGGCCGCCGCGCAGACCCCGGTCGGCGTGGCGGAGCTGCGCGGCGACACCACCGTCGCGTCGCGCGGCGAGGCCCGGACCGCCGCGGCCCCGTCCAGCGCCGCTCCGGCCAGTGCGGCTCCGGCGTCCCCGAGCGCCGCCGCCAGCACCGCCGCGCCGAACCCGGATCTGACCCGCAAGCCGGAGCCGCCGAAGGCGCCGACGCGCAAGATCCTGAAGTACGACTACGAGGCGCAGACCACCTACTTCAACTGCGGTCCGGCCGCCGTCCGGAACGCCCTGAGCGCCACCGGCATCGCCCGCACCCAGGACCAGCTCGCCGGCCCGCTCGGCACCACCGAGATGGGCACGAACTCGGCCGAGGACACCACCCGCGTCCTCAACGCCGTCGTCAAGGGCGACCCGTACCGCACCCGGATGATCCCGGGCGGCGCGGCCACCCCGGCGCAGATGGACCGGCTCCAGGCCGACGTGGTCGCCGCCATCGCCGACGGCCGTGGCGTCGTGGTCAACGTGGCGGGCACCGCCACCGACACCGAGGGCGGCTGGCACTCGTTCCCCGGCGGCCACTACATCGCCGTGGTCGGCTACTCCGACGACGGCCGCCTCGTGCGCATCGCCGACTCGGCCGACCCGGCGACCCCGGCGTACTGGATGACCGCCATCGACCTGGCGAACTGGGCCGCCACCCGCGGATACTCCGCCTGACCGACGCGCTCCACCGCGGGCGTCGACCTCCGAGCAGGGGGTCGGCGCCCGTTGTCGTACCGGCGTCGCGGCTCTCGCCCGGGCGGTCCGGCCGGTGGCAGACTGCGCGCATGGTCGATGAATCGGGTGACCGGGACGGGCGTCCCGTCCTGCTGCTTCTGCACGGCATGGGCGCCACCGGGGAGGTGTGGCTGCCCTCGGCGCCGCTGCTGGAACGCCGCTGGGCGGGGCGCTGGCTGGCACCGGACCTCGCCGGTCACGGCTGGTCGCCGCCGCTGCCGGCGTACTCGTTCACGGGGCTGGCCGACCGGCTGGCCGGGAGTCTCGCCCCGACCGACCGGCTCGTGGTGCTGGGGCACTCCCTCGGCGGCGTGGTCGGCCTGGCGCTGGCCGCGCGGACGGCGGGGCTGCCGGTGGAGGCGGTCGTCGGGTTGGGCATCAAGGCGGTCTGGTCACCCGGGGAGCTGGCGAAGGCCGGTGACCTGGCGGCGCGGCCCGTGACCTGGTTCGCCGGCCGGGACGAGGCCGCCCGTCGCTACCTGCGGGTCTCCGGCCTGGCCGGACTCCTCGCACCCGACCATCCCCTGGTCGAGGCGGGTCTGCGGCAGGTCGACGGGCGGTGGCGGCTGGCGATGGACCCGGCCGCGTTCGCCTCGGGAGAGCCCGACCTGGCGGCACTGCTGGCCGCTACCGACGTGCCGGTGGTGCTGGCCCGGGGCGAGAACGACCCGTTGGTCTCCGACGCGCAGCTCAAGGAGTTCGGCGTCCCGGTCGCCACGCTGCCCGGCCTCGGGCACAACGCCCACGTCGAGGACCCCGAGGCCGTCCTCGCCCTCGTCGACCCGTACCGCTGACGTCCGCCGACGGCCGGACGGGGCCGGGACGGAGGCACCTTTACAACGGTGAGAACTTGTAAAGAATTTTCCGCCGGATTCAGGCCGTCGGGGAGAGCGGCGCGGTGTCCGCGGCGCGCGGCGCGGGCACCGCCGCGCCGCCGTCGATCTCGCGACGCGCGGCCGCGAGGAAACCCTCGGCGTACGTCTCGACGGGGAAGTCGCCGAGGTACCGGGTCCGGGTGGCCCACCGGGTCGCCGCGAGCGGATCCGTGTCCAGCAGCCGGTCGAGGACGTTGTCCACGTTGGACATGTCCCGGCGCAGCACGTAGCCCGACCCGGCGAGGGGGAACTCCGCCACGAACTCCTCGCCGCCGCCCACCATGTCGGTCACCGCGTACGGCTTGCCGGAGTAGAGGTAGTCGGAGATGACCCCGGAGACGTCGGAGACCAGCGCGTCGGAGCGGTTCACGCACTCGACCAGGGTGAGGTCCCGGCTCGCGGCGGCGCCGAAGACGTGCGGCCGGCCGGTGCGCGCCCGGTCCGCCGCCAGCAGCTCGGTCAGCCGGCCGAGCTGCCGTGCCGAGGCCGGGTTCTGCGTGGTGTACGGGTGCGCCCGCAGGATCACCGTCGCGCCCCGGTCCAGCAGCCGCCGCAGCAGCGTCTCGGCCACCGGCAGGGAGCAGTAGTTGGTGTCCGCGTGGTGCCCCGTCCAGGTGGGGGTGTAGAGCACCGTCGGGTGGGCGCGGTCCGGCACCGGCTCGGCGCGTACCTCGATCTTCTCGACCTGGGGGCGACCGACCACCACGAACTTCTCCGCGGGGATCTCCACGCCGGCGCGGGCGTACCGGTCGACGGCGGCCCGACCCGCGACGAAGATCCTGTCGAAGATGGCCGAGACCGGGTTGGCGCTGGGGGCCTTGTCGCTGTCACCGTGGTGCAGCTGCACGTGGGTGAGGTGGGTGAAGCGGATGCAGTGCGCGTTCTTCGCGCCGTGGTTGACGTAGAAGGCCACCTTGACGCTCGGCACGAGCACCTCGTCGATCGCCTTGAGCGTCGGGCAGTACACCACCGGCGCGGTGGTGGCCGCCGCCACGGTCGCCAGGAACTCCGGCTCCCGCAGCACCACCAGGAAGGGCCGGCCGATCCGCTCCAGGTAGGGCAGCCACATGGTGACCTGGTACTCGGAGCCCGGCGGCGCGGAGAAGTAGAGCAGGAACTCGGGTCGGTGCCGGCGCAGGGCCTGCGCCACCGGTCCGCCGCCGGCCGGCGGCCGGAACCGCCGCCGGGCCAGGTCCAGCCCGACCGCGCCCGCGGCCAGCCCGACCAGCAGGGCCACGACCAGCGCGACGACCGCCGGCAGGGTCAGGGCGGCGGCCACCGCGACGAGGCCCAGCAGCACCAGCAGGATCGTCGGCAGCTCCGCGGCGACCACCGGGGCCAGGGGGCGTACCGGCAGGTTGGCCGCCCGGATCTCCAGGTTGCCGGCGTCGCGCAGCGGACCCATCAGCAGGACCAGGCCCAGCAGGACCAGCGCGGTCGCCGCCAGCGCCGGGTCGAAGCCGGCGTCCAGGCGCCGGGCGTACCCGGTGAGGACACCCGCCGCGACCAGGACCAGCTCGGCCACGCCGTCGGCGCCGGGGCGCACCCGGCGCTCCCAGGCGGCGGCGGCCAGGGCGGCGACCGCCACACCGAGGCCCCAGCCGGTCGCCCCGGTCAGTGCGAGCACGACGAACGCCGCCACCGCGAGCCCCGTGGCCAGGCCCCGGGCGATCAGCTTCCGGACGAGGTCACCACGCATACTGCTCCGCCCCCACCTGGTCCGCCGGCTGGTCGCCGCGCTCCACCCCGGCCTGCGCCGGGACCACCGCCGCCGGCTCCACCGCGTCGGCCCCGCCGGCCGACCGGCGTACGTCGATCACCTGCCCCGTCAGCCCGGACAGCAGCACGTCCAGCGACGCGCGGGCCACCGCCTCGGCCGACAGCAGGGTGTGCGCCGGCTCCTCGCCGAACGCCCGGGTCCGCATCGGGGTCGCCGTCCGCTCCGGGTTGACGCAGTTGACCCGTACGCCGGACTCCGCCCACTCGTCGGCGAGCGCCTGCGTGAGGTTTACCAGCGCCGCCTTGGTGGCCGAGTAGAGCGCGTAGCGGGCCCGGCCGCGCGTGTACGAGCTGGACGTGTAGAGCAGCAGCTGGCCGCGGGTCTGCCGCAGGTACGGCAGCGCCGCCCGGGCGACGGTCACCGGCCCGAGGAAGTTGACCTGCAGCACCCGGTCGATGGTCTCCGGGTCCATCCCGGCCAGCTCGCCCTTCTCCAGCACGCCGGCGGTGACCACCACGTGGTCCACGCGGCCGGTGGCGGCGAAGGCCGTCTTCAGTGCGGCCTCGACGTCCTCGGGGCGCTCCACGTGCGTGCCCGTGGTGGAGCGGCTGAAGGGGAAGACGCGGGCGCCGAAGCCGCGGGCCAGTTCGGTCAGCTCGTGCCCGATGCCGTAGCTGCCGCCGAACACCACGATGGTGCGCCCGGTCAGCTCCTCGGTGTAGCCGCGGTGGTCGGCCAGCCGGTGCGCCTTGGCGGCGGAAAGCTGGAAGAGCTTGTCGGCGAGGTGCACGTCGACCGGGTGGGTGACCTTGATGTTCTCGTCCGCGCCGTCGATCACCTTGATCGGGGTGTCGGGCAGGTAGCGCAGCACCACGCCGCAGTCGTCGGTGGCCGCGAAGTCCGGGTCGTCCGCCGCGCGCCGGTACGCCTCGCGGATGGTGCCGGACCGGAACGCCTGCGGGGTCTGGCCGCGGCGCAGCCGGGAGCGGACCGGGATGTCGGTGATGCAGTCGTCGGCGTCGACCTGGATGATCGTGTCCGCCGACGGGATCGCCACGTCGACGGCCGCGTACGTCCAGAGCGCGTTGACGCACTCCCGGATGATCCGGCCGCTGACCAGCGGGCGTACCGCGTCGTGGAACAGGATGTTGCAGTCGTCCGGGCCGATGACGTCCAGGGCGAGGCGGGTGGTGGCGTTACGGGTGTCGCCGCCCTCGACGACGGTCGTGACCTTGCGGAAGCCGGCCCGCTCGACGATGCGTTCGGCGTCCGGGACGTGACCGGCGGCCATCAGCACGACGATCTCGTCGATCTCCGGTGCGGCCTCGAAGACGGCGAGGGTGTGTTCGATGATCGGCTTGCCGGCGATCTTCACGAGCTGCTTGGGGATGCCCAGACCGAGCCGGGTGCCGGTACCCCCGGCCAGGATCACCGCCACGGTCCGGGTGGGTCGCCACGGTGCGGTGCCGGCCGGGGTGGGGGAGCCGTCCTGTGTCATCGCCGATCCTCACTGCTGCAACACGCCGGCGGTCGTCCGGCCGGCGCACGATCGGTACGACCTTAGCCGCGCCGGGAACGCCCACCGCCCCCCGGTGGTTGGCCGGGGGGCGGTGCGCCGGACGCTACTTCTTCATGTACTCGTGGTAGGCGGCGATGACCTCGTCGGTCGGCCCGTCCATCCGGATCAGGCCGGACTCCAGCCAGATCGACCGCTCGCAGGTCTCCCGGATGGTGCCGATCGCGTGGCTGACCAGGAAGACCGTGCCGGCCTCGGCGCGCAGTTCCCGTACCCGCTGCTCGCTGCGGCGGCGGAACCGGGCGTCACCGGTGGCCAGGGCCTCGTCGATGAGCAGCACGTCGTGCTTCTTCGCCGCCGCGATCGAGAAGCGCAGCCGGGCCGACATGCCGGAGGAGTACGTGCGCATCGGCAGCGAACCGAAGTCGCCCCGCTCGTTGATCCCGGAGAACTCGATGATCTCCGAGGTCCGCTTGCGGACCTCGTCCGGGCGCATCCCCATCGCCAGGCAGCCCAGTGCCACGTTCCGCTCGCCGGAGAGGTCGTTGAGCAGGGCGGCGTTGACGCCGAGCAGGGAGGGCTGCCCCTGGGTGTAGATCGCGCCCTTGTCGGTCGGCATCAGCCCGGCGATGGCCCGCAGCAGTGTCGACTTGCCCGAGCCGTTGCTGCCGATGAGGCCGATCGCCTCGCCCCGGTACGTGGTGAAGCTGACGCCCTTGACCGCGTGGACCTCGCGGATGTTCGGGGCGTCGGTGCGGGACACGATCCGCTTGAGGGCCGCCACCGCGCCGCCGCTGCCCGGGGTGCCCGCGCCGTAGATCCGGTAGGTGAGGTGCACGTTGTCGGCGATGACGGTGGGGATGCGCTGGTCCGCGACCCCGGTGCTGCCGGGAGCGACCTGGTTGAGCTCAGCCACGACCGTACTCCTGTTCACCGCGCCAAAAGTAGACGTACCCGCCGAGGAAGGCCGCCAGGGCCCACGCCGCGCCGACCAGCCAGAGCCGCGTCGGGGAGGAGGTCAGCGGGGAACTCTCCAGGAGGGCGTGCCGGACCAGCTCGATGTAGATGAGCAGCGGGTTGGCCTCGATGATCGTCTGCGCCCAGCCGGGCAGGTGGCGGGCGAAGTTCTCCACGCTGTAGAGGACGCCGGAGGCGTACATCCAGGTGCGGGTGACGAACGGCATGAGCTGCTTGAGGTCGGTGACCTTGGCGCCGAGCCGGGCCATGCCGAGAGCCATGCCGACGTTGAAGACCGACTGGAGCAGCAGGGCGGGAATCACCAGCAGCCACTCCAGGGTCAGCGGCTCGCCGGTGACCAGCACGATGGCGACCAGCACGATCATGGCGGTGAGCAGGTGCTGGAACTGGGTGAGCGTCACCGAGATCGGCAGGCTGGCCCGGGGGAAGTGCAGCGCCCGGACCAGGCCGAGGTTGCCGCTGATCGACTGGGTGCCCTGGACCACCGCGGTCTGGGTGAAGTTGAAGATGAACAGCCCGACGCAGAGGTAGGCGATGAAGTTCGGGATCTCACCCTTGGTGTTCAGGATGACGCCGAAGATCAGGTAGTAGATCGCCGCGTTCGTCAGCGGTGTGAGCACCTGCCACACGCGCCCCAGGCGGGCCGTGGCGAAGGCCGCGACCATCTTCGCGTTCGCGTACGCCGCGATGAAGTGCCGGTAGGACCACAGCTGCCGGGTGTAGCCGGCGAGGGTGGGCCGTTCGCCGGCGACCGTCAGACCGTACCGGGCGGCGAGTTCCGCCCCGGTCAGTCCTGAGTCGGCGTCAGCCACCGCCGTGTTGGCCATGGATGGGCGCTCCGATCTTTCTCAGTGGGGATGCCGCGAACAGTTCGGCGGATCCGACGGGCCGCAGTGGCGGGAACGTCGCCGCCTTGTCGCTGCGTGGACGGTAGTGGAAAAGACGTCGGGACGCAACCGTACCGTCGCTGCGCTACATTGTCCCACGTGACGACCGAGAAGAGGCGTGCTCCGGCCGGTGCGGCGGTGCTCCGGGACGACATCACCACGGCCATCCGCCGCGCCGTGATGCAGGAACTGGCCGCCGTCGGCTACGGGCGGCTCTCCATCGAGGCGGTCGCGCGCCGGGCCGGGGTGAGCAAGACCGCCGTCTACCGGCGCTGGAGCTCGAAGCTGGAGCTGGTGCTGGAGGTCGTCTCGGCCGCCGCCGGAAAGCGCCTGCCGCTGCCCGACACCGGTGATCTCCGGACGGATCTGGAGATGCTCTATCTGATCATGACGCAGGCGCTGCGGCACCCGCTCGCCTCGCAGATCATCCCCGACCTGCTGGCCGAGGCCGCCCGCAACCCGCAGATCGCGCAGACCCTCCAGGAGGCGCTGCGGCTGCACCAGCGGACGGTCGGCGGCCTGCTGATCGGCCGCGCCGTCGAACGCGGCGAACTGCCTGTGGTGGTCGACCCCGACATCGCCATCGACCTCATCGTCGGACCGCTCTACTGGCGGGTGGCGATCGCCCGACTGCCGCTCGACCCGGCGGACGCGCCGAGGATGGCCTCGGCCGTCGTCGGCGCGCTCCGAGTAGCATGCCAGGTGCCAATCCGGGGCGAGTCGGACGTCGAGCTCTCCGTACGACCGTGAATGTCCCAGCTCACCGGGTCTCCGATCCGCCAGTCGCACCGCCAGGCTTCCCGACCCGGGGACCGGCTACCATCGCGGCCGGACGAGCTCCACACCGACAGGAGGATGCCCATGACTGGGCAGAACGCTGAATTCATCCCACCCGCTCGGCCGGTGATCGGCGAGGCCGAGATCGAGGCGGCCGTGCGGGTGCTGCGCAGCGGCAAGGTGGTGCAGGGCCCCGAGGTCGCGGCCTTCGAAGAGGAGTTCGGTGAACTCGTCGCCGGTCGTCACTGCGTGGCGGTCAACTCGGGCACGTCGGCCCTCCAGCTGACCCTCATGGCCCTGGGTTTCGGTCCTGGCGACGAGATCGTGGTGCCGTCCTTCTCCTTCGCCGCCAGCGCCAACGCGGTCCGGCTGGTGGGCGCCGAGCCCGTCTTCGTCGACATCGAGCCCGACAGCTTCTGCGTCGACCCCGCCGCGGTGGAGGCGGCGATCGTTCCGCGCACCGTGGCGATCATGCCGGTCCACCTCTACGGCCACCCGGCCGCGATGGACAAGATCATGGAGATCGCCGCCCGGCGCGGCCTCGCCGTGGTCGAGGACGCCGCCCAGGCCCACGGCGCGGCCCTGAACGGCCAGCCGGTCGGCGCCTTCGGCACCGCGGGCTGCTTCAGCTTCTACCCCACCAAGAACATGCACTCCCTCGAGGGCGGCATGGTGACCACCGCCGACCCCGAGCTGGCCCGCACCCTGCGGCTGCTGCGCAACCAGGGCATGGAGCAGCGGTACGCCAACGAGATCGTCGGCGCCAACATGCGGATGACCGACGTGGCCGCCGCCATCGGCCGGGTGCAGCTGCGCCAGCTCGCCGACTGGACCGAGCAGCGCCGCGCCAACGCCAAGTTCCTCGACTCGAAGATCACCGGCCTGGTCACCCCGCCGGTGGCCGACAACGCCCGGCACGTCTACCACCAGTACACGGTGCGGGTGCGGGGCGACCGGGACGCGGCCCAGGCCCGCCTCACCGAGCTGGGCATCGGCAACGCCGTCTACTACCCGACCCCGATCCACCGGCTCAAGCCGTACCTCACCGAGGACGGAAAGCCGGGCCCGTGGGACCTGCCGGAGACCGAGCGGGCCGCCGCCGAGGTCGTCTCGCTGCCGGTGCACCCGTCGCTGAGCGAGGCCGACCTGGAGCGGATCGCCGAGGGCGCGAACCTGGCCGGCGGTGCCCGATGAGCGAGCGGAGCGAGCGAATCATCAGGCTCGGCGCGGTTGTGCCTCATGACGGCACGGAGCGAAGCGGAGTGGCGGCATGAGCGAGCGGAAGAAGCTGCGCGCCGGTCTCATCGGCCTCGGCGCAATGGGCCGCAACCACGCCCGGGTCCTGTCCAACCTGGACGGCGTCGAGCTGGTCGGCATCGTCGACCCGGCCGGCGACACGACCGGCACGCTCCGTGCCCCGGTCGTACCCGAGCTGGGTGACCTGCTGAAGCTGGGTGTGGACTACGCGGTGGTGGCCTGCCCGACCGCGCTGCACGAGCAGATCGGCCTCGAACTCGCCGCCAACGGCGTCTGCGCGCTGATCGAGAAGCCGCTCGCGCAGTCCGTCGAGGCGGCGACCCGGCTGGTCGAGGCGTTCGAGGCCGCCGGTCTGGTCGCCGGTGTCGGGCACATCGAGCGCTACAACCCGGCCCTGCAGAACCTGCGTACCCGGCTGGAGGCCGGCGAGCTGGGCGAGGTCTTCCAGGTCGTCACCCGGCGCCAGGGCCCGTTCCCGCACCGGATCGCCGACGTCGGCGTGGTGATGGACCTGGCCACCCACGACATCGACCTGACGGCCTGGGTGACCGGGCAGGACTACACGTCGGTGTCGGCCCGGACGGTCTCCCGCAGCGGTCGCCTGCACGAGGACATGGTCGCCGTCGTCGGCCAGCTCGCCGACGGCACGATGGTCAACCACCTGGTGAACTGGCTGAGCCCGCTCAAGGAGCGGTCCACCGTCATCACCGGTGACCGGGGCTGCTTCGTCGCCGACACCCTCACGGCCGACCTGACCTTCTACGCCAACGCGGCGATCGACACCGAGTGGGAGGCGCTGCGCGCGTTCCGCGGCGTCGCCGAGGGCGACATGATCCGGTACGCCATCCCGAAGCGGGAGCCGCTGCTGGTCGAGCACGAGCGGTTCCGCGACGCGGTCGAGGGCAAGCAGAGCGACATCGTGACCCTTCGCCAGGGCCTGCGTACCGTCCAGGTGGCGGCCGGGCTGCTGGAGTCCGCCTCGGCCGGGACCACCGTCGACGTCGGCGCCCCCGTCGGTGGCGACCCGAGCCGGGTGAGCACCACGATCTGACCGACCCACGCGGAGAGGCCCGGCCGCCGGCCGGGCCTCTCCGCGTGACGGTGACGGGTCCCTGCCGTGACGCGGCGGGCCCGACGCGCGCTCCCGGATGGCCGGAGGCTCAGGGCTGGGCCGGCAGGCGGAACAACGCGTCGAAGTCGTGCCGGGTGACCGACCAGTCCCAGGTCGCCCGCGCGTGCGCGGCGGCGCTGCTGCCGGCGGTTCGCCACTGCTCCTCGTCGGTGGTCCCGGCCAGGATCCGCTGGGCGGCCTCCTCGGGCGTTCGCACCACCCAGTCCGCCGGGAACAGGGTGCGGGCGCCGCTGCGCTGGCGCGCGAAGAAGGGCCAGTCCCGCACCACCGGAAGCGCGCCGCTGGCGGCGCCCTCCACGAGGGCGCAGTGGAAGCTCTCCCGGACCGAGGTGCTGAGGATGACGCCGACACGGGTCAGCGCCTCCGGAACGTCGGTGACGTGACCGACCCGGGTGACCGCGCCCGCCGTCTCCAGCTCGCGGAGCTCCCGGTCGAGCGCCGCCTGGTAGTCGCGCACCGCGCCACCGGCGGAGGCCTTCAGGCCGTCGCCGATCAGGAGCAGTCGGTACCGGGAATCGGACCGGCGCAGCACCCGGAGCACCTCGAGGGCCCATCGTGGGTCCTTCGCCACCGCGCCGACGCCCACGAGTCCCAGGGTGAACCGGGCCGCCGGGTCCTTCGCCCTCGGATAGGCGCCCAGGTCCATGGCGTTGGCGATCACGTGCAGGCGGGGGGCGCCCTCGCCGGACAGGTCGGGGGACACCGCCGTGACCAGCTCCCGAAGGTGCTCGGAGACGAACACCACGTCATCCACCCGGCTGAAGTCGACCAGGTGCGGCCAGAAGCTCAACGCCTCGAAGCTGTGCAACCGGATCACCACTCTCGTGTCGCCGGGGTCCACCAGCGTGACCAGAGCGGCGGTGGCGACGCACCAGTCGACGAAGAGCGTGTCCGCCCAGTCCAGATGCGGCCGCAGCCACTCCTCGACCCGCTCGCCGTACGGGGAGCTTCCGGTCACCAGGTGATCCACGACCGGGTCCACCCGCTTGATCAGCGGCCCGGCGGTGAGGTCGTCGGTCAGGTGCAGGTAGCGGAACTCCACGGCGGGGTGTGCCGCGTACCGTTCCCGGATCTCGCGCAGGAAGTGCGGATTGCCGTTGGTCAGCACCAGCAGCCGGAGCGGTCGGTCGGCCGGTGCCTCGGCCGCCGGCGTCCCGCGTCCCCGGGGGGCCAGCAGCGCCTGCCCCGTGACGCTGTCCCGGAGCGGCGCGAGGAAGGCCGAAGGGTCGTCCGCCAGCGGCGAGGAGAGCCGGTCGAAGTGCAGGCTCCGGTGGAACAGCACGCGCAGGGCGCGGTACAGGTGCCGGCCCGCGGCCCGTGGGTCGCCGGCGGTGAACCGCTCGTCCGCCACCGTCAGCTCGGCGCGGACGGCCTCGGTGAGGTGCGGCGGCGTGCGACCTGCCGCCAGCTCGTCGGCGGCCTCGCGCATCAGCAGGTCCGCCCTCGTCCGCGAGTCGCTCGACCGCGCGAGCGCGGCCAGCGCCGCGCGCGCCTCCGCCGGCGTCCAGCCGGCCTGCGTCATGCCGGTCCGCAGCCGGTGGGCCAGGGCACCCCGGGCCCGGGACGGCAGGATGGGAGCCCCGGTGACGCCACGCAGCAGCCGGACCGCGGCGCGGTGACGTACGACGGCGGGAGAGGTCGCCCGGCGCAGGACCGGATCCAGCGGATTCCTCATGGCCGGTCGGCTCGCTTCACGGGCTGTCTCCGGTCGCTCGGGGGGATCCCGGCCGGTCGGGCCAGGTGGAGGTGATCGACGGCTTGCATGTTAGCGTCAGGCGGTCTGGACGAAACGGCTGGGAAGGTTCGGGTGCCTGCAACCTCTTACCGGGACGTGGCCGTCATCACCCCGTGGTACCCGACCCGGGAGCTACCGTTCCGGGGTTCCTTCGTGCGGGCGATGGTGGACGCCACGGGTCCCGGCTGCGACCGGATGACCGTCCTGCACTGCGACGCCTGGGTCGCCAACCTCGACGGACCGGCCGACCGGCGGGTGATGGACGCGCACCGGGCGTTGACGCCGCGGGCGATGCACCGTAACCCCACCGTGGGCGGCGCCGATCTGATCTACGTACCGGTCCCGGTGCCGCGCGGGCAGGGGCACGCCGACATCGCCCACCGGCACGATCTGGCATTGGGCGCCGCGCTGGGTGGCCGTCCGATCGACGCGTCGGTGGTCCACGCCCACGTCGGTCTGCCCAGCGGTTGGGCGGCGATCCGGCACGCCCGGCCCGACGCGAAGGTCTTCGTCACCGAGCACGCGAGCTTCCTGGACAAGGTGCTGTCGACCCCGCAGGGTCGCGAGATGTACGACGAGGTGCTGCACCGCTGTTCGGGATTCCTCGCCGTCGGCGAGGGCGTGCGCCGGCCGCTGGTCGAGGCGTTCCCGCACCATGCGGACCGGATCGGGGCGATCTCCAATCCCATCTCCTTCGACCAACCCCGGCCGACCCCGGTCGCCGCGCTGCGGCGCTGGCTGTTCGTCGGTGCGCTCTCCGAGCTCAAGGGCGTACCCCTGCTGCTGGAGGCCTTCGCCCGCTGCCACGCGGAGGATCGGTCGCTCACCCTCACCCTCGTCGGTGAGGGGGCGCTGCTGGCCTCGCTGACCGCTCGCGCCGCCGAACTCGGCGTCGGCGAGGCGGTGACCTTCACCGGCGCGATCCCGCCGGACGAGGCCCTGCGGTTGATGCGGGAGCACGACCTGCTGGTGCACCCGAGCCGCGCGGAGACCTTCGGGGTGGCCGTGGTCGAGGCGGTGGCGGCCGGCCTGCCGGTCCTGGTCACGCGCTGTGGTGGACCGGAGCGGACCCTTGCCGGCATCGAGGACGCGGCGGGACTGCTGATCGACGTCACGGACGACCCGGAGACGATCGTCGCCGGCTACCGCGAGCTGCGGGCGCGCCACCCGCACGGCCTGGACACCGCTCTCGCGCACAAGGTGCTCTCCGACCGGTACGGGTACGCTGCGGTGGCCCGCGCACATCACGACCTCTGGTTCGGCGAGGCGCCCGCGCGCCCGACCGCCTGAGTCGTCGCGACCTCGATCAGTTGGAGTGAGATGCACGTCCTGTTCCTGGCCATCGGGGGTACCCGCCGGCGTGCCGTGGTCGACGAGTCGGCCCAGGTCGTCGCCGAAGGACACCGGGCGACGGTGGTGACCGACCGGGCCGCCCAGTGGAGCCGTGACCAGTGGCACACGGGTGTGCGGGTCGTCGAGCTGGCCGAGATCGAGCAGCGCCTGCCGGCGCTTCGGATCGAGCAGGCGGTGCTCTTCCGCGCGCCGAGGAAGGTGCTGCGGACGATCGGCCGCGGCCCGCTGCGCGGTGTCGCCCGCCGCGCCGAGAAGTCGTACGAGCGTCGCGTCGCCGCCCGTGCGCACCGGCTCTTCCTGCGTACCCGGGGGAAGGTGCGGGGTGACGCCCGCCCGCGCATGGTCGACGCGCTGGTGCGGCGCGGGCCCGCGGTTGATCTCGTGGTGGTGACCGACCCGGTGGCGATGCCGTACGCGGAGCGTCTCACCGGCGGTGCGCGCCGCGGTTCGGCACCGAGGGTCTGCTTCAGCTACGACTACGCTGGTTCGATGTCGAACGCCGCTCAGGGGGACAACTCATGAACCGGACGCGGGAACCGCGTCGCCCACGCATCCTGTACCTGTCGTTCTACTTCCCGCCCTCCCGGGCGAGTGGCGTCTACCGGGCGCGAGCCACCGCCAACTACCTCGCGCAGCAGGGCTGGGACGTGACCGCCTTCGCGTCGCCGATCAGCTTCCTCCACGAGGTGATCGGGTCGGTCGACGAGCGGCTGGCGGAGACCGTCGACCCCCGCATCCGGGTTGAGCGTCCCCCGCTGAGCCAGTTCGCCTGGGAGCGTGACCTGCGCCGGTTCAGTCGGTTCCGTGGTCTGTCGCCGGTCATGGCGGGCAAGGCCTACCGGCTGGGGCTGTCGAAGATCTTCCCCGAGCACTACCTCTCCTGGGCCGCGGCGTCGGTGCGCAGGGCGCTGGCGATGCACACCCGCCGGCGGTTCGACGTGGTGCTCGCGACCGGCAATCCGTTCGCCTCGTTCGCCGCCGCGTGGATGATCCACCGCCTGACCGGCGTGCCGTTCGCGGTGGACTACCGCGACGCGTGGACGCTGAACATGTTCGAGGAGAAGCCGGCGTACCCCGACGGCCACCTGGCCTGGAAGTGGGAGCACCGGATCCTGCGTGACGCGTCGGCGTCCATCTTCGTCAACAACCCGTTGCGCGCCTGGTACGCGGAGCGGTACCCGAACAGCGCC
The DNA here is from genome assembly GCF_044465805.1 of Micromonospora sp. NPDC049497. Classification (NCBI taxonomy): domain Bacteria; kingdom Bacillati; phylum Actinomycetota; class Actinomycetes; order Micromonosporales; family Micromonosporaceae; genus Micromonospora; species Micromonospora sp. NPDC049497. Next base: position 132,423 of record NZ_JBITMC010000015.1, on the reverse strand, counting down.
GACCGGATGATGGTCGTCCCGAACGGCTGGGATCCGGACCTGTTCGGTCAGGGCGAGCCGGTGGAGGCGGCGTCGACCGACCCGACGCGGCCGCTGCGGTTCAGCTTCCTGGGCACCGTCAACAACACCCAGCCGGTGGAGCAGTTGGCCGACGCCTTCGAGCGCGCGCGGCGCCACCCCGATCTGGCCGGCGCGCAACTGCATATCCACGGTCACCTGGGTTACTTCAAGCAGAGCCAGTCCGAGCTGATGAAGCGGCTGGGACTGGCCGATCCCGCCGGGGAACCGGGAACGGACACCGGCATCTCGTACCGCGGCGCGGTCTCGAAGACCGACGTCGGGCAGGTCTACCAGGACAGCGACGTGCTGGTCTTCCTGGCCGGCGGAGCGCGGTACGTCACGTCCGGCAAGATCTTCGAGTACATGGCCAGCGGTCGGCCGATCGTCTCGGTGCACGCGCCGGGAATCGCGGCGCAGGACGTGCTGGCCGGCTATCCCCTGTGGTTCAACCCGAACAGCCTCGACGTGGACGAGATCGCCAACTCGATGATCGCCGCCGGCAAGGCGGCCCGGGACATGACCCCGCAGGTACGGGCGGAGGCGCAGGCGCATGCCGCGGCGTTCACGCGGGAGGCGGTGACCGCGCCCCTGGAGGCGCGGCTGCGGGCCATGGTCAAGCGGACCATCGCGACTGGGGCGGAGGCATCGTGACGACGGTACGCGAGAACAGCGAGACGGCGACGGCGACGGCGGGGCGGCAGCCGAGGGTGCTCCTGCTCTCCTTCAACCTCGCACCGCACGATCGGGTCATCGAACTGGCGACGCGCCTGCTCGACCAGGGCGCCCGGGTCGACCTCCTGGTCATGGACGACGCGGGCTGGCAGGGGCTGGCCGGCCGACCGAACCTGTGGATCCACTCCCTCGACGGCGCGGAGCGTCGGCACGTGGTCATGCGCGCCGAGCGGGCCGCCGTCTTCCGCGGACCGGCCGCGGTGCTGACCGGGCTGGGAAAGCTGACCGGGGAGCGGCCGGTGCGGCCACTGGTCAAGGGACACCAGAGGGCCGCCGGCGCGTTCCACCGCCGGATCTTCATGAAGAGCTACGCCGCCATCCGCCCGCTGGTGCTCTCCCGCCTCTTCGAGCGGCGCCTGCCGGCGCTCGGCATCGACGACGTGGACGTCATCATCGCCTCGGACGTGCTGACGGTCACGCTCGGCTGGAAGCTCGCCAAGCGGTTTCCGAAGGCGATCGCGACCACCAGCCTGGACGTGCCCGCCCTTCCCGCGGCCAACTGATCGGGGCAACCCGGGGCGTACGACGACGGGGGTGACGGCCACGGCCGTCACCCCCGTCCTCGTACCGGTCTAGCGGGCCCGCTCGGCGAGGACCCGGACGACCTGCTCGGCGGCCCGCCCGTCGCCGAACGGCTCCTGGCGCGGGGCGGCCGGCGCGGGCCGGGTCGCGGTGGCGACCCAGTCGGCCCGGCCCAGCGCGGCCGGGTTCGGCGCGAGCACGTTCCAGCCGTCGTGCAGGGTCTCCACCCACTCGGTCTCCGGCCGCAGTGTGGTGCACGGCCGGTCCAGCAGGTACGCCTCCTTCTGCAACCCGCCGGAGTCGGTGATCACGCCGGCCGATCCGAGGACGGCCGCGACCAGCGCGCCGTACGGCAGCGGGCGGCCGACGTGCAGCGACCCGCCGGTCAGCTTCAGCCCCTGCTCGTTGGCGCGGGCGAGCAGCCGGGGGTGGGCCAGCAGGGCGACCGGCACCGGCAGGTCGGCCAGCGCGGCCACCAGTGAGGCAAGCCGCTGCGGGTCGTCGGTGTTCTCGGCCCGGTGGAGGGTGGCCAGCAGGTACGGCGCGTCGGGGTCGATGCCCTCCGGCAGTTCCGGCCGGGGGTTGCGGCCGGTCAGCACGGCGTCCCGGACCCGCAGGCAGACGTCGACCATCACGTCGCCGACCAGCACCGACCGGTCGGCCAGCCCCTCGGCGGCGAGGTGCCGCATCGCCTCCCCGGTCGGCGCGAGCAGCAGATCGGCGCAGTGGTCGGTGAGGACGCGGTTGTGCTCCTCCGGCATCCGCCGGTTGAACGAGCGCAGCCCGGCCTCGAGGTGAGCGACCGGCAGGTGCTGCTTCACGGCGGACAGCGCGCCGGCGAGGGTGGAGTTGGTGTCCCCGTAGACGAGGACCCAGTCCGGCCGGTGCTCCTCCAGCACCGGGTCCATCGCGGCCAGCGTCCGGCCGGTCTGCACCCCGTGGCTGCCGGAGCCGATACCGAGGTGGACGTCCGGGTCCGGGATGCCGAGGCCGGAGAAGAAGACGTCGGAGAGGTCGGCATCGTAGTGCTGGCCGGTGTGCACGATGACGTGCTCGTGCTCGGTAGCGGCGAACGCCGCCGCGATCGGTGCGAGTTTGACCAGCTGCGGCCGGGCCCCGACGATGCTGACGACCTTCATCTGCGACGTTCCTCCGATACCTTGTCCGCGGTCGGCGCCTGCGCGCCGCACCCCCAGCTCACCGGATCGCCCGGCTGCCATCGGCGCCGGTCCGATTCTGCGGCGGAACGGGCGAGTTGTCCGCCTCGCCGCGCCGACGGCGGCCTAGGCTAACATCGCCGCGACATTCACCGGACGGTGTGACCCGTCCTCACCCCTACGAGAGTTGCCGTGGCCGCTGAACCCCCGGTCGTCGCCGATCCAGGTGCACCGGAATTCCCCTCCGTCGGTGACCGACGATGGTCACCGGTAGCCCACCGGCTGGACCTCGTCCTGGTCGGTCTGGTCGTCGCGTACGTCGTCGCGCGGTCGAGCGTGGCGCTCAGGGTGGAGCCCTTCCGTACCTACGACTCCCGCTCGTACCTGGGCCTGACGGACGGGCCGGATCCCACGGTGACGCTGTCCTTCACCGGCCAGGCGCCCCGCCTGTGGGGCGCACCGCTGCTCTACTCGCTGGTCGGGGCGGACGAGGGCCGGGCGCTGCTCCAGGCCCTCGTCGGCATGCTCGGGTGGACCGCCCTGGTCGTCGCACTCTGGATCACGCTGCGTAGCCCGGTGGCCCGGGTGCTGGCCGCGGTGGTCCTGTTCGGGCTGGCACTGACGCCACCGGCCTACGTGTGGGACCACACCATGATCTCCGAGTCACTCTCGATCAACCTGGGGCTGCTCACCGTCGGTCTGGGAGGGATCTGGTGGCGCACCCGGTCCCGCGTCGCCGCCGCCGCCATGACGGCAACGGCCTTCTGGTGGATCTTCACCCGGCAGGACATGCTGCTCTTCGTCGGTCTCGTCCTGGTCGCGGTGCTCGTGCTGGCCTGGCGCAGCCGGCCGCACCGCCGCGCGGCGGTGGCCGTCGTGCTTGTGCTCGGCGTCGGACTGGCCTGGGCCGCGGCGATCGCCGGCCCCACCGACCGGACCTTCGCCAGGTGGAGCGCCTCGGGCCACTCGCAGACCGAGGAGACCTTCCTCTACCGGCTGATGATCGACGTGATGGACGACCGACGCATGCGGGAGGTCTACCACGAGGAACTCGGCATGCCGGGGTGTCGCCCGCTGGAGAAGGTGACCGACAGCACGTCGTGGAACGTCCGGCGGGTGGGGCACGCGTACCGGGCCTGCCCGGACCTGCGGGCGTGGGCGGACGAGAACAAGATGACGGTGGGCTACCGGTACGCCGTGGCGGACCCCCGGCACTTCGCCCGCACGATGGAGGAGAAGTTCGCCGTCGCGCTGGGCAGCCGCAGCCTGGGCACCTACGGCCGCCCGGCGGCGCTCCTGCCGGCGGGTGTGCAGGCGGCGTACTTCCCTCCCGAGCGGCTCGTCCTGCCGCTGGTCGCCGTCACCGCCGTGCTCGCCGTGCTCGCCGGCTGGGCCACCGGGGCGGTGCGCCGACGACGGGTCCTGCTGGTGGCGGGTGCGGTGGCCGTTGTGGGCAGCCTGGTCAGCACGCTGGCCGGTCTGATGCTGTCGGCTGGTGAGTTCGCGCGGTTCGGCATCCAGGAGTCGCTCTACCTCCGGATCGGTCTTCTCGTCCTGCTGCTCGCGGCGCTGGACGCGGCGCTCGACCGGCGCGGCCGCGCCGGTCAGGGAGACGCGCCGGGGCCCCGGCCCTCGCCGGCCATCGACGGGGAGTGATCGACGTCCCCTGCGGCCCGGCGCGATCCCCTACAGTCGTCACCCGGGACGACCGGTGGCGCAGCGGCGCCGCCATCAGCGGGTAGAACGTGGGGTTGAGGACATGGGTGAAGCGAGCGACCGCGACGCGCCCGGCGGCGCGTCAGGGGACGGTGGCACGGCGGTGGCGGACCGTCCCGTCGCGCAGGCCGCCCCCGCACCGCGCTGGCGCTGGTGGCCGTGGCTGGCGATGGTGGCGGTCGGGGCCGCCCTCTGGGGTTTCTGGTGGTGGAGCCAGACGCTTGCCCCGCTCGGCTGGGGCTACTTCGCGCGGCGGCCGATCTACGGCGTGTTCATCCCGCTCTGGGACGCCCTGGCGCTCTGGGTGATCCCGGCGGGGGTGCTGCTCGCCGGCCTGGGCTGGATGGTCAGCTCGTGGCGTCGCCTGCCCGCCGCCGCCGCGCTGCTGCTGGTGGTGCTGGCCGGACTGGCGACCGCCACCGCGGTCGCCCTGGTGCGGGGCGATCCCGAGGACCTGACCCGCGGCATCTCCACCCACCGCAACGCGCCCTACTACACGTCCGACCTGCACTTCGTCTACGAGTACAGGCTGCGCGGCTTCGTCGAGCGGCACCCCGAACTGAGCGAGCGGTTCCACTCGTACAACTCGCGCACCCACCCCGCCGGGGTCTTCGTCTTCCTCTTCCTGCTGTTCAAGATCTTCGGCTCGGCGCAGAAGCTGTGGATCGCGGTCACCATCGCTCTCATCGCCTTCACCGCGGCGGTCGCCACCTGGCTGATCGGCCGTACGCTGGGCGGCGAGCGGGCGGGCCGGATCGGCGCGGTGCTGTTCGCCGCCTCCCCGGGGCCGCTGATGCTCGCGTACAGCAACCTGGACACGATCTTCGCGGTCCCGATGGCCCTGAGCGTGGCGCTGTTCATGCTCGCCGTGCACCGTCGGTCGGCGCCGATCGCCGCCGCCGCCGGCGCCGTACTGGGTGTGGGCACCCTGATGACGTTCGCCACCTCCTTCGTCGTCATCGCCGCGGTGGTGGCGGTGCTGGTGCAGTGCGGGTGGCGCACCGGCGGGCGGTTGCTGGCCGCCGCCGCCGGCGGCGGTGTCGCCGTCCTGGCGCTGGCCTGGCTGGTGCTCGGTATGAACGTCTTCGCCTCGTACCTGGTCTCGCCCCGGGTCTCGGGCTACTCGACCACGTACTGGATGGTGGGGAGCCCGGCGGCCTGGCTGATGTACGCGGGCCTGCCGCTGGCCGCGCTCGGTGTCGTGGGCCTGTTCCGGAAGGTGCCCGGGGCCCGCCGGCCGGTGCTCGTCACCGTGCTCGTCCTGTTCATGGTCCTGTGGGCGGCGCTGCCGTCCGAGCTGACCAAGCTGCGACCCGGGGAGGTCGAGCGGACCTGGGCGTTCCTCTACCCGCTCGTCGCCGCCACGGCCGGCCTGGTGGTCGACCGGTGGACCGCCGGCTTTCGGCGTCCCTGGGCCCGCGGCGCCGTGGTCGCCGTCCTGGTCCTGCTGTCGGTCGGTCAGGCCGTCCTGATCCAGGGCTTCTACCACAACTTCTTCTGAGAATCGGGCTCTGACCTGCGTCGGGTGGGGCGGCGACGAGGCCGGGGCCGGCACCCGGTGGCCTACCGTAGACTCGCGGAGGCCCGTGGCGAGGCTTCCGGCGTGCGCCGGTCCGCTACGGGCCGCCCCGAGGTGTATCGGAGTCCGCAGAGAGGCGGAGACGGGCAGATGGCATTCGACGACGCTGCTGCGCACCCAGGCGCTCGCGGCCGGGTTGTCATGCTGGTCGACAACGGTGTGAACGGCGACTCGCGGGTGCAGAAGACCGCCCGGTCGGCCGCCGACGCCGGTTGGGACGTCGTCCTGCTGGGCCGCTCGCCCGGCGGGGTCGCGCAGTCGTGGCGGCTCGGCGCCGCGGAGGTGCGGCTGCTGGCGATGCCCGCGCCGCTGGCCCGTCGCCGCCACGAGTTCCGCCGGGCCTGGCTGCGCTGGCCCCTGGCGTACCCGCCCAACGGGATCGCCGCCCACCGGCAGCAGACCGTCAAGGCATGGCAGGCCGACCTGGCGGTGCGGGCCGCGCAGTTGGCCGCCACCGGTCCGGGAACCCCTCGACTGGGGCTGCGCAAGCGCCTGCTCCGGGCCGAGCAGGTCGCCGCGAAGCTGACCCGGACATGGGTGTCCGGGCGGTACTGGATGCTCACCCAGGCCCGCACCCGCCGGCGGTTCCGCAATCCGTGGGACCGGGCGTACACGCGCTTCTGGCAGACCGTCAAGGGCGATGGCGCGTGGCGGCGGCTGGAGCCGGGGCTGTGGGACTACGAACTGGCCTACGGGCCGGTCGTCGACGAGCTGCGACCCGACCTGATCCACGCCAACGACTTCCGGATGCTCGGCGTCGCCGCCCGCGCCAAGATCCGCGCCGCGGCCCAGGGGCGCGAGATCAAGGTGGTCTGGGACGCCCACGAGTTCCTACCCGGGCTGAAGCCCTGGCAGGACAACGCGCGCTGGCTGCCCGCGCACCGTGCCCACGAGCGGGAGTACGCCCCGTACGCCGACGCCGTGATGACCGTCTCCGACGGCCTCGCCGAGCTGCTGCGACGGGAGCACCACCTGGCCACCATGCCCGACGTGGTGCTCAACGCCCCGGCGGCGCTCACCGAGGATCTCGACCCCGACGCCCCCGCGCCGGACCTGCGTGCCCTCTGCGGGATCGGCCCGGACGTGCCGTTGCTGGTCTACAGCGGGGCGGCGGCGAGGCAGCGCGGCCTGGACGTCATGGTCGACGCGTTGCCGCAGCTGCCCGGGGTGCACGTGGCGCTCGTGGTGAACAAGCCGGAGGGGCCCTACGTCTCCGGCGTGCTCGCCCGGGCCCGGAAGCTCGGCGTCGCCGACCGGGTGCACGCGCTGCCGTACGTGGCGCACTGGCAGGTGGTGCCGTTCCTCGCCGCGGCCGACGCCGGGGTGATCCCGATCCACCACTGGCCCAACCACGAGATCGCGCTGATCACCAAGTTCTTCGAGTACTCGCACGCGCGGCTGCCGCTGGTGGTCAGCGACGTGAAGACGATGGCCGGCACCGTCCGGGACACCGGTCAGGGCGAGGTGTTCCGCGCCGAGGACGTCGACGACTACCTGCGCGCGGTGCGCGCGGTGCTGGCCGACCCGGGGCGTTACCGGGCCGCGTACGACCGACCCGGTCTGCTGCGGAGCTGGACCTGGGAGGCGCAGGCCGAGGTGCTCGACGGCGTGTACCGCCGGCTGCTGCCCGGCCCCGCGGCGGACCCCGCGCCGGCCGACGCCGCAGCGCGGTCGGCGTCGGACGACCCGCGACCCGCGCTCGAGGTCGGCACGTGACCGTTCCCGACGTCACCGTCGTCACCGCCGTCTACAACACCATGCCGTACCTGACGCGGTGCCTGACGTCGCTGGTGGAGCAGACGATCGGCCGGGACCGGCTGCAGGTCGTCGCGGTCGACGACGGCTCGACCGACGGCAGTGGTCGGGAGCTGGACCGGTTCGCCCGGATGTACCCGGGCACGGTCAAGGTGCTGCACCAGCCGAACTCGGGCGGCCCGGCCGGGCCGAGCAACCGGGCGCTGGAGCACGCCACCGGCCGGTACGTCTTCTTCATCGGCTCCGACGACTACCTGGGTCCCGAGGCGCTGGAGCGGCTCGTCGACGCCGCCGACCGGTGGGACTCCGACGTGGTCCTCGGCAGACTCGTCGGGGTGAACAGCCGCTACATCCACCAGGCGATCTACGCGGAGAACGCGGCCGAGGTGGACCTCTTCGACTCGGCGCTGCCGTGGTCCTTGTCGAACACCAAGCTGTTCCGGCGGGACCTGATCGAGAAGTACGGGCTGCGCTACCCGGAGGACATGCCGGTCGGCAGCGACCAGCCGTTCACGATCGAGGCGTGCGTACGCGCCCGCCGGATCTCGGTGCTCGCCGACTACGACTACTACTACGCGGTGCGCCGGCTCAACGCCCGCAACATCACCTACAAGAGCCGGCACCGGGAGCGGCTGCGCTGTGCCGAGGAGATCGTCGCCTTCGTCGCCGGCCTGATCGAGCCCGGTCCCCGGCGCGACGCCGTGCTGCTGCGGCACTTCACCTGGGAGATCGCCAAGCTCCTGGAGAACGACTTCCTGGGCCTGGAACGGGACGTCCAGTCCGACGTCGCCGCGGGCGTGCGCGCGCTGGCCGAGGCGTACCTGACCGACCGCATCCGCGACCAGCTCCCGGTGGAGGCGCGGATCCGGCTGGCCGCCGCCCGGTACGGCGACGTCGACCACCTGCTCGCGGTGATCCGGCAGGACGCCGAGCTGGGCATTCCCCCGGCGGTGGTGGACGGCGACCGCTGGTACGCCGGCTACCCCGGGTTCCGCGATCCGCAGCTCGGCATCCCCGACGCCTGGTACGACATCACCGCTGGCGCCGCCGACTGGGTCGCCCGGCTGGACACCGTGTCGGCGGCCTTCGAGGGCAGCCGCGCGCTCCTGGTGACCGCCCGCAGCCCCCGCCCCGACCTGGCGGAGCTGACCGGTGCGGTGGCCCTGGTCGCCGGAGACGTGGTCGGCGCCACCGTCTCGGTGGTCGCCGACGCCACGGGCACGACCGTCCGGGCCCGCATACCGTTGGACCGTCTGGTGGCGGACACCGCGCCCGGTGGCGAGCTGCGTACCGTCCAGGCCCGGGTCGAGGCGTTCGGCACCACCGGCGTCGCGGCGCTGCGCGGGGCGCGGCGGCCGGTCCCGCAGCGGACCGTGGTGCGCCGGGGCGTCCGCCTGCACATTCTCACCACCACCACCAACCACAAGGGTCAGCTCGTCATCGCCGTGGCACCTGTGACGCCGCGCCGGCTCGTGGCCCGCCTGCGGCGCGGGCTTCCACTAGGAGGAAAGTAGTAGTCATGAACATCTGCGTCGTCGCCCTCGGGAAGATCGGGCTGCCGCTCGCCGTGCAGTTCGCGTCCAAGGGGCACCGCGTCATCGGTGCCGACGTCTCCGAGCGGGTCGTCAGCCTCGTCAACGACGGCGCGGTGCCGTTTCCGGGCGAGACCGACCTGGACGTGAAGCTCAAGGAGGCCGTCGCCGCCGGCCTGCTGTCGGCCACCACGGACACCGCGGCCGCGGTCGCCGAGTCCGAGGCCGTCGTGGTGGTCGTGCCGCTGTTCGTCGACGCCGAGGGCGTGCCGGACTTCGGCTGGATGGACGACGCCACCCGGGCCATCGCCCGTGGCCTCAAGCCGGGCACCCTGGTCAGCTACGAGACCACCCTGCCGGTCGGCACCACCCGCAACCGGTGGGCGCCGATGCTCCAGGAGGGCTCCGGCCTCACCGCCGGCCGGGACTTCCACCTGGTCTTCAGCCCCGAGCGGGTGCTCACCGGCCGGGTCTTCGCCGACCTGCGGCGCTACCCGAAGCTGGTCGGTGGCATCGACGAGGCCTCCGCCGCGCACGGCGTGGAGTTCTACCGGGCGGTGCTCGACTTCGACGAGCGGTCCGACCTGGCCCGGCCGAACGGCGTGTGGGACCTGGGCTCCGCCGAGGCCTCCGAGATGGCGAAGCTCGCCGAGACCACGTACCGCGACGTCAACATCGGCCTGGCGAACCAGTTCGCCCGCTTCGCCGACACCGTCGGCATCGACGTGCTCAAGGTCATCGAGGCCTGCAACAGCCAGCCGTACAGCCACATCCACTCGCCGGGCATCGCCGTCGGCGGTCACTGCATCCCGATCTACCCGCGGATGTACCTGTGGAACGACCCGGCCGCGACCGTGGTCCGCTCCGCCCGCGAGGCCAACGCCGCGATGCCGCAGTACGCCGTCGACCTGCTCGCCGCCGCGTACGGCGACCTCACCGACGTCGAGGTGCTGGTGCTCGGCGCCGCGTACCGGGGCGGGGTGAAGGAGACCGCGTTCTCCGGTGTCTTCCCGACCGTGGAGGCGCTGCGCGCACGGGGCGCCAAGCCGTACGTGTCCGACCCGATGTACACCGCCGAGGAGTTGACCGCGCACGGCCTGCCGCCGTACGACGGCCAGCCGGTCACCGCGGCCGTGATCCAGGCCGACCACACCGAGTACCGCACGCTGGCCGCCGCCGACCTGCCGACGGTGCGGGTGCTGGTCGACGGCCGTCGGGGCACCGACCCGGCGCGCTGGGCGGACGTCCGCCGGGTGGTCATCGGCGGCTGACCGCCGCCTGCGGAAGCACGACGGGTCCCGACCTTCCGGTCGGGACCCGTTCCGCGTCGGTGGGGCTCAGCCCTGGTCGAGGCCGGCGGGCCGGTTCTCCACGTCCCGGGAGACGACCTCGCCCTTGGCGTCCACCCAGCCCCTCGGGCGGGCCGGGTTGCCGGCGACCAACTGGTACGGCTGCACGTCCTTCGTCACGACCGAGCCGGCGGCGATCATCGCGTACTCGCCGACCTCGATGCCGCAGACCAGGGTGGCGTTGGCGCCGATGGACGCCCCGCGCCGGATCAGCGTCGGGGTGATGGTCCAGTCCGGGTTCTGCGCGCGGGGGCGGAAGTCGTTGGTGAAGACCGCGCACGGGCCGACGAAGACCTCGTCCTCGATGGTCACGCCCTGGTAGACGGAGACGTTGTTCTGGATCTTGACGAGGTCACCGACGGTCACCCCGGCGTCGACGTAGACGTTTCGCCCGATGACGCAGCCCGCGCCCACCTGGGCGGTGGACCGGATGTGGGCCAGGTGCCAGACCTTCGTGCCGTCCCCGACCTGGGCGCCGGACTCCACGTCGGCGCTGGGGTGGACGAAGACCGTCGGCCGGTCGTTGGTGTCAGTCATGTCTGTCCGCTCGCATCGTCTCGGGGCGCGGCGTCGCGCCGGGTGGAGGCCGGTCCGAAGGCCGCGGGCCGTGGCCCGGCGTAGCATAACCAGCCGCCGGCCGCGCACCGCCGCGGCGGCTACGGCGAGTACGTCCAGATCAGGCTGAGGTAGGTGCCGTACCAGGCGGAGATCAGGGCGAGCAGCCCGAGGACGAGGATCCGGGTACGCAGCCGCGCCTTGCCCAGCGCGAGGGCCACCGGCAGCAGCAGCGTGAAGGCGGGCACCAGGTAGCGGCCCTTCGCCCAGTAGTACTCCTCGGTACCCACGGTCAGGACGAGGAACGTCAGGGAGTAGACCACCACGGGCAGCGGGTAACGGTCGAGGACGAGCAGCACGACCAGTACGGCGGCGAGCGCCATCAGCAGCGTCGACGTGTAGAACGACAGCGGCACCGCCTTGGTCAGGACCTGTCGGAATGTGGCGAAGGTGTCCACGCCGCCGTCGAACCCGATCTTCCAGGTGGTGCTCTGGATGTGGAAGTAGGCGTCGACCCGTCCCAGCCGCTGGCCGATCCACGCCAGATAGCCGAGGTAACCCAGGGGAGCGAGCAGCCCCGCGACCCACGGTCGCCAGCCGTCCTGCCGGCGTGCCACCGCGACGAGCGCGGCGACGCCGACCGCGGCGATCAGCGCACTCGCCGTCGGGCGGCTGAAGCCGGCGACCAGGCAGAGCACCCCGGCCGTGAGCCACCTCCGGCGCAGCAGCGCGTACAGGGTCCACGCCACCAGCGCGGTGAACAGGGTCTCGGTGTACGCCATGTTCTGCACCACCGCGTGGGGCAGCACTGCCCAGAGCGCGACCAGGAGCAGGCCGACGCGCCGGGAGGCGAGCTGGACGCCGACGGCGTAGATGCCCCACGCGGCGGCGATACCGGCGACCCACGACACGACCAGGGCGGCGACCGGGATGGAGAACGGGGTGACGGCGGCGACCCCCGCCGTGAGGCCGGGGTAGAGCGGGAAGAAGGGCAGGTTCGGCAACCGTGGCTTGCCGTCCGGGCCGACGTTGTCCAGGCTCTGGTCGTACCCCTGATCGGCGATCTGCGCGTACCACAGGGAGTCGTAGCGGCTGTGCAGCAGCGACCAGAAGTCGGCGCCCGCCCGGTGGGAGAAGATCCACAGGACGATCAGCCCGGCCGCCCGCAACAGGACGTACGCGAGGAGCGCCGGTGCCGCGGCCGGCAACCGCCGGCGGCTGCCCGCATCCGTCGGCGGCCCGTCGGCCGTTGCCGCGGCCGGGGACGACCAGCCTGCCGCCGGATCGTGCGAGTGTGCGGCGGAGGCCGGTTCGCCGAGGGGCTTCGTCGAGGCAGCGGGGTCAGCGGACACGAGGCGTGACCCTACCCGACCGGCGGGAACGCCGGCATCCGCCGCGGGACGGAGCGAGGTCGTCGGGCCCGGCGACCGTACGTCAGGTCAGCAGCGCCGCGACGGCGTCGGCGGTGGGCACGTCGGCCGGCAGAGCCCGCGCGTCGACGACGGCCGACACGGGCAACGGGCCGTACAGGTGCGGGAAGAGCTGGTCGTGGCGGGACGGTTCCCAGCGCAGCTCCGGGCCCAGCCGCTCCTCGTCGACCGTCAGCAGCGTCAGCCCGGCCACGCCGGTGAAGACCCGTCGGGCCGTCTCGACCACCTGTTCCGGGCCGGACAGGTGGATGAAACCGTCCTGGTGGTCCATGGCGGTGCCGGTGAAGTGCCCGGCGGCCAGCGCGTCGTCCCACTCGGTCGTCGCCAGCAGCTTGTAGATCACTACGGCAGGATAGCCAGGCCGGCCCTCCCGTCGTGGGCGGACATCTGCCACCATGCCCAGGTCGGCTGGGCGAGGAACGGAGGGCACCGGGTGCGGATCCTGCTGGTCGAGGACGACCTCCGGGTCGCCGCGGCCCTGTCCTCGGCGCTGACCCGGCGCGGGTACGAGGTGGAACACGCGGCCACCGTCGCCGCCGCCCTGTCGGCCGCACCCTGCGACCTGGTGCTGCTCGACCTGACCCTGCCCGACGGCGACGGCACCGACGTGTGCCGGGAACTGCGCCGCCGCAGCACGCAGCTCGGCATCATCGCGGTGACCGCCCGGGGCGAGGAGCGGGACCGCGTGCTGGGCCTGCGCCTCGGCGCGGACGACTACGTGGTGAAGCCGTTCTCGATGGTCGAGTTGCAGGCACGGATCGAGGCGGTCCTGCGCCGCGCGGCGCACACCGTCCCCGAGCGGCACGTGATCGAGGCCGGTCCGGTACGCATCGACGTGTCCGCCCGGGCGGTGACCGTGGACGGCCGTGCCGTGCCGCTGACCCGCAAGGAGTTCGACATCCTGCTCTCGCTGGCCCGGCAGCCGGGGGTGGCGGTGCCGCGCGACCGGATCCTGCTGGACGCCTGGGGCACCACCTGGGCCGACCGGCACACCGTCGAGGTGCACGTGGGCTCGCTGCGCGGCAAGCTCGGCGACCCGAGCCTGGTGGAGACCGTCCGCGGGGTCGGCTACCGGCTGCGCGGCGCGTGAGGTCCCGGTGCGACGTCGCCTGGTGATCAGCTACCTCCTGCTGATGGTGCTCGTCCTCATCGCCCTGGAGACCCCGCTGGCGGCGACCCTGGCCAGCCGGGAGACCGACCGGGTGCGCGCGGACCGGCTCGCCGACGCGACGCGGTTCGCGTCCCTCGCCGGGCCGGCCCTGCGAGGTGGCACCCCCGGGCCGCTCGACAACGAGCTGAGCAGCTACGACGAGCTGTACGGCATCGGCGCGGCGGTGGTGGACCGGGACCGCCGCACCGTGGTCGCCTCGGCGAACTGGCGGACCGCCCCCGGCACCCGGGAGGCGCTGGACGTGGCGCTGTCCGGTCAGCAGGCCAGCGGGCCGGAGTCGGTCTGGCCGTGGGTGGACGGTCCGATCGTGGTGGCGGTGCCGATCAACGACGGCGGCGAGGTGCTCGGCGCGGTGGTCACCGCCACCCCGGCCGGCCCGGTCCGGCGTACCGTCACGGCCTGGTGGCTGCTGCTGACCGGGATGGGCCTGCTCGCTGTGCTGGCCTGCGTACTCACCGCGTTCGGGCTGGCCGGGTGGGTGCTGCGCCCGGTCACCGAGCTGGACGCGGTCACCCACGAGATCGCCGAGGGCCACCGGAGCGCCCGGGTGCAGCACCGGCTGGGCCCACCGGAGCTGCGCCGCCTGGCGGCGAGCTTCAACCACATGGCCGACGCGGTGTCGGACGTGATGGACCGGCAGCGGGCCTTCGTCGCGCACGCCAGCCACCAGCTGCGCAACCCGCTGACCGCGCTGCGGCTGCGGGTGGAGGAGCTGGGGCCGAGCCTCAGCGACCCCGACGGCCGTGCCGAGCACCGGCTGGCGCTGGAGGAGACCGACCGGCTGGCCCTGGTGCTGGACGCGCTGCTCACCCTGGCGCGCGCCGAACGCCGGGAGAACCAGCGGGTGACCGTGGACGCGACCGCCGTCGCCGCCAGCCGGGTCGCGGCGTGGCAGCCGCTCGCCCGGCACCGGTCGGTCGCGCTGCGCCTCACCACGGTCGCCTTCCCGGCGTACGCGCAGACGGTGCCCACCGCGATCGACCAGGCGCTGGACGCGCTGATCGACAACGCGGTGAAGTTCAGCGGTGCCGGGGGAGAGGTGACCGTCGAGGTGCGGCCCGACGACGGCGGGACCACCCTGGAGGTACGCGACACCGGCCCCGGGATGACGGCGAGCCAGCTCGGGCAGGCGACGGAGCGGTTCTGGCGGGCGCCGGAGGTGCAGAACGTCGACGGCGCCGGCCTGGGGTTGACCATCGTGGCGGTGCTGGTGGACGCCTCCGGCGGCCGGCTCACCATGCGCCCGAACGCGCCGCGCGGCCTCGTCGCCGGCGTCTGGTTCCCCGATCGGCGTTAAGAAGGGGCCCTTCCTCTACGCGAGGCGTTAAGAGGGGGCCCTTCCTTTCACGGTTTCGCGGCGCGGTACCAGGCGGCGGCGCCCGGATGCAGGGGCAGCGGCGCGGTCGCGATGGCCGAGCGGGGACTCATCCGCCCCGCCGCCGGGTGCGCGGCGGCCAGCTCCGCCCGGCGTTCCATGAGCAACCGGGTCACCTCCCGGATCAGCGCCTCCGGCAGGTCGGCGCGGACGACGAGGAAGTTCGGGTTCGCCACCGTGGTGACCGGGTCGACCCCGTACACCGAGCGGGGGATGTCCCGCGACACGTAGACCTCCGGGTTGCGGGCGCGCAGCGGCTCGGTCCAGTCACCGAGGTCGACCATCCGGACGGGAAGGTCCCGGGCCAGCTCCTCGACGGCCCGCACGGGCAGGCCGCCGGAGAAGAAGAAGGCGTCGACCCGGCCGGCTCGCAGGGCGGCGACCGAGTCGTCCAGG
The DNA here is from genome assembly GCF_044465805.1 of Micromonospora sp. NPDC049497. Lineage (NCBI taxonomy): Bacteria > Bacillati > Actinomycetota > Actinomycetes > Micromonosporales > Micromonosporaceae > Micromonospora > Micromonospora sp. NPDC049497. The sequence goes on along the minus strand of NZ_JBITMC010000015.1, from coordinate 117,094 downwards.
TTGAGGTGTTGCCGGCGTACGTCGTCGTCGCCGAGCCGAGCCGCGTCCAGCAGCCGGGAGGCGGTGATCTCCGTACCGGAGCCGGACGCGCCCACCGACACCCGCCGTCCCCGCAGGTCGGCCAGGCTCCGCACCGGACCCCCAGCCGTGGTGACCAGGTGCAGCAGGTCGTCGTACACGCGGGCCACCGCCACGACCGCCGGGTCCGTCGCACCGGCCGCCGGGAGCACGTCGGCCTGCGTGAACCCGAGTTCGGCGGCACCCGAGCCGACCAGCCGGACGTTCTCCGCCGACGCGGCGGTCACCACGACGCTGGCCTCGACGTTCGGCAGCTCCCGGTTGAGGATCGCGGCCAGCGACCGCCCGAACGCGTGGTAGACGGCGGTGGGGCTGCCGGTGGCGATCCGGATCCGCACCGGCTCCTCGTCGGTCTCCCGGCAGCCGGCGGCGCCGGGCAGGACCGCGACCAGGAGCAGCGCCAGCAACACCGTGGGGGCGGCCGGCGGCCGGATGCGGGCGGAGGCGGTACGGCTCACGCGCTGCACTGTGCGCCGACCGGGCCGCCCGACGCAACCCCGCCCTACCGGTCCGGTGCCGGTGCGAGGGCGGTGGCCTCCAGGATCTGCTCCCGGTCCCGGCCGTGCGCCACGCTGACCACGAAGCACCCGGTGCCCGGGCGCAGCAGCGCCGGTACGTCCAGCAGGGCCGCGCCGCGCACCAGCACGGCGGCGAGTTCCCGGTCGGTGAGCCGGACGCCGAGGATGTGTCGCCGGACGTGCCGGCCGCCGCCCAGCAGCGCGGCACGCCACGCCGCCGCGGCGAGCCGGGGCCGCCACACCCGGCGCGCGGTCGACGCCCCGGGCACCGGTCCGCCCAGCAGCTCGCGGCGGCCCTGCCGCCAGCCGGCCTCCACCACCTGCGCGTACGCGGTGCGGTGCACGGCCGGCACGGAGATCCGGTGCAGTTCGTAGCGGCGGCGCAGCCCGCCCACGGCCATCTCGTGGCGGACGGGTACGCCCAGCCGGTCCAGCAGCTGCCGCATCCGCTGCGCCGCCTCCTCCCGGTTGAACTCCACCGTCATCGGCGGGTGCACCGGAGCGGGCCGCCGGGGGTTCGAGCCGGCCGGCGGCGCCATGCAGCGCAGCAGGCAGGCCGACTCGAACGCGTCGGCCAGGGTCAGCCAGTCCAGCGGCGGCGGGGTCACCGGCGGCCGGGACCGGTCGAGCAGGATCGGTTCGGGGGACACCTCGGGCTCCTCGTCGGCTCGTGGTTCCCCTACCGTGGCGGCTGCGCCGCGCCGACGAAACCGATCCGGGCGAGCCTTGAGGAAATCTTGCGGTGCGGCCTACAGCTCGGACACGACCACGTCGACCTGGCGTGGCCGGCCGTCCGGCCCCGGCTGCTCCTCGACCCGGTACTTCAGGTCCCGCAGGGCGGCCACCAGAGCATCGGCGGTACGCGGGCGGGCGCCGGCGAGCAGCAGGTCACGTACCAGCCGGCCCTTGGTGGCCTTGTTGAAGTGGCTCACCACCGACCGGACGGGCACACCGTCGACGTCGCGCTCGTGCAGCACCCGCACGGTCACCGTACGGGCGGCCACCGGGCCGCGCGGCGTCCAGGTGGCCGCGTACGCGCCGGAGCGCAGGTCCAGCACCGGCCCGGTACCCGCCGCGGCGGTCATCGCCGGGTCCAGCGCCGTCCGCCACCACGTCGACAGCGCACCCACTGACGGCAGTTTCCCCCCGACCGGGCAGCGGTACGGCGGGATCCGGTCGGTGAGGCGTACCGCGCCCCACAGGCCGGAGCTGATCAGCACCGACCGGCGGGCGGCCCGCAGCGCGGGGGCGGGCAGCGAGCCGAGGTCGAGCGCCTCGTACAGGACCCCGGTGTAGAGGCGTTCCGCCGGTGCGGTCGCCGCCTCCCGCAGCCGGGCGTTGCGCCGCAGCTCCCCCCGCTGGCCGGGGCTGAGCCCCAGCGCGGCCAGTGCCGCCTCCTCGTCCGCCGAGGTGCTCAGTGCGACCAGCGCCGCCAGCACCTCCTCCCGGGCCGGCGTCAGCTCCGGCGACGAGAGCCGGGCCAGGTCCAGCCGCCGGCCGGTGCCGGCGTCGGCCTTGCCCTCGGAGGGCGGCAGCAGGATGAGCATCGGTGGACTCCTCGGTCGGCCCGGCGCACGCCGGCTGCGGCCAGCGTACGGCCCGGCCCTACCGCCACGGCCGGACCGGCTGCTCCGGGTGGTACACGCGATACCCGCCGACCTCGATGACCAGCGCCGCGTCGGCCCGGTCACCGAGCAGCCGCCGCAGCTTCCGCTCCAGCACCGAACCGGACTCCACCACGTAGCCCGGCCGGGTGGCCCGCGCAACCTGCCGCCAGTACGCCGAGTAGCGGTTCTGCCCGGGCGTGAACCCGCCGTCGAGGACCCCGCAGACCACGTCCTCGCCGGTGTTGAAGATCAACCGGTTGCAGGTCCAGTAGTCCCCGTACACCTCCCGGGGCCCGCCGGCGCGGACCGCGTCGGCCAGCTCCCGGGCCCCCCGCTCCTCGTCCCGGCCCTCCTGCGTGCCGGTGGTGGCGAACAGCACGGTCACCACCAGCGTGGCGGCCGCCAGGGCGGCCAGGCCGGCCGTGGCGACCGCGCCGGCCAGCCGGCCGAGCACACCGACCGTGCCCCGCCAGCAGGCCACCGCGGCCAGCCACACCGGCCACAGCACCGCCGGCAGGGAGAGCTGGAGCAACGACAGGTACCGCGCGTTGCCCAGCGGGTCGGTGGCCGCCGACGGGCTGCGCGCGTACGACAGCAGGGTCGCCGCCGCGCCGACGACCAGCGCGAGGTGCACGACCGGAGCGACCCGCCGGGCCCGTCCCGGACCGGCGGCCCGTGCGTACGCGACCACCGCCACCACCGCGGCGATCACCAGCAGCACGGGGTAGAGCAGCCCGAACCACCGCGCCCAGGGGGCGCACCCGTCGATCGGGCAGAGATTGTGGGCCAGCGGCACCCCCTCCAGCAGCGCGCCGCGCACCCGCTCCGACCACGTCGGCATCGACCCGGCCCGGGTGCTGATCTCCCGGAACACCGACAGCGAGTCCTCCCCGGGCGGGGCGACCAGGTTGCCGCGGATCATCGGGGCGACACCGACGGCGAACCCGACCACCAGCAGCAGGCCCGGCCAGCCCAGCAGTTCCCGCCGCGCCACCCACAGCAGCACCAGGCCGGCCACCCCCAGGTACGGCAGGATCAGCCAGTCCGACCACACGGCCAGCCCGGCGAGCAGGCCGAACGCCCCGACGGCCAGCCGGCGGTGGCGGACCGTTCCCCGGGCGAGCCCCACCGTCACCAGGAGCATCGCCAGGACCGCCACCTTCACCTCGGGCCGCCCCCCGACCACGGTGAGCTGGTCCCGGACCACCCGTTCCGACCCGAGCGCGAGCAGGCCGACGACGAACGTGGCGAACCACGGCGAGGCGATCCGCCGGGTCAGCCGGTGGACCAGCCAGAGGAACAGCGCGTACAACGCCAGCAGCGGCAGCCGCAGCACCGGCCAGCTCGGCCCGGCGATCGCGATTCCGGGCGCGGCCAGGTACGACTCCAGCACTCCCATGTAGCGCTGCCCGTAGAGGAAGACCGGGAACTCCCGCCCCTGGGCGATGTGCAGCGCGATGAGTCCGAAGGTGGCCTCGTCACTGTTCGACGGCGGCACCGTGGCAAGGGTCAGGACCAGCCGGTACGCGACCCCGGCGACCCCCAGGAGCAGCGCGACGAGCGCCGGCCGGTCGAGCCCGGGACGCCACCGCCCCCCGCGTTCCTCAGATTGCGACACGACCAACGCCCCCGTCGTCGTCCCGACCGGAGTGTTTCACGTGGTCGCGGGGGACCGGGGCGGTTCGCCGCGAAGGGGGTGCCGGTGGTCCTGCCCGGGTTCGCCTCGCGTGGCCGAGGCGGCCGGCTTGTGGCAGGGTTGCACCGTGCCACCCACTCCCGCTGGCCAGCTGGCCATCCCCAACCTGCACCGGGCCGCGCGGATCGAGGACGCCGTGCACCACCTCGTGGCCCGCCGGCTGCGGCGGACCGGGTGGCGGATGAACGTCATCGCCTACACCGGCTACGGTGCGCCCGGCTGGGTACGCGTGATGTGCCGGGTGCTGCTGGGACGGCCGGACACCCGCCAGCGCGGCCGACTGGAGAAGGTCCGGGGCTGGCGCAGCTTCACCACCCTGCCCGCCAAGCACGTCACGGTGACCATCGAGGCCGGTGGGGTGACCCACGAGACGCAGGCGGACCGCAGCGGTTTCGTCGACGTCACCGTCGAGGCCCACCTGCCGCCCGGCTGGGGTTCGGTGCGGATCAGCGTGCCGGACGCCGAGCCGGTCGAGGCGCCCGTCCGCATCCTCGACCCCGAGGTGCGTTTCGGCATCCTCTCCGACATCGACGACACGGTGATGGTCACCGCGCTGCCCCGCCCGCTGCTCGCCGCGTGGAACACGTTCGTCCTCGACGAGCACGCCCGGAACGCGGTGCCCGGCATGGCGGTGCTGTACGAGCGGCTGGTCACCGCCCACCCCGGTGCCCCGGTCTTCTACCTCTCCACCGGCGCGTGGAACGTCGCCCCCACGCTCACCCGCTTCCTGTCGCGGCACCTCTACCCGGCCGGGCCGCTGCTGCTGACCGACTGGGGCCCGACCCAGGACCGCTGGTTCCGCAGCGGCAAGGAGCACAAGCGGATCACCCTGGCCCGGCTGGCCAAGGAGTTCCCGGAAGTCAAGTGGCTGCTGGTCGGCGACGACGGGCAGCACGACCAGGAGATCTACCGGGAGTTCGCCGCCGCCCACCCGGAGAACGTGGCCGGGGTGGCGATCCGACGGCTCTCGCCCACCCAGGCCGTCCTCGCCGGTAGCCTGCCCGCCCCCGCCGGCAGCTCGTCGGCCGGTCCGGTGGGGCAGAAGTGGCTCTCCGCCCCGGACGGCGCCGGCCTGTGGAAGCTGCTGCGGGACGCGGGCCTGGTCTGAAGAGACGATCTTCGTGTACGCAGGGCGTCATCCGCGTCGCCACGCCGGGATCCCCGGTTGACGATGGATATCGGTGCGGTGCGGGAGGCATTGCTGGTAGCTGCCTTCGGGATCGCGTGGCTCGGGGCAATGTTCGTGATGGCCAACCCCGGCCGCTTCTCGCTGGGGACCCATCGAAGCGAAGCCGAACGCGCGGCGGAGATCGGCCACGATCGTCGGCACCACCGCCGAGCCCGCCGGGCGATACCGGCAATCTTGGCGGTCGCCACTGGTGTGAATGCGATAACCATGATCACCGGTGCTCCCGAGGACCGCGCGGGCGGTCTTGTCCTGGCGGCGATATCGATAACGAGTCTCACCGTGTTCGTGCTACTCATCCGACGCGGCCGACGGGGCCGTCGAGACCGGTAGCCGGCCGACAGGGCTGAAGTCATGTCGTTCCGGGCGCATGATCGACTCGACGTCATTGACATCGGCGTGTCCGGGTGAGGTTTTCAGCCCGATTTCAGTGACATCGAGTGGATCATGGTCGGCCAGCCCGGTCTGGCGGGCAGACCCGCCGTACCCGCTAGGCGGGGCGGAGCCAGAGGACGCCGAGCGGGGGGACCCGCAGCGCCGCCGAGGCCGGAAGGCCGTGCCACGGCACGTCCTCGGCGTGCACCCGGCCCATGTTGCCCACGCCGGAGCCGCCGTAGTGGTGCGCGTCGGTGTTCAGCACCTCCGCCCACGCGCCCCCGGCCGGCAGGCCGACCCGGTAGTCCTCCAGCGGCAGGGCGGAGAAGTTCGCCACGCAGACCAACGTCGCGCCGTCCGGGGCGATCCGGACGAAGGAGACGGCGTTGTTGGCGACGTCGTCCCCGGCGATCCAGCGGAAACCGGCGGGCTCGGTGTCCTGCGACCACAGGGCCGGGGTGTCCCGGTAGACGGCGTTCAGGTCTCCGACGAGGCGCTGCACGCCGGCCCGCGCCGGGTCGTGCAGCAGGTGCCAGTCGAGCCCGCGCTCCTCGCTCCACTCCCGGTCGTCGGCCAGTTCGCAGCCCATGAAGAGCAGCTGCTTGCCCGGATGTGCCCACATGTACGCGAGCAGCGCCCGCACGTTCGCCAGCCGCTGCCAGGTGTCACCGGGCATCTTCCCCGCGAGGGAGCCCTTGCCGTGCACCACCTCGTCGTGGCTGATCGGCAGCACGTAGTTCTCGCTCCAGGCGTACGCGAGGGAGAAGGTGAGCTGGTGGTGGTGGTGCTGCCGGTAGATCGGGTCCTTCGCGGTGTAGAGCAGGGTGTCGTGCATCCAGCCCATGTTCCACTTGAACCCGAAGCCCAGCCCACCGCCGTCGGTGGAGCGGGTGACGCCCGGCCAGGCGGTGGACTCCTCGGCGATCATCACCACGCCGGGGTGCCGCCGGTAGACCGTCGCGTTCGTCTCCTGCATCAACGCGATGGCCTCCAGGTTCTCCCGACCGCCGTACTGGTTGGGAGCCCACTGACCGTCCTCGCGGGAGTAGTCCAGGTAGAGCATCGACGCGACCGCGTCGACCCGCAGCCCGTCGACGTGGAACTCCTCGCACCAGTACAGCGCGTTGGCGACGAGGAAGTTGCGCACCTCGCGGCGACCGAAGTCGAAGACGTACGTGCCCCAGTCGGGGTGCTCGCCGCGGCGCGGGTCGGGGTGCTCGTACAGGGGGGTGCCGTCGAAGCGCGCGAGGGCCCACTCGTCCTTGGGGAAGTGCGCCGGAACCCAGTCGAGGATGACCCCGATCCCGGCGCTGTGCAGCCGGTCCACCAGGTACCGGAAGTCGTCCGGGTCGCCGAACCGGGACGTCGGCGCGAAGTAGCCGGTGACCTGGTAGCCCCAGGACCCGCCGAACGGGTGTTCCATCACCGGCAGGAACTCCACGTGCGTGAAACCCAGCTCGGTCACGTACGCGGTCAGCTGCTCGGCCAGCTCCCGGTAGCTCAGGCCGGGCCGCCAGGAGCCGAGGTGCACCTCGTACACGCTCATCGGCTCCTGGTGCGGTCGCCGCTGGGCGCGCCGCTCCAGCCACACGGCGTCGCTCCACTCGTACGTCGAGTGGTGGACGACCGAGGCGGTGGCCGGCGGCACCTCCGCGTACGCCGCCAGGGGGTCGGCCTTGTCCCGCCACTGCCCGTCGGCGCCGAGGATCCGGTACTTGTAGCGGGCGCCGACCTGCGCGCCGGGAACGAAGACCTCCCAGACGCCGCTGGAGCCCAGCGAGCGCATCGGCCAGCCGTCGTCCGGCGACCAGCCGGTGAAGTCGCCGACCACCCGGACGCCCTGGGCGTTCGGCGCCCACACGGTGAAGGCGACCCCCTCGTCGAAGACGCGGGCGCCGAGGGCGTCCCAGAGCCGCTCGTGCCGGCCCTCGCCGATCAGGTGCAGGTCCAGCTCGCCGAGGGTGGGCGGGTAGCGGTACGGGTCGTCGTGCGGGTGCCCGTCGACCTCGATCCGGTAGTCGAGCACCTCGCCGGGGACCGTCGCCTCGAACACGCCCCCGTCGTGCACCCGCTTCATCGGGTGCCGCTCCCCGCCGACCAGGACGGCCACGTCCTGCGCCCCGCGCCGCAGCGTCCGGACGGTGGTGCGTCCGTCGGCCGGGTGGGCCCCGAGCACCGCGTGCGGATCGTGGGTACGGCCGGCGATCAGCTGGTCCATCGTGGGTCGTCCTTCGTTGCAGCGGTCGGGGCGGTGCCGCCGGACAGGTCGTCGGGAATGTCGGAGACGGTCAGCTCGGCCGGTTGCGCGGCGGCGGGCACGTCGGGTGTGTGGTGGACCGGTCGGCGCACGGTCAGCACGTGCGCCGGTTGAAGATACGGGTCGAGCCGGACCGCGTTGCGCTGTCCCCAGTCGTAGGAGGTGCCGGTCAGCTCGTCGTGCACGGTGAACCGTTCGTGCCAGTCGAATCCCAGCGCCGGCATGTCCAGGGTGGTGTTGCCCCACTGGACGGTCCGCGAGTCGAACGAGCAGACCACGATCACGGTGTTGCCGGTGACCGGGTCGTGCTTGGACCAGCAGAGCAGCGCCGGGTTGTCGATGTCGTGGAAGACCAGGTTGCGCAGCTGGTGCAGGGCGGGGTTGTCCCGGCGGACCCGGTTGAGGGTGGCGATGAACGGCGCCAGGGAGCGGCCCTGCGCCTGCGCGCCGGCCCAGTCCCGGGGACGCAGCTCGTACTTCTCGTTGTCCAGGTACTCCTCGGCACCGGGGCGGGCCACGTGCTCGAACAGCTCGAAGCCCGCGTACATGCCCCAGGAGGGGACGAGCAGCGCGGCCAGCACCGCCCGGATCTTGAACATCGGCGGGCCACCGTGCTGCAGGGACTCGTGCAGGATGTCCGGCGTGTTCGGCCAGAAGTTCGGTCGCATGTAGTCGGCCGCCGCCACCAGCTCCTCGCAGTACGCGCGCATCTCCGCGGGCGTGGTCCGCCAGGTGAAGTACGTGTACGACTGCGTGAAGCCGACCTTGCCCAGCCCGTGCATCATCGCCGGCCGGGTGAACGCCTCGGCGAGGAACAGCACGTCCGGGTCGACCTTCTTGACCTCGGCGATCAGCCAGTGCCAGAAGGCGACCGGCTTGGTGTGCGGGTTGTCGACCCGGAAGATCTTCACGCCCTCGCCGACCCAGTGCAGGACCACCCGCAGCACCTCGGCGCGGATGCCCTCGGGGTCGTTGTCGAAGTTCAGCGGGTAGATGTCCTGGTACTTCTTCGGCGGGTTCTCCGCGTACGCGATGCTGCCGTCGGGACGGGTGGTGAACCACTCCGGGTGCTCGGTGACCCACGGATGATCCGGCGCGCACTGCAACGCCAGGTCCATCGCCACCTCCAGGCCCTGCTCGGCGGCGGCCGCGATGAACTCGCGGAAGTCCTCCGGCGTACCCAGGTCGGGGTGGATGGCGTCGTGGCCGCCCTCGGCGGCGCCGATCGCCCACGGCGAGCCGACGTCGTCGGGGCCGGCGGTGAGCGAGTTGTTGGGGCCCTTGCGGTTGACCCGGCCGATCGGGTGGATCGGCGGCAGGTAGAGCACGTCGAACCCCATCGCCGCGACGCCGGGCAGGCGGTCCATGGCGGTGACGAAGGTGCCGGAGCGGGCCGGGGCGTCCACCGTCGCCGGGATCGCGCCCTCCGAGCGGGGGAAGAACTCGTACCAGGCGGAGAAGAGGGCGCGCGGACGGTCCACCCAGATCCGGTACTCGTCACCGGTGGTGACCAGCTCCCGCACGGGGTGGTCCCACAGCAGGTCGGCCAGGTCCAGCGCGGGGCCGACCCGCCGGGGCAGCGGCAGCGTCGTGTCCCGCAGCGCGGTGACGGCGGTGTCCACCCGCTTCCGGTCGGCGTCCGGCACCAGGTCGACCGCGGCGGTCAGTACGCGGACGCCCTCGGCGAGGTCGTTCGCGAGGTCCTCCGGACCCTGGCCTGCGGCGATCTTCTTGGTCACCGCGTTCTGCCAGGTCAGGTAGGGGTCGGAGAACGCCTCGACGGTGAACGACCAGTCGCCGACCGCGTCCGGGCGGATCGTGGCGTGCCAGCGGTCCTGCCCCGGCTCGCCCGGCCGCATCCGGGTGAACGGGCGGGCCCGCCCGTCGGGGCCGAGCCAGACCACGTTGCAGCCGAGGGCGTCGTGTCCCTCCCGGTAGGCTCGCGCCGACACCGGCACCGGCTCGTCGACCACCGCCTTGGCCGGGTAGCGACCGCAGGAGACGACGGGGGAGACGTCTTCGATCGGGAACCGTCCAGTCACCGGTTCAACCTACTGCGCGAGATCGCTTCGCGCTCGGGTCAGCCGGCGGCGCCCACCGACCGGTACACCTCCAGCGTGCGCTGCGCGACCGCGTCCCACGAGAAGTGCTCGACGGCCCGCTGTCGGCCCGCCCGCCCGAACTCGGCGGTCCGTTCCCCGTCGGCCAGGACCTCGTTGATCCGGGCCGCGAGGTCGGCCACGAAACGCCCCGGATCCAGCGGTCGTCCGGAGCCGTCGGCGGCCTGCTCGATCGGCACCAGCAGCCCGGTCTCGCCGTCGGCGACCACCTCGGGGATGCCGCCGGTGGCGGTGGCGACCACCGCGGTCTCGCAGGCCATCGCCTCCAGGTTCACGATGCCCATCGGCTCGTACACCGACGGGCAGACGAAGACGGCGGCGTGGGTGAGCACCTGGATCACCTCGTGCTTGGGCAGCATCTCGGCGACCCACACCACGCCCGAGCGGTTGGCGCGCAGCTCGGCGACCAGGCCCTCCACCTCGGCGGCGATCTCCGGCGTGTCCGGGGCGCCGGCGAGCAGCACCAGCTGGGTGTCGGCGGGCAGCTCCCGCGCGGCGCGCAGCAGGTAGGGCAGGCCCTTCTGCCGGGTGATCCGTCCCACGTACACCACGCTGGGCCGGGACGGGTCGATCCCCAGCCGGTCGACCACGTCCGTGCCGTGGTCCGGGGCGTACTGCACGGTGTCGATCCCGTTGTGGACGACCCGCACCCGGTCCGGGTTGACGGCCGGGTACGCGGTCAGCACGTCCCGCCGCATCCCGGCGCTGACCGCGATGATCGCGTCGGCGGCCTCCACCGCGGTGCGCTCGCACCAGGACGAGAGCGCGTAGCCCCCGCCGAGCTGCTCGGCCTTCCACGGTCGCAGCGGCTCCAGGCTGTGCGCGGTCACCACGTGCGGCACCCCGTGCAGCAGCTTCGCGGTGTGCCCGGCGAGGTTCGCGTACCAGGTGTGGCTGTGCACCACGTCCGTGCCGGCGCACCCCGCGGCCATCTCCAGGTCCACGCCCATCGTCCGCAGCGCGGCGTTCGCGCCGCCCAGGCCGGCCGGTTCGGCGTGCGCGGTCACGCCCGGCTCCGAGCGCGGCGCGCCGAAGCAGTGCACCCGTACGTCCGCGAGCCGGCGCAGCTCGCGGGCGAGGTACTCGACGTGCACCCCGGCCCCGCCGTAGACCTCCGGCGGGTACTCCCGGGTGAGCAGGTCGACGCGCAGCCGTGGGAGATCCGTCATGCCCGGCACCCTAGTGCAGAAAACCGCCCCGCACCGGGCGTGGAACTGTGCCCGTACGAGTGGTGAAGTGGCGGTCGGATGGATAGCGTCGGGACATGGCTGCCAAGGTGCTCGCGATCGTCCTGGCCGGCGGGGAGGGCAAGCGCCTCATGCCGCTCACCGCGGACCGGGCCAAGCCGGCCGTCCCGTTCGGCGGGATGTACCGCATGGTCGACTTCGTCCTGTCCAACCTGGCGAACGCCGGCTTTCTCAAGATCGTCGTGCTGACCCAGTACAAGTCCCACTCGCTCGACCGGCACATCACCAAGACCTGGCGGATGTCGACGCTGTTGGGCAACTACGTCACCCCGGTGCCGGCGCAGCAGCGCCGCGGCCCGTGGTGGTTCGCCGGGTCGGCCGACGCGATCTACCAGAGCTTCAACCTGATCAACGACGAGCAGCCCGACCACGTGATCGTCTTCGGCGCCGACCACATCTACCGGATGGACCCCCGGCAGATGGTGGAGGACCACATCGCCTCCGGCGCGTCGGTGACCGTGGCCGGGATCCGGCAGCCGCTGTCCACGGCCGACCAGTTCGGCGTGATCGAGGTCGGCGAGGACGGCAGGCGGATCCGCGCGTTCCGGGAGAAGCCCACCGACGCGGTCGGCCTGCCCGACGCGCCCGACGAGATCTACGCCTCGATGGGCAACTACGTGTTCACCACGCGGGCCCTGTGCGAGGCGGTCGAGCGGGACGCCGAGGACAAGACCAGCAAGCACGACATGGGCGGCAGCATCATCCCGATGATGGTCGAGCGGGGCGAGGCCAACGTCTACGACTTCCGCGACAACGAGGTGCCGGGCAGCACCGACCGCGACCGTGGCTACTGGCGGGACGTGGGGACGCTCGACTCGTTCTACGACGCACACATGGACCTGATCAACGTGCACCCGGTGTTCAACCTCTACAACTTCGAGTGGCCGATCTACACCGACCAGCCGCCGTACCCGCCGGCGAAGTTCGTGCACCAGTGGGGCGAGCGGGTCGGCCGGGCGGTCGGCTCGATGATCTCGCCCGGCGCGGTGATCTCCGGCTCCCTGGTGGAGAACTCGGTGGTGTCGCCGAAGGTCAAGGTCCACTCCTGGGCGCACGTCGACGGCGCGGTGTTGATGGAGGGCGTGGACATCGGCCGGCACGCCGTGGTCCGGCGGGCCATCCTGGACAAGAACGTGATCGTGCCCGAGGGCGCCGAGATCGGTGTGGACCTGGAGAAGGACCGCCAGCGCTACACCGTCTCGGACAACGGCATCGTGGTGATCGGCAAGGGTCAGAAGGTGGAACCGTGAGCAGTCACCCCCGCGCGGGCCAGCCCGCCCAGCCGTCCGACCTGGTCGACGTGCCGATGCTGGTGACCGCCTACTACGCCGAGCACCCCGACCCGGGCGACCCGGCGCAGCAGGTCTCCTTCGGCACCTCCGGCCACCGGGGGTCGAGCCTGCGCCGCGCCTTCAACTCCGACCACATCCTCGCGGTCACCCAGGCGCTCTGCGACTACCGCCGGGAGCAGGGCCTGGACGGCCCGCTCTTCCTCGGCCGGGACACCCACGCCCTGTCCGCCCCGGCGACGGTCGACGCCCTGGAGGTCCTCGCCGCGAACGAGGTCACCGTCCTGCTGGACAGCCGGGACGGCTACACGCCCACCCCGGCGGTGTCGCACGCGATCCTCACCCACAACCGGGGCCGCACCAGCGGGCTCGCCGACGGCATCGTCATCACCCCGTCGCACAATCCGCCGGACGACGGCGGCTTCAAGTACAACCCCACCCACGGCGGGCCCGCCGACAGCGACGTGACGCGGTGGATCCAGGACCGCGCGAACGAGATCCTGGCCGCCGGGCTCAAGGAGGTGAAGCGCATCCCGTACGCGCGGGCGCGCGCCGCCGACACCACCGGCTCGTACGACTTCCTCGCCCGCTACGTCGACGACCTCCCGGCGGTGCTCGACCTCGACGCGGTCCGCGACGCCGGCGTGCGCATCGGCGCCGACCCGCTCGGCGGAGCGAGCGTGGCCTACTGGGGCGAGATCGCCGAGCGGCACCGCCTCGACCTGACCGTGCTCAACCCGACGGTCGACCCGACGTGGCGGTTCATGACCCTCGACGGTGACGGCAAGATCCGGATGGACTGCTCCTCGCCCAACGCGATGGCCTCGTTGATCGCCGCCCGCGCCGACTACGCGGTCTCCACGGGCAACGACGCCGACGCCGACCGGCACGGGATCGTCACCCCCGACGCGGGCCTGATGAACCCCAACCACTACCTGGCGGTGGCGATCGGCCACCTCTTCCGTACCCGCCGCGACTGGGGCCCGGCCGCCGCGGTCGGCAAGACCTTGGTCTCCTCCTCCATGATCGACCGGGTCGCCGCCGACCTGGGCCGGCCGCTGCTGGAGGTGCCGGTCGGGTTCAAATGGTTCGTACCGGGCCTCCTCGACGGCGCGGTCGGCTTCGGCGGCGAGGAGAGCGCCGGGGCGTCGTTCCTGCGCCGCGACGGCGGCACCTGGACCACCGACAAGGACGGCATCCTGCTCTGCCTGCTCGCGGCCGAGATCATCGGCAGCACCGGCCGGACCCCGAGCGAGCACTGGGCCGAGCTGGCCGAGCGCTTCGGCGCGCCGTCGTACGCGCGCATCGACGCCCCGGCCACCCGGGAGCAGAAGGCCGTGCTCGGCAAGCTCTCGCCGGAGCAGGTCACCGCGACCGAGCTGGCCGGTGAGCCGATCACCGCGACGCTCACGACGGCGCCCGGCAACGGCGCGTCGATCGGCGGCCTCAAGGTCACCACGGAGTCGGGCTGGTTCGCCGCCCGCCCCTCCGGCACCGAGGACGTCTACAAGATCTACGCCGAGTCGTTCCAGGGTCCGGACCACCTGACCCGCATCCAGTCCGAGGCGAAGGACCTGGTCTCGGAGGTGCTCGCCAAGGCCTGACGCGCCGCTCGCCGCCGCCCCGCCGGCTCGGGGGCGGCTGGGAGCGGGTCGGCGTGCGGGCAGGGACCGAGCAGGTCCGCCCGGTCGGGGTCCAGAGCCGGTCCGGACCCACGGGTAACCCGGTCGCGCGCTGTCGAGCTGAGCCATCTACGTCATCACCGCCGGCGCAGCCGCCTCCTCCTCGTCCCGCGGCGTGAGTCGGCGCGCCTGGTCGGTGGCCTGACTCATCCATGACGTCAGCTCGACAGGGCCCGGGTGCACCCTGTCCGGCCGGCGAGGACGACCAGGCGAAACCGGGTCAGCGGAACTCAGCGCGGTGGCGGCAGCTCGCGGCGGTTGAGCTGCTCGCGGAGGTCCTCGGGGAGCAGTTCGCGCAGCTGCGCGGGCAGCAGCGGCAGATCCAGCAGGCTCAGCTTGAGCTGGTTGCGCTCCTGGTAGCGGCGGGGGTCGAGGCGTACCACCAGCCCCGCGTCGCGGCGGTAACCCACCTGCACCGCACCCTCCGTGGCGGCCTTCTGGATGACCACGCCGTCCATCTCGACGGCGACCGGGGCGGAGCCCGGCGTCAGCTCCAGCCGGATGGTCTCGTCTCCGGAGAGCACCACCGCGCGGGAGATGCCGGCCATCGGCGCGGAGGGGGTCACCACCACCGCGTCACTGGCGGGGGAGACCAGCGGTCCGCCCGCGGCGTAGCTGTACGCGGTCGACCCGGTGGGCGTGCTCACCACCAGCGCGTCGCAGCGGTAGTAGCCGTACCGCTGCCCGTCGACCGCGAGCGTCGCCGAGACGAAGCCGGATCCGGGCTGGCGTACCAGCGCCAGGTCGTTGAACGCCACGACGTCGTCGTCGCACACCTCGCAGACGAGGCAGCTGTGCCGCTCCACCGTGAAGTCCTTGGCGGCCACCCGGTCCAGCGCCGCCGGGAGATCCGGCGGCTCGACCTCCACCAGGAAACCGAGCCGACCCAGGTGTACGCCGAGCACCGGCTTCGGGTTCCGGACGGCCGAGCGCAGCGCGCCGAGCATGGTGCCGTCCCCGCCGATGCTGATCAACGCGTCACAGGCCACGGCCACCTGGTCGGCGGGCAGCGGCTCGACGCTCGCCGGCACCCGATGCCGGTCCTCGGTGCGGACCGCGAGGCTCATCTTCTGGCGCGCCGCCCAGCGCTCGATGATCGCGACCACCTCGGTGACGTCCCGGGTCGGGTGCAGCATCAGCCCGAGCCGGATCCGATCCATGTCTCCAGCTCACCACATCCCGGGCGGCCCGCGCGGGCGGAAACGGCAGGTGCGCCGGCGGCCCCGAAGGACCACCGGCGCACCCGTGGCGGAACGTCAGGGGCGCTGCTGCCCCGTCAGGTGGGCCAGCGACCGGGCGACCAGGTCGTCCCGGGCCGCCGGGGCCAGCCCCTCCAGGCCGAAGCCCAGGTAGACGGTGTCCGCGGTGACCACCGCCGCCCCCTCCTCGAACGCCTGCTGGCTGCGCGACCAGTCGGTGGCGTTGCCCGCCGAGCCGGCCGGCGGGCCGGCCACCGTCCAACCGCCGAGGTCGGCCGTCTCGAACGAGGTCTCCGAGACGGTCGCGCCGTCGACGACCACGCTGGCGTCGTCCAGGAAGACACCCAGGCCCTGCGTGCCCCAGTCGGAGACGTACGAGATCGACACCTCGACCTGCTTGCCGGCGTACGCCGACAGGTCGATCTTGAACTCCTGCCAGCCGTTCGACGCGGCGGTGGCCGCGTGCCACTCACCGGTGGTGCCGGTCGGCGAACAGTCCGCGCCCATGTAGTGGCCCAGGAACGGGTGCAACGTGTCCACCCACCCGGACGCGCAGCTCTCCCCGGTCTCCCGGCCGGTGTGCCCGTTGGCGTCCGGCAGGGTCGTCCAGTCGTCGCTGCCCACCTCGTGCGCCTCGACGATCAGGAAGTCCCAGTTCGGCTCGATGTCGTACGAGGTGGCGAACCGCAGCTCGCCGCTGGTGGCCCCGGTGAGGTCCACGGTGCGGGTGAGCCGCTTGTACGACTCGTCGGCCTGACCGCTCCACAGGTACCAGTCACCGGTGCGAGGGTCGAACGGCGCGGCGCCCGGCCGCACCCAGTCCACCGGGGCGGAGCTGGCGAACTGCGGGAACTGGTCGCGCGGCAGGAAGCTCGACGTGGTCAGGAACGAGGCGGTGTGGTCCTGGTTCCCCGCCGAACCGGCCGCGTTGAGGATGCCGTCGAAGCCCGCGAAGGCCCCGTCGGAGCCCTTGAGCGCGTACGGACCGTCCTCGCCGGTGCCGCCGTCACTGACGTACGTGTACGCCCCCAGCCAGTACTGCTGGAAGTCGTTCAGCAGCGGCAGGCAGGTCGCGTCGTCGGCGTCGGTGCACTCCGCCGGCCCGTTCGGCTGGTACGCGTACGCACCGTTGGCGGCCTGCGCGAAGAGGGCGTACTTGCCGCTGACCAGCAGCTTGCCACCCTCGTTGAGGTAGTCCCGGACGGCCAGCTCGGTCTCCAGCGCCGAGCGGGCGGCGGTGCCGGGCACCTGGCCCTGCGCGCGCGGGATCACGTCGTCGCCGGTCTCCCAGACCACCGTGTCGTAGTGCGACAGCACACCCAGCGGGTGCGGCGCCTTCCGGCCCATCACGTCGACGTCGTACACGTCGCTGGTCCGGCCGGCGGCGGTCAGCGCCGCGGTCACCTCGTCGGCGTACTTCGCGCTGGTGACGCCCTGCGCCGGGCTGAGGCCGGTGACGTCCTCCGCGGCGAGCACCAGCACGTCCCCGCCGATGTCGTCGTGCACCCGGTAGGTGAAGTGGTCACTGGCGACCACACCCGTGCCCCGCCTGTTGCCGGTGAACCAGACCTCGACCCGGTCGCCCGGCCGTGCCCCGGTCACCTTCCCGCGCAGCTCGGCGTAGTAGTCGTCGTGGGTGTCGCCGTACCGCTCGCCGCCCTGCCACTCGGTGACCTTGACCGTCTTCGGCCGGCCGCCGTTGACCGTCCAGTTCAGCCGGACGTTCCGCAGCTCGCGCCGGACGATCGCGGCGACCTGCTGGTCCCGCCCGTACGAGGTCTCGAAGGCGTCGACGACGAAGTCGGGGGTGCTGCGGCCGACCACCGAGACGGGGTCGTCCGGGTCGTGCGTGGACCTGGCCACGGCCAGGGCGAACGGCAGGTTCTTCGCCACCTCGGCGGCGATCAGCTCCTCGTCGTCCGGGAAGATGAACCCGCTGACGCAGTCCTCCGGGAGCCACTCGTCGTCCGGATCGGACGCCGCCGCCGACTGGCAGGTCGACATCTCCGGCGTGAAGCCGAGCGTGCCGTACCGGACGGTGGCGTGCGTGTCGGTGTCGCCGTTGGTGGTGTACAGCTCGGCGGAGATGTCCGGGTCGTAGCCGGGGACCGCCGGGTGGGCGTCGTCACCGACCATCGCCTCGTAGACGACGTCGTCCGGGGTCGGGGTGCTCACCTGCCAGCCGACGCCGTACAGCAGCAACTGCGCCGCCGAGTGGTAGTTCACGAAGAACTCGAAGCCGACCCGCTTGAAGAGCCGGTCCAGGGCCTTCGTCTCCGGCTCGGAGTTCGGGCCCGGCCCCCGGTAGGTGTCGCTGTTGGGGTCGGGCGAGGAGCCCTCGTTGTCGTACCCCCACTTGTAGGCGAAGTTGCGGTTGAGGTCGACACCGTCGGCGGTCGTGATCTGCCCGTCGCCGTCGTTGTCCCGCAGGTTCTTGCGCCACAGCCGGTTGCCGGGGGTGAAGGTGTGGTCGTAGCCGTCCGGGTTCGCGACCGGCAGGAACCACAACTCGGTGGTGTCGACCAGGCGGGTGATCTCCGGGTCGGTGCCGTAGTTGCCGAGCACGTGGTGCAGCAGCCGCCGGGTCATCTCCGGGGTGATCCACTCGCGGGCGTGCTGCGCGCTGCCGTAGAGCACCGCCGGCCGCTTGCCGTCCCGGACCTTCTTCGCGTCCTTGGTGACCTTGACGGCGAGGATCGGCTTGCCCTGGTGGGTCGTCCCGATCGTCTCCAGCTTGGTGAGGTTCGGGAACCGTGCCGCCGTGGCGGTGATCTCGTCGCGGAGGCCGCCCGGCTCACTGTAGGAACGGAACGCCGACCAGCCGGCCGCGGCCTGCTCGCGCAGCGCCTGCGAGGCGGCCTTGCCGTCGACCTTCTTGACGTCGAGCTTCACGCCCTGGCTCGCCAGCCGCTCGGCCTGACGGGTGCTGAGCACGGTCTCGATGGTCGTGTTGCCGGCCCCGTCGGATTCGTGGTGGTCGTGGCCGAGATCGACGCCGGCCGCGCGCAGCTTCTCCACCTGCTCCGGGTTGACCGTGCCGACGTACACCTCCAGCCCGTCGCGGCCGTCCGGATCGGACGGCGGCCGCGCGCTCGCCGGTGTGGTCAGCGTCAGTGCGCCGACCAGAGTGAACACGCCGGCGATCGCCAGCCGTGTGCGCCTCATCGCGCCTCCTGTGTGGAAGGACCATTGACGCGAGCCTGTCGGGGGCGGTGAGGCATGTCAATGCCCGAAGAGGTCAATCTCGCACCCTCGGTGGTCCGACCGCCACGCCCGGTGGGCCGCCGAGAGACGCGGCGCGGGGCGGACCCGACGGTCCGCCCCGCGTCGGTGCTGGTCAGCGGGACAGCGGCAGCCGGATGACGCCCTCCGCACTCGGGGCCGTGGCCTGGGTGCACAACGCCGCCAACTGGGCGACGATCTTCTCCGGGTCGTCGAACGGGTCCACCCCGGCGACCTCGATCGGGTCCAGGGCCGGCACGGTCACGTGCGAGATGAGCGGGTGCAGCGGCCGGACGTCCTCCTCGCCGGTACCGAGCAGGTCCTCGTGCAGCTTCTCACCCGGTCGCAGGCCGGTGTAGACGACGGGCACGCTGCTTCCCGCCTGCCCGATCATCTGGCGGGCGAGGTCCAGGATCCGCACGGGTTCGCCCATGTCGAGCACGAGCGCCTCACCGTCCCGGCCGATCTCGGCGGCCTGGAGGACCAGGTGCACCGCCTCCTGCACGGTCATCAGGTACCGGGTGACGTCCGGATGGGTCACCGTCACCGGCTGGCCGGACTCGATCTGCCGCTGGAAGGCGGTGACCACCGAGCCCCGGCTGCTCAGCACGTTGCCGAAGCGCACGCTGAGGAACGTGCCGGGGTAGGTGGCCGCGGCATGCGCCGTCAGCCGCTCGGTGATCCGCTTCGAGTAGCCCAGGACGCTGACCGGGTCGGCCGCCTTGTCGGTGGAGATGTTGACGAACCTGGCCACGTCGCGGCAGGCGTCAAGCACCGACATGGTGCCCCACACGTTGGTCTTGACCGCCTCGCCCGGGTGGCGCTGCAGGAGGGTGAGGTGCTTCAGCGCGGCGGCGTGGAAGATGATCTCCGGCCGGCGTTCCCGGACGATCCGCCGGATTCCCTCGTCGTCGCGCAGGTCGGCCAGGATCAGCTCCGGCCCGTCGAGCAGGGCCCGGCCGGACAGTGACATCTGGAGGCTGTGCAGGGCCGACTCGTCGCGGTCGAGCATCATCAGCTCGCCCGGGTCCGCCTGCATGATCTGCCGGCACAGCTCCGAGCCGATCGAGCCTCCCGCGCCGGTGACCAGGATCCGCCGGCCGGTCAGGCCGTTGCCCGACAGCGTCAGGTCGCCGACGACCTGCCGCCGGCCGAGCAGGTCGCTGATCCGGACGTCCCGGACGTCGGTGACGGTGATCCGGTGGTCGACGAGGTCCCGAACCGGCGGCAGCACCTTGAAGGCCGCGCCGGTCTGGAGGGTGGCCTCCCGGATCTGCCGGATCAGCGCGGCGTCCGCGTTCGCCACCGAGAAGATCACCGTGGCGGCGCCGGTACGCCGTACCGCCGCCGCCACGTCGTGACGCCCACCGAGCACGCGGACGCCGCCGATCCGCAGGTCCCGCTTGGCCGGGTCGTCGTCGAGCACGCCGACCGGCAGGTACCGCCCGCGGGGGTCGCTGAGCATGGCCCGCAGCAGCCCCTGACCGGCGTCGCCGAGGCCGAACAGCAGCACCTTCGTCGCCGAGCGGGCGTCCGGGCGCATGGCGAGGTCGTGGCGGTGCCGGTAGGCGAGGCGGACCGCGAGCATGAGCAGCAGGGTCAGGGCGCCGCCGACGAGGGGCGCGCTCGCCGGGACCGGTCGGTTCCCCAGGGGAACCAGGGCGACCAGCACCAGCGCCGTCGTGGCGGCCGTCGTGCCGGCGAGGCCGCGGATCTCGGGGAGGCTGCCCAGCGGGTGACGGCCGGAGTAGACCCGGCGCAGGGCGGAGACCACGAGGTGCAGCACGGCGGCGAGCGCGCCTATCCCGATCGCCCGGGTGGCCTGGCCGATGGTCAGGTCGAACTCGTAGCGGGCCCAGGTGGCGGCGAGGAAGCCGCCGACCCAGGCGGCGCCGTCGCCGGCGAGGAAACTCAGGTTCCGCCGGCGGGATCTGGTCCGTCGGGTCGTCGGGGTGCGCTCGGGAACTTCTGCTTCCGGCGGCATGCACTACTCCCTGGGGGTCTGGGGTCGTCCGTGGTCGAGCGAGAACGACCTCTTTGCGTCATATAGTGCTTACAGGGAGTTTTGCGTGCTTCGTGTCTGTTTCGCGTATGACGTCGCAATTAGTGGCTGTCAGGTCCGGCTGCTCAGCTCCTCGGGCGTCCGTCGGACCGCGGCGTCCCGCGGCGGCACCGGCCCGCCCCGACGCCGGGGGGTGCGCTCCGCCACCACGTCGTCGAGCACCCGCTGCAACCGGCCCGCCATCGCCGTCCGGGACCGATGCCGGCCGATGAACTGTCGGCCCCGCCCGCCCATCTCGCGCAGCACCTCGGAATCCAGCGCCACCAGCTCGCGCAGTCCCACCGCGAGGCTCCCCGGCGCGACGGCCGCCCCGGAATCCGAGGCCAGCACGACGTCGTGCGGCTCTCCCGGGCAGTTCGTCACCACCGGCACCCCGGCGGCGAGGTAGTCGTAGAGCTTGTTCGGGCTGGCCCCCAGGCGGAACACGTCGGCGTCGGCCAGCGCGTGTACGCCGATGTCCGCGCCGCCGAGGATGCCGGCGAACTCGGCCTTCGGGATCATGTCCAGGAAGTGCACGTTGGACATGCCCTCCGCGCGGGCGCGCGCCACCAGCCGTGGCTTCTCGATCCCGTCACCGATCAGGGCGAAGGTGTGCTCCGGCAGCTCCGCCGCGGCGTCCAGCAGTTCGTCGAGGCCGTTGGCCTGCCCGTGCGCCCCGGCGAACACGACCAGCCGCCCGCGTACCGGGATCCGGCCCCGGAGCGGCGTGTACCGGTCGTGGCGCAGGTCGAACGCCGACGGCTCGGCACTGTTGCTCACCCAGGCCAGCTTCTCGTCGTCCACACCCAGGTCCCGGAAGTACGACCGCCACCCTTCGGCGACCAGCACGATCCGGTCGGCCCGCCGGTACAGCCACCGCTCCAGCCCGCTCAGCAGCCGGTGCGGCCGGGAGCCCCGGCGCAGGTAGCCGGTGTCGACCATCGACTCCGGCCACAGGTCGCGGATCTCGAGCACGAACGGCACCCGCCAGAACGTCGCGGCGAGCCAGCCGGCGACCGGCGTCAGGATGTGTGGTGACGACGCGTACACCACCGCCGGACGGCGGCGCAGCAGCGACCGCAGCAGCGCCCCGCCCGCGTACCCGAGCCAGTTCAGCACCCGACGGTGGTCGTTGCGGGAATAGCCGGGGACCCGGACCCGGACGAAGTTCGGCTCCCGCCCGGTGAAGCGGTGTCGCGAGTAGACGTCCCGGTCGCCCGCGATGATCGTCCAGTCCCAACCGGTCAGTCTGCCGAACAGCTCGACGTGCCGTGTGCCGCCGGGCTCGGAGAGCGGCTTGGCGTAGTGGTTGAGAACCAGCACGTGCGGAGTTCGGCCAGAAGAGGAAGCCATGGTTCGTCCTTGGTGTGCGATGTGGTTACGAATGCTCCCCGGAACGGGGACGGTGTCGCGCCGACCGGCCACGGCGACGGCCTTCCGCGCAGAGCCGGCGGTACAGGCCCTGCATCGCCGACACCTGCCGGGACCAGGTCTCGGTGGCCTGGATGAGGTCGGCGTTGGTCGACCGCTGCGCGGGCGCCAGGGGCCCGACCGCACGCAACGCGTCGGCCAGCCGGGGTGCCAGCGGTTCGGCCACCAGGTCCGCGACCAGCCCGTCGGCCCGCAGCTCCCGGTACGGCGGAAGGTCGGCCAGGAGCAGGCGGCAGCCCGCGAGCGCCGCCTCCAGCACCGACGAGCTGCGCTGGTCCGACCGGGGCACCGAGACGACGACGTCACTGGCGCACATCAGGGCGAACGTCTCCGCCGGGGTCAGGGTCCGCGGGACGAGCGTCACCCGTTCCGGGAGCTGCTCCGCCCGCTCCGTCGCCCGGAGCAGCCCGTCGGCCCGCGCCCGTGCCGCGCCCGGCTCGGCCGGCTCGTGCCCGGCCAGCACCACCAGGTGCAGGTCCGGCCGCTCGGCGGCCACCTGGGTGAAGGCCCGCAGGACGTCGTCGGTCCGGTACACCGGAGAGACCCCGCGCGGCGCGAGCACCACGGTGGCGTCGACGGGTACGCCGAGGCCCCGGCGGACGTCCGCGCGTCGCACGGTGTCCCGGAGCCGGAACAGGGAGTCGTCGACCCCCCAGGACAGCGTGGCGGTGCGCGACGCCGGGATCCGGTACCGCGTCGTCACCTCCGCGGTGACCGACGCCGACGTGGGAAGCACCAGGTCGGCCCGCCGGAACGCGCGTCGGGTGACCCAGCCGCGCAACCGGGACGAGGTCGCCGTCCGCAGTTCGCTGCCCCACGGCGTCACCACCCGTACGGCGTCGCGGGGAAGGGCCAGGGAGAGCAGGCCGGCCCGTCCCACCGAGTGCACGTGCACCACGTCCGGCCGGAGCCGGCGAACCTGCCGGCGCAGCCACCAGCCGGTGGTCAGCAGCCGCCACGCCCCGCCCACCGGCCCGCCGGGCGCCCGCCCGCCCGCACCGGGTACCCGGATCTCCACGCCGGGCAGCGGCGCGGCCGGCGCCCAGCCGGTCACCACCACCCGGTGCCCGCGTCCGGCGAGCGCGCTGGCCCAGCGTCGGGTGTGCACCGAGTGCGCCGGCCCGAGCAACAGCACCACGGCCGGCGCCACCGCGCCCGGCCGGTCGGCGTCCGCCACCTCGGCGGTACGACCGCCACCCGGCTCAGCCATGCCGGTGCTGCCAGACCCGGGCCGCCTTGACCAGCCGCGCCCGAAGGTGACGGCGTGGGTCACGGAGATCACGACGCCAGCGCTCGCCCATACGTTCGAAGACGTCCAGTCCGGTCAGTGCGCCTGCGGCCCGCAGTAGCGACACGTGCAGCGCGTGGTAGTTCGCCGACGCCGGCCAGGGCCAGCGCAGGTCGTAACGGGACCACCAGCCCAGGTCGAAGTGGTCAAGCTCGGCGGCGAGCCGGTCGGCGGCGAGCCGGTGAGCGTCGCCGCCCCGCCGGTGCTGGTGTTCCACGAGGCCGACGAGCGCGAACAGGGCGCCGTTGAGCACCCGGCTCGGCGGGTCCGAGGGGCACTCCTCCAGGAACGGCCGGCCCTGCCGGTCGTAGTCGGCGCAGCCGCCCCGCGACACCGGAAGCAGCAGCAGGTCGATCGCACTGTCGGCCGCGTCCAGGAAGGACCGGTCGCCGGTCAGGTCGTGCGCCCGCAGCAGGGTGGAGGCCCCCATGCCCTGCGCCATCCCGGAGTACCACCCCGGCGCGACGCCGTAGCGGGGTACCGGTACCGGGTAGCGCCAGCCGCCGCTCGCGTCCTGGTGCGTCCGCAGCCACGTGGCTTGCGTCAGGAACGCGCCGAAGCGTTCCGGGTCGGGCCCGGGGGTGGCGAGCGCCCGGCTGTGCTCGCCGAGCGCGTACAGGCACATGGAGACCGGGTTCGGGTACCGCTCGCCGGACGGGCCGACCGCCACCACCACGCCGTCGTCGTCCAGTCCGGTGCCGCCGGGCAGGTCCGTCCAGACCAGCGGGTACGGGCCGCGCCCGTCCCGCCGGGGGTCGGGCGTCACCGGATAGCGGCGCACTCGCAGGTCGCGTACGCCCCGGGCGAGCAGGGTGCGAACCGCGGTCACCACCGCACGCCCGCGCGCTCGGCGAGCGCCTCCCGGTACACGGCCTCGACGTCGGCGACGGTCCGTTCGATGTCGAACCGATCGAGGCAGCGGACCCGGCCGAGGCGGCCCATCTCGCGGCGACGCACCGGGTCGGTCAGCAGTTCGGCGACGGCGTCGGCCAGGGCAGCCGCGTCCCCCGGGGGCACCAGCAGGCCGGTCTCCCCGTGCTGCACGGTGTCCGGCAGACCGCCGACGTCGCTGGCCACCGCACCCTTCTCCATCAGGAGCGCCTCGATCATCGCGTAGCAGGCGGACTCCTCCAGGGACGGGTTGACCAGGACGTCCATCGCGGCCAGCACGTTCTGGATGTCCGAGCGATGGCCGGTGAAGTGCACGCGGTCGGCGACCCCCAGGCGTGTGGCTCGGTCCTCCAGCGCCCGCCGGTAGTCGCCGGTGCCGACAAACTCGTCGCCGACGACGAACACGTGCACTCCCGGTACCTGGGCGAGCAGCCGGGGCACGGCGTCCAGCAGCACCTCGTGCCCCTTGACGCCGATCTCCCGGAACGCCTTGAGCCGGGTCGGGTACATGTGCGCCACCATTCCGACGGTGGGGGTGTCCAGGGTGAGGCCGAACTCCCTGCGGAAGGCGTCGCCTGGGATGGCGGGGTCGAGTCTGCGGACGTCGCAGCCGTAGTGGCTGACGGCGACCCGGCGGGCCCCGTACCGGCGGTAGCGGTCGGCGAACGCGGTGCACGAACCGATCAGCACGTCGGCGCGGGAGAGGGTTGCCAGGTCGATCCGGCGCAGGATCGGGCTGCGCAGGTGGTTGATTCCGGTGACCTGGTTGATGTGCAGGTTGCTGCCGCCGGCGAGGCTCGCGATCCGGCACGCCACGTTCGCCTTGAGCAGGTGGGCGTGCACCACGTCTGGCCGGAACTCTCGGATCAGCCGGACCAGCCGCAGTTCGGCGGCGGCCACGCGGGGCAGTTGGCGGGGTCGCCAGCCGCACAGCGGCACGATCTCGGTGGGAACACCGGCGGAGCGCAGGCGGGTCGCGAGGGAGCCTTCGGCGGGCACCACCGCACGGACGTGGTGCCCGCGCCGGGTCAGCCCGACCACCTGATCGTGGAACCACGACCCCCCGTCCGGGGTGGTGGTCACCTGGAGGACCCGCAGTGGACGGTCGTCGGGGCGGCGGGCGGATGTCATGTGGTTCTCCGGGTCGCTACGGCGTGCAGGAGCACGAAGGGAATGAGGACCGGCAGGGCGAGCAGCGGTTCGCCGGTCAGGGAGGAGACGGCGATGCCGATGCCGGCCAACAGTGCGCCCTCGGCGGCCCAGCCGATCCGGGCCCGGTAGTCCCGCCAGACGCGGCGGTAGACCAGCCAGAGCAGGCCGCCGAGCAGCAGCGCGCCGACCACGCCCGTCTCCGCCAGGACGGTGAGGAAGAAGTTGTGCGGGTGCGCCAGGAGGTGCATCTGCGAGCTGGGCTGGTACCAGGAGGCGGTGAAGTGCTGGACGAAGTACTCCGGCAGGCGGCCGTTGTAGCCGAGGTAGCCGACACCGAAGGCGGGGAAGTCCTTGCTCATCTCGATGGCCGCCGACCAGAGGTCGACCCGGAGCGCGGAGGAGACGTCGAGGTCGCCGTCGGCGGTGGTCTCGGTGACCCGGTCCACGATCGTCCTCGGCACCAGTGTGGTGGTGACACCGAGCGCCGCTGCCACCGCGACGGTCGCGCCCACCCAGAGACCGGCTCGGACGAGCCGGCGCAGCGCGAAGCAGACGAGCACCGCACCCGCCCCCAGGTACGACGAGCGGCTGTACGAGTACCCCAACGCGACCGCGATCGCCGGCAGAGCGGCCAGCGCCGCGATCCGGAGCACGATCGGGGTGGGGCGGGTGAGTCGGCTCAGCAGGATGGCCAGCGCGAGAACGAGCATCGGCCCCCACACGTTGCGGTTGACGCTCGTGTTGGCGATCTCGACGATCTCCTGCGGTCCGCCGCGTCGGATGATCGCGACCGCGTGTAGCAGGCCGACGCCGGTGGCGGCGAAGGCGAAGGCGAGCAGCGCCCGGTGGTCGGCCGGCCCACCGCGGGAGATCAGGGGAAGGCAGACCAGCGGGACCGCCACCACCGCGACCGACCCGATCGCGGCGAGCGGTGCCAGCTGCGGGTTGCTGAGCACGGCGCCGAGCACCAGTACGGAGACCAGGACGGCGACCAGGACCGTGCAGCGGGGGTCCCGCCAGGAGATCTGTCGGCGCAGCAGCGTCCCGGCCAGGCAGCAGAGGATGAGCAGGAGCAGCGACGACGTGCCGACGGCGAACGGTTCGGGAAGTTGACCGGCCGGGGCGCCGACGGCGAGACCGACGAGGCCGAGTACGGGCACCAGCAGCACCGCCAGGAACACCGCGACCCCGGCCACCACCATTGGCAGCGGGATCGGCAGTCCGTCCAGTTTCGTCGCGGCGACGCCGCAGGCGGCGGCCACGACGGGGACGAGCGCGATGACCAGCAACGGTCGTGCGTTCCAGACCCGCGTGCGGGGCGCTCTGGCCGTCCGGCGTCGGCCGGCGCGGGCCGGGTCGGCACGCAGGAAGGCTGGTGCGATCACCGCGGCGTAGACCAGGTAGCCCGCGCTGCCGGCCAGGCCGGCGCCGACCGCCCCGAACCGGGGCACCAGCACCGCCATGCCACCGAGGCCGACCAGCGCCGCGGTGACCGCGGCCACCGTCGTCGCCACCGGCCGATCGACCGCCGTGAGGTAGCTCTGCGCCACCCGGGCCAGGGAGAAGATCGCCACGCCGGGCAGCAGTGCCCACAGCACGGGCACTGCGGGGTCGAACTCGTGCCCGAAGAGCAGTGGCACCACATGAGGACCGGCCAGGGCGAGAACTCCCGCTCCTACGGCGGTGAGCAGCAGCGTGCCCCCGCCGAGCCGGGCCACCGACCGCCAGGAGGCGGCCCCGTTGGCGACGGTCGGTACCAGAATCAGGCTCACCGCGATCGGAATGATCAGCAGGACCTCGGCCAGCGCGAGCGCGACCGAGTAGACGCCGACCGCGCTCGCCC
Organism: Micromonospora sp. NPDC049497; assembly: GCF_044465805.1. Taxonomy (NCBI): domain Bacteria; kingdom Bacillati; phylum Actinomycetota; class Actinomycetes; order Micromonosporales; family Micromonosporaceae; genus Micromonospora; species Micromonospora sp. NPDC049497. The sequence continues at coordinate 89,972 of NZ_JBITMC010000015.1, read as the reverse complement.
CGACCAGCAGCTGGAGCACCGGGACCTGGGTGCGGATCATGCCGAACTGCGCGAGGTTCGGCAGGTAGGCCCGGCGGGCCGAGGAGCGGTACTCGACGTTCGTCAGGGGGTTCCCGTCGACCGGCCCGGCCGACCGGGACCGGACCAGCAGGGCGGCCAGCCCGACGACCTGGCCGGCGGCGTACACCGCCATCACCGTGGCGGGCGTGGTCCGGCCGGTGGCGACGAGGGCCGCCAGACCGGCCAGGTAGGTGACGAGGGAGGCCACCACGACCAGGTTGTACGCGGGGGCCCGGCCACGGCCGATCTCGGTGGCCCCGAGCAGCGCGCTGAGCAGCACCACCGGGCAGAGGGCCGTGGCGATCCCGAAGGTGAGCGGATCCAGGCCGAGGCGGACCGGCTCCGCGACGGTCAGGCCGGCCACCGCCCACAGCGCGGCCACGCCGGAGCCGAGGGTGACGGCGTAGCGGAGGCTGGCCCGTACGGTGTGCCGGTGCGCGGCGGTCGAGCGCCCGGCCAGGCGAAGGTTCGCGGTGTCCAGACCGACGGCGCAGAGGGTGCTGAAGACGGCGGAGCAGGCGATCGCTACGGCGAGCAGACCGCGGTCGTGCGGGCCGAGCGCGCGTGCCGACAGCACCCCGGCGACGAGGCTGATCAGCAGCGAGCCGACGCGGGCGCCGGCGGTGCTGGCGGCGGCACCGACCAGCCCGGCCAGGCCGGGGCCGGGCGCCGTGTGCCGCCCGTGGCCGGGGGGCGCCGCCGCGTACGACCGCGAGTCGGCTCCGGCGGGCGGCCGGGTGAGTGTCGTTCCGTTGCTCATCGCGCCGGCACTCCCTTGACCACGACGTCGGCGGGGACGTCCCGGACCACGCAGGCGCCGGCACCGACCACGCTGCCCGCGCCGACCCGCAGTCCCTGCAGGACGGCGGCGGTCGTGCCGACCAGCACGCCCTCGGCGAGGTGGCAGTCACCGGACACGGCGGCCAGTGGGTTGACCGAGACGTAGTCGTCGAGTCGGCTGTCGTGGCCGACGGTCGCGTTCTGGTTGAGGTGGACGTGCCGGCCGAGGGTCACGTTGGTGGTGACCCGGGCGCCGGCGAAGACCACCAGGCCCGCGCCGTACTTGAGGTCCGGGCCGACCGTGGCGTCCGGGTGGACGACGCTCCCGGCGGGCAGCCCGGGGGCGGCGAGCCGGCCGCCCACCGCGCGACGGACCCGCGGGTCGCCGATGCCGATCACCAGGTGGGTGTCCGGCGGCAGGTCGCGCAGCCGGTCCAGCCCGCCGAGGTACGGCACGTCCAGTCGCTGCACACACTTGAGGTTGATCTCCGAGGGGCGGTCGTCGACGAAGCCGAGCGGACGCCAGACCGGCGTGTGGGCGGCGTCGTTGACGGCTCGGACGATGCCCAGCACCTCGCGGCCGTGACCGCCGCAGCCGACGATCACCAGGTTCGTGGTCATGCCGCGGTCGCTCCCGCCCGGGCGGTGGTGAACTCCTCGACGGCGGCGAGCACACGGTCGACCTGCGTGTCGTCGAGGGCGGACCCGCTGGGCAGGGTGAGCCCGTCGGCGAAGAGCCGCTCGGCGGCGCCGGTGAGGAAAGCGCGGGCGCCGGCGAACACGGGTTGCAGGTGCATCGGCTTCCACACCGGACGGGTCTCGATGCCGTGTCCGGCCAGGTGGGCACCGAGGTCGGCGGCCCGCCAGCCGGCCTGCGCGGGGTCGACGACGATGCTGGTCAGCCAACAGTTTCCGGTGCCCTCCCCGTCGCCGAGCAGTCGGACTCCGGGCACCGGGGCGAAGAGCTTGGCGTACCGGTCGCGCAGGACGCGCCGCCGGGCGATCATCCCGTCCAGCCGGACGAGCTGGGCCCGGCCGAGCGCGGCGAGCAGGTTGCTGAGCCGGTAGTTGTAGCCGGTCTCCCGGTGCTCGTAGTGCGGCACCGGCTCGCGAGCCTGGGTGGCGAGGTGACGGGCGTGGGCGAGCAGCGCGGTGTCGTCGGAGACCAGCATCCCCCCGCCGGAGGTCGTTATGATCTTGTTCCCGTTGAACGACAACGCGCCCACCCGGCCGAAGGATCCGGCCGGCCGTCCCTGGTGGGTGGCGCCGAGCGCCTCGGCGGCGTCCTCCACCACCGGTACGCCCGCCTCCGCGCAGACCGGCAACAGCGCCGTGTAGTCGACGCAGGCGCCGAACATGTCCACCGGCACCACCGCGCCGACCCGCTCGTTCTCCGCGCGCAGCCGGTGCAGCGCTTCGGCGACGAGCGCCACGTCGACGTTGCCGTCCCGGGGGTCGCAGTCGACGAAGACCGGCCGGGCACCGGTGTAGGCGACCGCGTTGGCCGTGGCGACGAAGGTGAGGGTGGGGACCAGGACGACCTGGCCCGGCCCGACCCCTACCCCGAGCAGCGCCAGGTGCAGTGCGGCGGTGCCGGAGCTGACGGCGACCGCGCCCCGCGTGCCGACCCGTGCCGCCACCTCGCGCTCGAAGGCCTCCAGGTCCGGACCGACCGGCGCCACCCAGCCGGAGCGGAGCGCGGCCAGCAGGTACGACTCCTCGAGTGGCCCGACGTCGGGCGGTGACAGGTGGACGGTCCGGTTCATCGGTCCCCTTCCGGGAGGCGGTGCTCGCCCCGCAGGCGCGGCCGGTTGCGCCGCGCGGTGAACAAAAATGGTGAAAGACGTTCTTGGCGTCCCGGGTCCGCCGTCATACCGGTGTCCGGTCACGCCGGGACCAGCCGGCGTTGCCCAGAAACTCGGGCGCGGTCGCCACTCCGGTGGCGCTGATGCCGTCCCGGCGCACCACCGTGCGTGCGGTCTCCACCAGGATCCGGACGTCCAGCCGGAGGCTCCGGTTGTCGACGTACCAGACGTCGTGCTCGAACTTCTCCTCCCAGCTCAGCGCGTTGCGCCCACGCACCTGAGCCAGCCCGGTCACGCCGGGCCGCACCTCGTGCCGGCGCGCCTGGGTGGGGGAGTAGCGGTCGAGGTAGTGGCTGAGCAGCGGCCGGGGGCCCACCAGGCTCATGTCGCCCCGCAGCACGTTCCAGAGCGTCGGCAGCTCGTCGAGGCTGGTGGCGCGCAACCACCGGCCCAGCGGCGTCAGCCGGTCACCGTCGGAGGCGCGTCCCCGGCGCGGGTCCGGCGCGTGCATGGTGCGGAACTTGACCAGCTCGAACGGGCGGCCGTACTGCCCGGCCCGGCACTGACGGAACAGCACGGGCCGGCCGAGCCCGGCGGCGACGAGGACCGCCACCACCACGAGGATCGGCAGCGCGGCCAGCAGCAGTGCCGCCGCGCCGACCACGTCGACAGCACGCTTGACCCGGTCCTGCCGGGTGTGCCGATCTCGTTGGGGTGCGACCACGTGACCGGGTAGCGACACAGCTCGACCTCCACAAGAGCGAAACAAAAACCGACAGGAGTGTTGTAGCCGGCACGAACCGCTCACGTCTGAGGAATCGTGACAACTGGGCAGCCCAGGGTCTTAACCGCCTACGCCGCCCCGGGGACACGCGACCGGGCGCGTCGCCGCCGCACGCTGTCCCGGCGGCCCTGCTCGGGCGGCAGTAGAGTGCTCGGCGGCTCTACCGGCGCTCACGACGGGGACGACGTTGCTGCACCTGCGGATCATCGCGCCGCCCGACCGCTCGGACGCGGTGGCCGACCTGCTCGCCGACGACCCGGGAGTGGCCCACCTGGTGGTCGTGCCCGGCGCGGCCCGCCAGCCCAGGGGCGACCTGATCCTGTGCGACGTGGTCCGGGAGAGTGCCGACCGTCTGCTGGGTCAGCTCCAGGACCTCGGGGTCGAGGCGCGCGGCGGAATCTCCGCGGACGACGTCGAGCTGACCCTCTCGGCGTCCGCCCGGAAGGCCGCCCACGACGCGCCGGGGCACGGCGAGGACGCGGTGGTCTGGGACGAGATCGCCGCCAAGACCGGTGAGCAGACGGTGCTGTCCGGCACTTACCTGGTGCTGATCACCGTCGCCACGATGATCGCAGGCATCGGCGTCCTGCTGGACCAGCCGATCCTCATCGTCGGCGCGATGGTCGTCGGCCCCGAGTTCGGGCCCCTCGCGGCGCTCTGTGTGGCGCTGCTGCGACGCAAGCCCCGGACGATCGTCCGCTCCGTGCAGGCGCTGCTGGTGGGCTTCGTCGTCGCCATGCTGGCGACCGTGCTGAGCACCTGGGCGCTCACCGCCGCCGACCTGGTCAGTCGTGAGATGTTGGAGGCCGAGCGCCCGCTGACCAGCTTCATCTGGCACCCCGACGCCCTGTCCTGGGTGGTCGGCCTGCTCGCCGGCGTGGCCGGCATGCTGTCCCTGACCGCGAAGAAGTCCGGTTCGCTGGTCGGCGTGCTGATCTCGGTGACCACCGTGCCGGCCGCCGCGAACGTCGCGGTCGCCGTCGCGTACGGGGTGTGGCACGAGGCGGCCGGCTCGGCCCTGCAACTCGTGATCAACATCTGCGCGATCGTGCTGGCCGGGCTGCTCACGCTCGCGGTGCAGGGCGGTTGGTGGGCGTACGTGGCCCGACGGGGCTCCTCCGCGCGCTGACCGGCGTCAGGAACCGCCGCCGTCGAGCCGCCGGGCGAGCAGGACCTCCAACGGGATCGACTCGCCGTCGCGTCCTCCCGCGCCGACGACCAGCGGCGGTGGGCTGGGCTGCGGGTCGGCCCCGAACAGCCGGGCTCGCAGGCCACCGGGCACGGTCAGCAGATGGAACCGGCCGTCGGTGTCCACGGCACGGCTGCGGGCCCGGTCCACGTACCACCCGCGCAGCGCGGTCCGGTACCGGCTCCGCCCGTCGTACGACCGTGCGGTGAGGCGGGTGGTCGGCAGCCCGCGCCGGACCGCCTCGGCGACGAACCGGGCCACCAGCTCCGCCGCCTCGGCCTGCTCCGCCGCCCGGCGCCGCTCGTCGGCCGCCGCGTGCGCCGACACCGCCCGTCGCTGCCGCTCCCGCCAGTCCAGGCCGTCCTCGGATGCCACGACCCCGACGGTACGACCACCGTCTTCCTGGGTCCACCGCCCGTCCCGACCGCCGGTACCGCTGGGTTCGCTCGCCCGGTACGGCGCCGTGGACCGGGAGCGGCGTCCGTTACCGCGCCGCTGTCGAGCTGCCCCATCGTGAGACCGGCGCCGGAGCCGTGCCGTGCCGCGCCGCGCGCCCGGTGGTCGGACAATCCGGACGCAGGTACGACAGACATCTTGCCGGGGCGGTGCGGGGCCGCGGGCGGTGTCGGGCCGCAGCCGTGCCCCACCCGGTGGGGCAGCTCGACACGGTCGAACCACCCCACCTCACCCACGCCGCGCTCGCGTGGCGGCGTGTCGTCAGGCGAGGCCAGCGCGCCGCAGTGCCTCGGCCATGGCGTCGTTGACCGGTGCCGGTGCGCCACCACTGCCACCACTGCCACCACTGCGGCCCTGCCGTTGGCGCTGCCCACCATTGCGGCCGGCGGGGGAGCCGGATGTGCGTCCGGACGCCCCGGATCCGCCCCGACCGCCGGCGTCCGGACCCCGACCGCCGGGCCCGCGCTCGCGTCCGCCACCCTGCGCCCCGCCGCGCCCGGCGTCCGCGTCGTCCTCGAGGCGGAGCGTCAGCGAGATGCGCTTTCGGGGTACGTCGACGTCGAGCACCTTCACCCGCACCACGTCGCCGGACTTGACCACCTCGCGGGGGTCCTTGACGAACGTCCGGGACATGGCCGAGACGTGCACCAGGCCGTCCTGGTGCACCCCGACGTCGACGAACGCGCCGAACGCCGCGACGTTGGTGACGACGCCCTCCAGGATCATGCCGGGAGTGAGGTCGCCGATCTTCTCGACGCCCTCGACGAAGGTCGCGGTACGGAACTCCGGGCGCGGGTCCCGGCCCGGCTTCTCCAGCTCGGCGAGGATGTCGGTGACGGTGGGCAGGCCGAACCGCTCGTCGACGAAGTCGGTGGCGCGCAGGCCCCGCAGGATCGCCGACTTCCCGATCAGCCCGCGCAGGTCCTGGCCGGTGCCGGCGAGGATGCGCCGCACCACCGGGTACGCCTCGGGGTGCACGCTGGAGGAGTCCAGCGGGTCGTCGCCGCCGGGGATGCGCAGGAAGCCCGCGCACTGCTCGAACGCCTTCGGGCCGAGCCGGGCGACCTTCTTCAACTCCCCGCGGGTGCGGAACGGCCCGTTGGCGTCCCGGTGCAGCACGATGTTCTCGGCCAGGCCGGCGCCGATGCCGGAGACGCGGGTGAGCAGCGGTGCGGAGGCGGTGTTCACGTCCACGCCGACCGCGTTCACGCAGTCCTCGACGACCGCGTCCAGCGAGCGCGACAGCTTCACCTCGGACAGGTCGTGCTGGTACTGCCCGACGCCGATCGAACGCGGGTCGATCTTCACCAGCTCCGCGAGCGGGTCCTGCAGGCGGCGGGCGATGGACACCGCGCCGCGCAGCGAGACGTCCAGGCCCGGGAGCTCCTGGGAGGCGTACGCGGACGCGGAGTAGACCGACGCGCCCGCCTCGGACACCACCACCTTGGTCAGCGGCAGCTCCGGATGCCGCTTGATCAGCTCACCGGCCAGCTTGTCGGTCTCCCGGCTGGCGGTGCCGTTGCCGATCGCCACCAGCTCGACGCCGTGCGCGGCGGCCAGTTTCGCCAGGGTGTCGATGGAGGCGTCCCACTGCCGGCGCGGCTCGTGCGGGTAGATGGTGTCGGTGGCGACCACCTTGCCGGTGCCGTCCACCACCGCCACCTTCACGCCGGTCCGCAGGCCCGGGTCCAGCCCCATCGTCGGCCGGGCGCCGGCCGGCGCGGCGAGCAGCAGGTCCCGCAGGTTGGTGGCGAAGACCCGGACGGCCTCCTCCTCGGCGGCCTGCCACAGCCGCATCCGCAGGTCCGCGCCGAGGTGGATGAGGATCCGCGTACGCCAGGCCCAGCGCACCGTGTCGGTGAGCCACCGGTCGCCGGGGCGGCCGGCGTCGCGGACGCCGAAGCGGCCGGCGATGGCCGCCTCGTAGCGCGTCGGGCCGGTCACCGCCGCGTCGGAGTCACCGTCGGACTCCGGGTCCATGGTCAGGTCGAGCACGCCCTCCTTCTCACCCCGGAACATGGCGAGGATCCGGTGCGACGGCAGCTTCGGGTACGGCTCGGCGAAGTCGAAGTAGTCGGCGAACTTGGCGCCGGCCGTCTCCTGCCCCTCGCGTACGCGGGAGACCAGCCGGCCCCGCGACCACATCTGCTCGCGCAGGGTGCCGATGAGGTCGGCGTCCTCGGCGAAGCGCTCGATGAGGATGGCGCGGGCGCCCTCCAGCGCGGCTGCGGCGTCCGCGACGCCCTTCTCCGCGTCGACGAAGCCGGCGGCGACGGTCCTCGGGTCCTGCGACGGGTCGGCCAGCAGCGACTCGGCCAGCGGCTCCAGTCCCGCCTCGCGGGCGATCTGCGCCCGGGTCCGCCGCTTCGGCTTGTAGGGCAGGTAGATGTCCTCCAGGCGGGACTTCGAGTCGGCCGCCATGATCTGCGCTTCCAGGGCCTCGTCGAGCTTGCCCTGGCCGCGGATCGACTCCAGCACCGCCGTACGCCGTTCGTCCAGCTCGCGCAGGTAGCGCAGCCGCTCCTCCAGCGTTCGTAGCTGGCTGTCGTCGAGCAGGCCGGTGGCCTCCTTGCGGTAGCGGGCGATGAACGGCACCGTGGCGCCGCCGTCGAGCAGCTCCACGGCCGCGCGTACCTGGCGCTCGGCGACGCCGAGCTCCTCGGCGATCCGCTGATGAACAGAGAGGGTCACGATCTCGATCCGCCTTCGGGAGTGGTTTCCGCCCTGCATTCTGCCGCGCTAGCGTGGCGATCATGGAACCACCTGCGGAGCCCCGGGCGCGGCGGCTGTTCGGCGGCAGTGCCCGAACCCTCGGTGACCTGGCCGCGAGCCCGTTCCGGGCCGACCGGGACCGGATCGTCGCCTCGCCCTTCTTCGCCCGGCTGAACGGCGTCACCCAGGTCGTCAGCCCCGGCGGCTCGGGCCTGCTGGTGCACAACCGGCTCACCCACAGCCTGAAGGTCGCCCAGGTGGCCCGGGCGATCGCCGAGCGGCTCACCGCCGACGCGGCGCACCGCGACCTGCTGGAGAAGCTCGGCGGCTGCGACCCGGACGTGGTGGAGGCCGCCGCGCTCGCCCACGACCTCGGCCACCCGCCCTTCGGGCACCTCGGGGAGCGGGTGCTGGACCGGCTGGCCCGGCACCGGCTCGGGCTCACCGACGGCTTCGAGGGCAACGCCCAGTCGTACCGGATCGTCACCTCCACCGAGATCCGCGGCGCCGCGACCACCGGCCTGGACCTCACCGCGGCGGTCCGCGCCGCCCTGCTGAAGTACCCGTGGACCCGACTGGACCACCCGGACCCGCACCCCCGCCTGCTGGACCCGGCGCCGCGCGGGGCCACCCCGCCGCCCGACGACCCGGACAGCGGATCGCTGAAGTTCGGGGCGTACCGCACCGAGGTCGACGACCTGCGCCAGGCCCGCGAGCCGTTCGTCGGGCGGATCGCCGACTGGCAGCAGACCGTCGAGGCGTCGGTGATGGACACCGCCGACGACGTCGCGTACGCCATCCACGACGTGGAGGACTTCTACCGGGTCGGTGTGCTCCAGCAGGGGGCGGTGGCCGCCGAACTGACCGCCTGGCAGCGGGAGAGCGGCCACTTCCGGGCGATCACCGGACCGGCGCTGGCCGGGGCGGCCCGCCGGCCCGGCGCGGCGATCGAGCGGCTGCGCCGCCAGTTGCACCGCAAGGACGGCTGGATCGCCGACGACGACGCGTTCGCCGCCGCCGTCGAGCACGTCCGCGAGGAGCTGGTGGAGGGGCTGCTCGCGATGCCGTTCGACGGCTCGATCGAGGCCGAGCAGTACGTGGCCCGCTTCTCCGCCCGCTGGACCACACGGTTCGTCGACGCGATCACCGTGGTCGAGCACCCCTCGGTGCGATCGGGGCACGTGCTGCTCGCCCCGGCCCAGTGGCACGAGGTGCAGGTGCTCAAGTTCGTGCACCACCGGTTCGTGCTGGCCCGCCCGGATCTGGCCCTGCACCAGCGCGGTCAGGCACAACTGCTGGGCACGCTGGTCGAGGCGCTGTGGGAGTGGCTGCTCGACCCGGCCGAGGAGTCCCGGCTGCCCCGGCGCCTGCACGACCTCGTCGAGCTGGCCGAGGCGGAGCTGCACCCGCGTACGCCGGACCGGATCGGCAAGGCCCGCGGCCGGGCGATCGTCGACTTCGTCGCGCAGCTCACCGACGGTCAGGCGGTGGCGATGCTGGACGCGCTGTCCGGCCGCTCCGGCGCCCTCTGGACCGACGCCTTCGTCCTGTAGGGGCTCAGGCGACGGCCTGCCACCAGCCGTCCACGGCCGGCGGATCGTCCACCACCACCCGCTCGCCGGGGCGGGGCACCGCGAGCCGGACGTCCCGGTTCTTGGCCTCGGCCCAGATCCGGTTCACCGGGTCGGACCAGTCGTGCAGGGCGAGGTTGAACGTCGCCCAGTGCACCGGGATCATCAGTCCGCCGCGCAGGTCGAGGTGGGCGGAGACGGCCTCCTCGGGGAACATGTGGATGCTCGGCCACGCCCGGTCGTAAGCGCCGATCTGCATGAGCGTCACGTCGAACGGGCCGTGCTCGGCGCCGATCTGCGCGTACCCCGGGAAGTAGCCGGAGTCGCCGGTGTAGAAGACCTTCCGGTGCGCGCCGGCGATCACCCAGGAGCTCCAGAGCGTGCCGTCACGGCGCAGGCCCCGGCCGGAGAAGTGCTGGGCGGGCGTGGCGATCAGCTCGATGCCGCCGACGTCGTGGCTCTCCGACCAGTCCAGCTCGATGATCCGGTCGGCCGGTACGCCCCACCGGTCGAGGTGCGCGCCCACACCGAGCGGCACCACGAACGGCGCGGACTGGCGGGCGGTCAGCTCCCGCACGGTGGCCAGGTCGAGGTGGTCGTAGTGGTCGTGGGAAATCAGGATCGCGTCGAGCCGGGGCAGCTCGTCCAGGCGTACCGGGGGTTCGTGCAGCCGCCTCGGCCCGACCGTCGCCGACGGGGAGCACCGCTCGCTCCACACCGGGTCGAGCAGCACCCGGCGGCCCTCGATCTCGACCAGCACGGACGCGTGCCCGTACCAGACGATGCCGAGTTCGGTGTGCGCGTCGTCGCCGTCGAGTCGCCGCTCGGCGGGACGCAGCAGCGGCACGGCGCTGCTCGGCCGGCGCTTCTGCTTACCGAAGATCAGCTCCCGGATCAGGCTCCGGTCCGGTGTACCGGCCATCGGTCGGCTGCTCGCGGGGTTGCGGAAGGTGCCGTCGCGGAACTGCGGCGAACGGGCGGCCCGCTCGGCCCGGGCCCCGACCAGCCGGCCGCCGAGGGCCAGCGGCACGTCGCGGGCCACCCAGGCCAGGCCGGCGAGCGCGGCAAGGCCGGCCGCCCCGCTCATCCGCCGCCCGAGCGATCGCTCCAGGTCTCCGCTCTCCGGTGCCGTCATCGCCGTCCTTCCGCCCGAGTCCCGACGTACACGGTAGCTCCCGGTGTTAAGAAGGGGCCCCTGCTCTACCGCAGGCGTTAGGAAGGGGCCCTTCCTTACACCGTCAGCCGCCGTTGCTGGGGCGGTGCGGGGCCGTCCGGTGGGTGGCGCCCACGCCAGGGAGGCGGTCGACCGCCGCGAGGAGGCGGCGGCCGAGCCGGGCCCGGGCCGCCACCGCCGGGTGGGTGGCACCGAAGTCGTCCGCGCCGGCCTGACCGTCGGCGAAGAGGGCGTACGTGAGCACGGGCGCCCCGGCCGCGTCGAAGATGACGCCGGCCTCGTGCCGGGCGTCGCCGAACCAGCCGGCCTTGGTGGCGATCCGGGCCCGCTGCGCCGACGACATCTCCCGCCGGATCCCGTCGGTGTACGCGATGGGGGAGCGCAGCAGCCTCAGCACGTACGCGGTCGACGCGGGGGACAGCAGCGTCCCGCCCACCAGCGCCCGCAGCAGGTCGTGGGTCTCGCGGGGCGTGCTGGTGCCGAGGAAGAACCGGTTCGGGTTGGCCACCGGCTGCACCTGCGTGTCGGGGAAGCCCTTGTCCCGCAGGATCTGGTTGAGTTCCGCCGCCGGGCAGACCAGGCCGCAGAGCCGGACGGCGGTGTCGTCGGAGACGGTCAGCAGGGCGGCCAGCGCGTGACCGAGGGTCACCGAGCTGGGGTACGCGCCGTCCAGCCCGAAGATGCCGTCACCGCCCGGCACCACGATCGCCGCGGTGACCTCGACGCGCTGGTCGAGGGTGAGCAGGCCACGGTCCACCTTGTCGAGCACCGCCACGGCGACCGCGACCTTGTTGACGCTGTACGCCTCGATCCGACGGTCGGCCTCGTCGGCCACCGCGACCACCGGCTCACCGGCCGGGTCGGCGACGCTGACGTACGCCTGCCAGTTGCCGCCCGCCCGGGCGGTCTCCCGCTCGTAGGCGGCGGCGACGCGGCCGGCGGCCTGCACCGGTGTGGCCGGGGCCGGTTCGGTGCCCTCGGTCGCGGCGGTGGCGGGGCCGGCGGCGCCGAGCACCGTCCCCGCGGTGGCCACCGTGCCCAGTCCCAGTGCCGTCCTGCGGTTCACCCGAATGGTCAATCGTCTCTCCCGTCGTGGTGGGCCGGATCGCTTCCCGGCCCACCACCCTAGGCGAATCGATCGACGCCGGTGATCCCGCACGACCCGCTCACCGCAGTCGCCGCCGGACCACGCCGCCGATGGTCGCGGGCAGTGCGCCGACACCGCGCACCACCTGCGCGAGGTCGGGCCGCCAGCCGCCGCGCACCGACTCGCCGGCCGGGTTCGGCGTGAACACGGCTCCCTCGTGCGGCTCGACCGGCCGGTTGCTCAGCCCGGCGAGGCGCATCAGGGGTACGACGAGGACGTCGTAGGCGCCGGGCAGGACCGTGAACCCGAACCGCATGACCACGTTGAGCCGGCCCACCGACACCTCCCGCCGGGGTCGGTCCGCGCAGTCCACGATCGCCCGCGCCACCCGCTCCGGCGTGGTGATCGGCGGCGGCGGCCGTCCGATCCGTCCCAGGTAGTTGGCCGCCTGCTGGTAGACGGGCGTGTCCACACTGCCCGGGCTGACGATGCAGACGTTGACGCCGGGCGTCTCCCGGGCCTCCTGCTGCAACGCCCGCGCCAGCCCCTGCAGGCCCCACTTGCTGGCCACGTACCCGCTCATGAAGGGCGCGGTGATGTGCCCCAGCACCGATCCGGTGAGGATCAGGGTCCCGCCGCCGTTCGCGCGGAAGTGCCGCAACGCCACCCGGGCCACCGCCGCGGCCGCGAGCAGGTCGGTGCGGACCACCTGCTCGAAGACCCGCTCCGGGGTCTCGTCGAAGCGCCCGTACGCCATCACCGCGGCCGTGTGCACCCACACGTCCACGCCGCCGAACCGTTCGACCGCGGCGTCGGCCAGCGCCGCCACGGCGCCGTCGGCCGTGACGTCCGTCGGTACGTCCAGCACCTCCGCGCCGACCTTCTCGCACTCCGCGCGGACGTCGGCGAGAGTGTCGGGAGAGCGGGCCGCGAGGACCAGACGGTCCCCGCGCTCCGCGAACTCCCGGGCCGCCGCCCGGCCGATCCCGCTGGTCGCGCCGGTGACGACCACCGTACGGCTCACGGCTCGAGCACGACCTTGACGCACCCGTCCTGCTTCTTCTGGAACATCTCGTACGCCTCCGGCGCCCGCCGCAACGGCACCCGGTGGGTCCGCAGGTCCTCCACGCCCAGCGGGTCGTCGTCGCCGGAGAGCAGCGGCAGGATCTCGTCGGTCCAGCGGCGCACGTGGCACTGGCCCATCCGCAGCTGGATGCCCCGGTCGAACATCTCCATCAGCGGCATCGGGTCGACCTCACCGCCGTACACGCCGGAGATCGAGACCGTGCCGCCGCGCCGGACGGCCTTCAGGGCGGCCTTGAGCACGACGAGCCGGTCCACGCCGACCTTGTCCGTCATCGTCTGGGCGAGCTTGTCCGGCAGCAGGCCGGCGGCGGTCTGGGCGAGCTTGCCGGTGGTGGAGCCGTGCGCCTCCATGCCGACGGCCTCGATCACCGCGTCCGGGCCACGCCCGTCGACCAGGTCGATCAGCGCGCCCGGCACGTCGTCCAGTTCGGTGACGTCGAGCACCTCGATGCCGTGCCGGCGGGCCATCTCCAGCCGCTCCGGCACCAGGTCCAGGCCGATGACCCGACCCGCGCCGAGGTGCCGTCCGATGCGGGCGGCGAGCTGGCCCACCGGCCCGAGGCCGAAGACGGCCAGGGTGCCGCCGGGCGGCGTGTCGGCGTACTTCACGGCCTGCCACGCGGTCGGCAGGATGTCCGACAGGTAGAGCCACCGCTCGTCCGGCCCCGTCTCGGGCACCTTGATCGGGCCGAACTGGGCGTGTGGCACCCGCAGGTACTCCGCCTGCCCGCCGGGCACCGACCCGTACAGCGAGGTGTAGCCGAACAGCGCGGCGCCCTTGCCCTCGGAGGTGACCTGGGTGGTCTCGCACTGCGCGTACAGCTGGCGGTCGCACATCCAGCAGGAGCCGCAGGAGATGTTGAACGGGACGACCACCCGGTCGCCGGGCTTCAGCCGGGTCACCCCCGGGCCGACCTCCTCGACGATGCCCATGGGCTCGTGGCCGAGCACGTCACCCGGCTTCAGGAACGGCCCGAGCACCTCGTAGAGGTGCAGGTCGGAGCCGCAGATGGCGGTGGAGGTGATCCGGACGATCGCGTCGGTCGGCTCCTCGATCCGGGGGTCGGGCACCTCTTCGACCCGTACGTCCCGCTTGCCCTGCCAGGTCAGTGCCTTCATGCCGGTGTGTCCCCTCGTCGTCGCCGTCCCCCGAGGTGCTACCCGCCCACGAGGACTTGAACCGACCTCCGCCCGGCACGCCGCAGCGGCCCGGTCGCGGGGCCTCGGGCGTCGGGCCTCGGGCCTCGGGCCTCCGGCCTCGGGGCGTCGGGGTCTGGTCGGGACGTCGCCGACCCGGTGTACCCGGCTCCTGTCGACCTGATGTCGCCGATGGATCGGGCGGGTGGGATCGACGGGGCCCCTCACGGTGGCCGACGCGGCTGATCCACTCGGGTGCACTGAAGTCGGTCCATCGCAGGCCGCGCGACACCCCGACTTCACCGAACCCGGGTGGATCGCTCAGCTCGACAGTGCGCGGACCGCGCTGGTGGTCGGAGCAGGTACGGCGAGGCCGCCGCACCCATCGGGTACGGCGGTCTCGCCGACGAGCCGGGCCCGGGCCACGGAGCCGGGCCGGGACCGAGAGGGTCAGGAACCGGGGGTGTTGCCCCCGCCGCCCTTGCGGGTGGCGGCCAGGTAGTCCCGGTTGAGCCGCCCGATGGTGTTCAGCGGGATGCCCTTCGGGCACACCACGGTGCACTCACCGGCGTTGGTGCAGCCACCGAAGCCGGCCTCGTCGTGGGCGTCGACCATGCCGATCACCCGGGTGTACCGCTCCGGCTGGCCCTGCGGCAGCAGCGAGAGCTGGGTGACCTTGGCGGCGGTGAACAGCATGCCGGAGCCGTTGGGGCAGGCCGCCACGCAGGCGCCGCAGCCGATGCAGGCCGCCGACTCGAAGGCGGCGTCGGCGTTGACCTTGGCCACGGGGGTGGAGTGGGCCTCGGGGGCGCTGCCGGTGGGCGCGGTGATGTACCCACCAGCGGCGATGATCTTGTCGAAGGCGTTCCGGTCGACGACCAGGTCCTTGACGACCGGGAAGGCCCGGGCCCGCCAGGGCTCGATGTCGATCGTGTCGCCGTCGGCGAACTGCCGCATGTGCAGCTGGCAGGCGGTGGTGCCGCGCTGCGGCCCGTGCGCGTTGCCGTTGATCATGAGGCCGCACATGCCGCAGATGCCCTCGCGGCAGTCGTGGTCGAACGCCACCGGCTCCTCGCCGGCGAGGATCAGCCGCTCGTTGAGCACGTCGAGCATCTCCAGGAACGACATGTCCGGTGAGACGTCGTCGACCTTGTAGGTCACCATCCGACCCTTGTCCTCGGGGCCGGACTGGCGCCAGATGCGCAGGGTCAGGTTCACTTGTAGCTCCGCTGCGTGGGGTGGACGTATTCGAAGTTCAGGTCTTCCTTGTGCAGCACCGCGGGCTCGCCGGTCGCGGTGAACTCCCAGGCCGCGACGTACGCGAACCGGTCGTCGTCGCGCTGCGCCTCACCGTCGGGCGTCTGGTGCTCGGCCCGGAAGTGGCCGCCGCAGGACTCCTCGCGGTGCAGGGCGTCGATGCACATCAGCTCGGCCAGTTCGAAGAAGTCGGCCACCCGGCCGGCCTTCTCCAGCGACTGGTTGAGTCCCTCGCCGTCACCCGGCACGCGCACCCGCTGCCAGAACTGCTCGCGCAGCGCCCGGATCTCGTCGATCGCCTTGCGGAGCCCGGGCTCGGAGCGCTCCATGCCGCAGTGCTCCCACATGATCTGGCCCAGCTCGCGGTGGAACGAGTCGACGGTCCGGTCGCCGTTGACCGCCAGCAGCCGCTGGATCCGGTCCTCGACGTCACGCCGCGCCTGGACCACCGCCGGGTTGCTGGCCTCGACCGGCTCGAACGGGCCGGCGGCCAGGTAGTTGGCGATCGTGGTGGGCAGCACGAAGTAGCCGTCGGCGAGGCCCTGCATCAGCGCCGAGGCGCCGAGCCGGTTCGCGCCGTGGTCGGAGAAGTTGGCCTCACCGATCACGAACAGGCCGGGGATGCTCGACTGGAGGTCGTAGTCGACCCACAGGCCGCCCATCGTGTAGTGCACGGCCGGGTAGATCCGCATCGGGACCTCGTACGGGTCCTCGCCGGTGATCCGCTCGTACATCTCGAAGAGGTTGCCGTACTTCGCCTCGATGGCCTTGCGGCCGAGGCGGTCGATGGCGTCGGCGAAGTCCAGGTAGACGCCGAGCTTGCTCGGCCCGACGCCGCGGCCCTCGTCGCAGACGTTCTTGGCGGCCCGGGAGGCGATGTCCCGGGGCACCAGGTTGCCGAACGACGGGTAGATCCGCTCCAGGTAGTAGTCGCGTTCGTCCTCGGGGATTTCCCGCGGCGCGCGGTCGTCGTCCTTGGCCTTGGGCACCCACACCCGGCCGTCGTTGCGCAGCGACTCGCTCATCAGGGTCAGCTTCGACTGGTGGTCGCCGGAGACCGGGATGCACGTGGGGTGGATCTGCGTGTAGCAGGGGTTGGCGAAGTACGCGCCCTTGCGGTGCGCCCGCCAGGTGGCGGTGACGTTGCAGCCCTTGGCG
Organism: Micromonospora sp. NPDC049497; assembly: GCF_044465805.1. NCBI lineage: Bacteria > Bacillati > Actinomycetota > Actinomycetes > Micromonosporales > Micromonosporaceae > Micromonospora > Micromonospora sp. NPDC049497. Next base: position 73,716 of record NZ_JBITMC010000015.1, on the reverse strand, counting down.
TTGGTGGAGAGGTAGAAGACGTTGCCGTAGCCGCCGGAGGCGAGCACGACGGCGTCCGCGAACTCGGTGGTGATCTCGCCGGTGACCAGGTCCCGGACGACGATGCCCCGGGCCTTGCCGTCGACGACGACCAGCTCCAGCATCTCGTGCCGGGCGTTCATCTCCACGTTGCCCAGGCCGATCTGCCGCTCCAGCGCCTGGTACGCGCCCAGCAGCAGCTGCTGGCCCGTCTGGCCCCGGGCGTAGAAGGTGCGCTGCACCTGCGCGCCACCGAAGGAGCGGGTGTCCAGCAGGCCGCCGTACTCGCGGGCGAACGGGACGCCCTGCGCCACGCACTGGTCGATGATGTTGACCGAGACCTCGGCCAGCCGGTGCACGTTCGACTCCCGGGAGCGGAAGTCGCCGCCCTTGACGGTGTCGTAGAACAGCCGGTGCACGGAGTCACCGTCGTTGCGGTAGTTCTTGGCGGCGTTGATGCCACCCTGCGCGGCGATCGAGTGCGCCCGCCGCGGGCTGTCCTGGTAGCAGTAGGACTTGACCCGGTAACCCTGCTCGGCGAGGGTCGCGGCGGCCGAGCCGCCGGCCAGGCCGGTGCCGACCACGATCACGGTCATCTTGCGGCGGTTGGCCGGGTTGACCAGCTTGGCCTCGAAGCGGCGGGTCTCCCAGCGCTTCTCGACCGGGCCCTCGGGAGCCTTCGTGTCGGCGATCGGGTCGCCCTCGGTGAAGAGATCCATGGTCAGGACACCAATCCGGTGAGTACGGCGAACGGGACCACCAGGTAGCCGGCGCACAGCGCGACGGAGAAGACCAGCGCGACGTTCTTCGCCCGACGCTCGCCGCGCGGGGTCTGCTGGCCGAGGCTGCGCACCGCGCTGAAGATGCCGTGGCGCAGGTGGAACCCGATGGAGACGATCGCCAGGGTGTAGAAGAGCGTGACGTACCACCGCTCCGGCGCGAAGTCGGCGACGACGTTGGCGTACGGGCGGGTGGGGTCGCCGACCGGGTTCAGCGTGCCGGTGGTCAGGTCCAGGATGTGGTAGATCACGAAGAGCAGGATGATCACACCACCCCAGCGCATCGTGCGGGCCGCGTAGCTGCCCTGGACCTTCTTACGGTGCGCGTACTGCACGGGCCGCGCGGCGCGGGCGCGCAGGGCGAGGGTGGTGGCGGCCCAGATGTGGCCGACCACGGCCACCACGAGGCCGATCCGCAGCATCCACAGGGCCCACACGCCCGGCAGCAGTGGGGCGCCCAATTCGCGCAGCCACTCCGCGTAGTGGTTGAAGGACGTCGCGCCCGTGAAGACCTTGAGGTTTCCGAGCATGTGCGCGATGAGGAACAGCACCAGCATGATGCCCGTCACCGCCATGACGGCCTTCAGGCCGACGCTGGAACGGATGGGCGACCGAGTTCTCGTGATTACCACCCGATCGACGCTAGGAGTGATTTGATCAGTCGTCCAATGCATCGACCTCGCAGTCTTGATAGCCGTAGGCTATGTAGATGCAGCTCCATCAGCTCCGGTACTTCGTGGCGGTCGCAGAAGTACGACATTTCACCCAGGCGGCCGACCTGGTCGGCATCACCCAGCCCTCGTTGAGTAAGCAAATTCACGCCCTGGAGACCGACCTGGGGGCACCTCTCTTCGAGCGGGTAAGGGGCAACATCACGCTCACCGCGGCCGGGGAGGTGCTGCTTCCGCTGGCCAAGCGGATCCTCGCCGACGTCGACACGGCGACCCGCGAGGTGCAGGAGCTGGTGGGCCTGCGGCGCGGACGCGTACGCCTCGGCGCGACCCCCAGCCTGGCCACCTCCCTGGCGCCGCCGGTGCTGCGCCGCTTCCGCGACGCCCACCCCACCGTCGACCTGAAGGTCATCGAGGGCGGCTCCCAGGACCTCGTCCGCGACCTGCTCCGCGGCGACCTGGACCTGGCGCTCATCATCATGCCGGCGCAGGGCACCGACCCGGGGCTGCGCGCCGACCCGATCCTGGCCGAGAGCCTGGTCGTCGCCTCGGTGGACGAGCTGCCGGCCGCGACTGGGACCGGGGAGCTGCGCATCACCGACCTGCGTGACCAGCCGATGGTGATGTTCCGCGAGGGCTACGACCTGCGCGACGCCACCCTCCAGGCGTGCCGGGCCGCCGGCTTCGAGCCGACCGTGGCGGTGGACGGCGGCGAGATGGACGCGGTGCTCAGCTTCGTCGAGGCCGGCCTGGGCGTGGCGGTCGTTCCGGGCATCGTGGTCGCCCGCCGGCCGGGCGTCCGGGTCACCCGGCTCGCCCCACCCGGCGTACGCCGGACGATCGCGGTGGCCCGCCGCCGTGACGTGGTGCCCACCCACGCCGGACGGGAGCTGCGCCGGATACTGCTCGACTACGTCCGCGACGCCACCGCCGACGGCGAGCTGCCTCCCGGCGTCGAGCCGCTGACCTGACCCGTGACGGGAACGGTCAGCGGCCCTCGGCGTCGTCCATGGCACGGTAGATGCGCTGCTCGGAGACCGGGTACGGGGTGCCCAGCGCCTGCGCGAACACGTTGACCCGCAGCTCCTCGATCATCCAGCGGATCTGCCGTACCGCCGCCGACTGCCGCCTGGACGGCGGCAGCGCGGCGAGCAGGTCGGCGTACTCCTTCTGCACCACCGCGATCCGGTCCTGCTGCTGTTTGTCCCGCCCCGGGTCGCCGCCCAGCCGGTCCAGCCGCCGCTCGACGGCGGTGAGGTAGCGCAGCAGGTCGGGCAGGCGCGCGTACCCGGTCTCCGTGACGAACCCCTTGTACACGAGGCCGTTGAGCTGGGCCCGGATGTCCGCGAGGGCGGCCACCACGGCCAGGTTCCGGGTCGCGCCCAGGCGCTGCTCCACGGCGTACGCGGCGGCGAGCACCCGACGCACCCGGTCCATCACCTCGACGACGGTGTCGACCAGGTCGGCCCGGACCTTCTCCCGCAGCGCCGCGAAGCCCTCGGCGTCCCAGGCCGGGCCGCCCGTGTCGGCGATGAGCTTGTCGATCGCGGCACCGGCGGCGTCGGAGATCAACTCCTGCACGCCGCCGTGCGGGTTGCGGCTCAGGGCCAGCTTCGCCTCGTTGCTCAGGCGGCCCTGAAGGAACTTCGCCGGGGACGGCACGGTCAGCCGCAGCAGCCGCCGGGTGCCGGCCCAGTGGGCGGCCTCCTGCTCGGCGGCCGAGTCGAACACCTTCACCCCGACGGTGGTGCCCTCGTCCACCAGCGCCGGGTACGCGGTCACCGCGTACCCGGCCCGGACCTGCTCGATGGTGCGGGGAAGATCGCCGATGCTCCACTCGCGGAGGCCCGTCCGGGCGACGTCCGGCGCGGCGGCGGCGACGACCTGGCGTACCTCCGCCTTGAGCCGGCGTTGCAGGGCCGGGAGGTCCTTGCCCTCGGCGACCGGCTTGTTCTCCTCGTCGAGGACCCGGAAGCTGACCCGCAGGTGCGCGGGGAGCTTCTCGGTGTCCCAGGCGTCGCGGGGCACCGTGACGCCGGTCATCCGGCGCAGCTGCCGGGTCAGGGCGTCCAGCAGCGGCTCCTCACCGGCCGGCATGGCGGCGAGGGCCGCGCGGGCGTAGTCGGGCACCGGGACGAAGTTGCGCCGGATCGCCTTGGGCAGCGACCGGATCAGCGCGATGACCAACTCCTCGCGCAGGCCGGGCACCTGCCAGTCGAAGCTCTCCGCGGGCACCTGGTTGAGCAGCGGCAGCGGGATGTCCACGGTCACGCCGTCGGTCGGGGTGCCGGGCTCGAAGCGGTACGTCAGCGGCAGCGTCACCCCGTCGGCGCTCCACTCGTCGGGGTAGTCGGCCTCGTCCACCCCGCCCCGGCCGGCGTTGACCAGCAGGTCGCGGGTGAAGGTGAGCAGGTCCGGCTGCTCCCGGCGGGTCTTCTTCCACCACGTGTCGAAGTGCCGCCCGGAGACCACGTCGGCGGGGATCCGCTCGTCGTAGAACTGGAAGATCGTCTCGTCGTCGACCAGGATGTCGCGCCGCCGGGCCCGGCTCTCCAGCTCCTCGATCTCGCCGAGCAGCCGCTTGTTGTCGGTCCAGAACCCGTGGTGCGTGGACCAGTCGCCCTCGACCAGGGCGTGCCGGATGAACAGCTCCCGGCTCAGCGCGGGGTCGATGCGCCCGAAGTTCACCTTGCGGGAGGTGACGATCGGGATGCCGTACAGGGTGACCTTCTCGTAGGCGAGCACCGCCGCCTGCTTCTTCTCCCAGTGCGGCTCGCTGTAGCTGCGCTTGACCAGGTGCTGCGCCAGGGGCTCGACCCACTCCGGCTCGACGCGCCCGTTCACCCGCCCCCACAGCCGGGACGTCTCCACCAGCTCGGCGGCCATCACCCAGCGCGGCGGCTTCCGGAACAGCGCCGAGCCGGGGAACAGCGCGAACTTCGCGCCGCGCGCGCCCAGGTACTCGTGCTTCTGCGGGTCCTTGAGCCCGACGTGCGACAGCAGGCCGGCCAGCAGCGACTGGTGCACCTTCGGGGTGTCGATCTCCTCCGGCAGGTCCGCGCCGCGACCGCGCCGGCCGCCGTCGGACCCGGCGTCCGTCGCGCCGCCCCGGCCGCCCCGCCCGTCGCCCCCCTCGGGTGTACGCAGGACCTGGCGCAGCTGGCTGACGATGTCCTGCCACTCGCGGACCCGCAGGTAGTTCAGGTACTCCGCCCTGCACATCCGGCGGAAGGCGCTGGAGGACAGCTCGCGCTGCTGCTCGCGCAGGTACCGCCACAGGTTGAGCAGTGCGACGAAGTCCGACTCGGGGTCGGCGAACCGGGCGTGCGCCTGGTCCGCCTGGGCCTGCTTCTCCGCCGGCCGCTCGCGGGGGTCCTGGATGGACAGCGCGGCGGCGATCACCATCACCTCGGTGGCGCAGCCGTTGCGCTCGCCCTCCAGCACCATCCGGGCCAGTCGCGGGTCGACCGGCAGCTGGGCCAGCCGCCGTCCCAGTGCGGTGAGCCGCTTCGCCGGGTCGGTCTCGGCGGGGTCGATCGCGCCCAGCTCGTGCAGCAGGTTGACGCCGTCGGCGACGTTGCGCCGGTCCGGCGGGTCGATGAACGGGAACGCGGCGATGTCGCCGAGCCCGATGGCGGTCATCTGGAGGATGACCGAGGCGAGGTTGGTGCGCAGGATCTCCGGGTCGGTGAACTCCGGCCGGGAGGCGAAGTCCTGCTCGTCGTAGAGGCGGATGCAGATGCCGTCGGACGTCCGCCCGCAGCGGCCCTTGCGCTGGTTGGCCGACGCCTGGGACACCGCTTCGATGGGCAGCCGCTGCACCTTGAGCCGGTGGGAGTAGCGGGAGATGCGGGCGGTGCCCGGGTCCACCACGTACTTGATGCCGGGCACGGTCAGCGAGGTCTCCGCGACGTTGGTGGCGAGCACCACCCGGCGTCCGGCGTGCGGGGCGAAGACCCGGTGCTGCTCGGCGGAGGACAGTCGGGCGTACAGCGGCAGGATCTCGGTGCCCATCAGCGACCGCTTGGACTGCGTCAGCTTGCCCAGCGCGTCGGCGGTGTCCCGGATCTCCCGTTCCCCGGAGAGGAAGACCAGGATGTCGCCGGGTCCCTCGGCGGCCAGTTCCTCGACCGCGTCGCCGATGGCCTGGATCTGGTCCCGGACGTTCTCGTCGTCGTCGGAGTCGTCGCCCTCGGCCTCGGTGACCTCGACCAGTGGCCGGTAGCGCACCTCCACCGGGTACGTCCGGCCGGACACCTCGACCACCGGCGCCGGCACGCCGTCGGGGTGCTCCTCGGTCGGTGGGCCGGCGAAGTGCCGGGCGAACCGGTCGGTCTCGATCGTCGCCGAGGTGATGATCACCTTCAGGTCGGGCCGGCGGGGGAGCAGCTGCCGGACGTACCCGAGGATGAAGTCGATGTTGAGACTGCGCTCGTGCGCCTCGTCGATGATCAGCGTGTCGTACTGGCGGAGCATCCGGTCGGTCTGCAACTCGGCCAGCAGGATGCCGTCGGTCATCAGCTTGACCAGACTGCGGTCGCTCACCTGGTCGGTGAAGCGGACCTTGTAGCCGACCACGTCGCCCAGCTCGGTGCCCAGCTCCTCGGCGATCCGGTCGGCGACCGTCCGGGCGGCCAGCCGCCGGGGCTGGGTGTGGCCGATCAGCCCGGTGATCCCGCGGCCCAGTTCCAGGCAGATCTTGGGGAGCTGGGTGGTCTTGCCGGAGCCGGTCTCGCCGGCCACGATCACCACCTGGTGGTCGCGGATCGCCGCGGCGAGGTCGTCCCTGCGCTCGCTGACCGGTAGGCCCGCCGGATAGGTGATGACCGGCACCGCGGCCCGGCGGTCCGCCAGCCGCGCCTCGGCCCGGGCCACTTCGGCGGCGATCTCGGCCAGCGCCGACTCCCGCCGCTCCGGGTCGCGCAGCTTCCGTACGCCCTCCAGCCGCCGCTGGATGCGGCGCTGGTCGCGGAACATCAGCGGGGAGGTACGGCGGTGCAGCTCGCGGACGGAGTCGGGCGCGGCGGAGGTGGCTGGATTCTGCATGTCGTCGCCAAGGATAGGCAGCCCGCCGCCGTACCGCCCCCGGGTTACCGTCGGTCGTCGCCGTCCTACAGTTGACCGACGTCGCCGGGCCCGGCCCGGACGATCACCGGGGCGCACGGGGACGGACGATGATGATGCGGGACACCGACCGGGCGCTGGTGCAGGCGGCCACGGCGGTCGCCAAGCTGCGCTGCCGCAGCGACAACCACACGGTGGCCGCCGCCGCGCGGACCGTGGACGGCCGGGTCTTCACGGGCGTGAACGTCCACCACGTCGCCGGAGGTTCCTGCGCCGAGGTGGTGACCGTCGGCGCCGCCGCCACACAGGGCGTCACCGAGCTGGAGACGATCGTCGTCGTGGGGGACCGGGGGCGCGCGGTCCTCCCGCCCTGCGGGCGCTGCCGGCAGGTTCTGCGCGACTACTTCCCGAGCCTCCGGGTGATCGTCGGGCCGATCGACGAGCTGCGGGTGGTGCCGATCGCCGCGCTGCCGCCGGGTACGGAGGACTGAGGACGCGGTTCGTCAGTCGCCGGCGGCTGCCTCCAGCATCGACCGGGGCAGCGGCACGCTCTCGAAGCGCAGGATGCCCTCGGGCACCATCCAGCTCATCACCTGCACGGCCAGCCGCCCGGCACGGACCGCCGGGTCGTTCGCGTACAGCTCGCGGGCCGCGACCGGATCCACCGACAGCACGACGAAGCCGCGCAGCCGCTCGTCGTCGGCCTGGACGAACGGACCGGCGGCCAGCACGAGTCCCTGCTCCACCAGCCCCGCCTGGTGCGCGAGGTGGGCGTCCTGCAACCGCTCCGCCGCCTCGGGCGGCAGCTCCGGCGCGTCCGGCGGGCGCACCAGGAGCACGACCGTGTGCTGGTCGAATCGCATCCTCCCAGCGTAGGGCCGGAGCGGTCCGGCCAGTGCGCGTTCGCCGCCCGCCGGGGTCGGATCGACCACGGCGAGTTAGGTTCACCTAAGCGTCTCGGCTAAGGTAAGGCGAACCTAAGCTCGACCGCGCAGGAGACCCGTGACCACCCTCGCCACCCCGATGGCCCCCGCCGCCGGCACCCGGCCCCACCGCCGGACGGGCCGCCGCCTGGCGGTCACCGTCGCGGCCGCGCTGGCGCTGGTGCTCGCGGTCCTGGCCAGCTTCGCGCTGGGCAGCCGGTCGCTCGCCGTCGCGCAGGTCTTCCATGCGCTGGTCGCCCCCGACGGCGGCGAGGCCACCACTATCGTGCGGGAACTGCGCATGCCGCGTACGGCCCTCGGGCTCACCGTCGGCCTCGCGCTCGCCGTCGCCGGGGTGCTCCTCCAGGCCCTCACCCGCAACCCGCTGGCCGAGCCGCGCATCCTCGGCATCAGCGCCGGTGCCTCGTTCGGTGTGGTGCTGGCCATCTCCGTGTTCGGGGTGAGCACCCTCGCCGGGTACGTCTGGTTCGGCATCGCCGGCGCGCTCGGCGCCGGCGTGCTGGTCTTCGCCGTCGCCGCGCGGGCCCGCGACGGCGCGAGCCCGGTCACCCTCGCGCTCGTCGGCGCGGCGCTCGACGCCAGTCTCGCCTCCGTCGTGTACGCGCTGCTCAGCATCGACGCCCGCACCTTCGAGGAGTACCGGTTCTGGGTGGTCGGCGGGCTGACCGGCCGGGACATGTCGGTCGCCGCCCAGGTGCTGCCGTTCGTCCTCGCCGGTCTCGCCCTGGCCGTCCTGGTCGCCCGGGGCCTCGACGCGCTCGCCCTCGGCGACGACGTCGCCCGGGGCCTCGGCCACCGCATCGGCCTGGTCCGCCTCGGCGGGGGCGCCGCCGCCGTGCTGCTCACCGGAGCCGCCGTCGCCGCCGCCGGGCCCATCGCCTTCGTCGGCCTCGCCGTCCCGCACCTCGCCCGGGCGCTGGTCGGCGCGGACCACCGCTGGACCCTCGCGGTGTCCGCCCTGCTCGGACCCGCGCTGCTGCTCGGCGCCGACGTCGTCGGCCGCCTCGTCGACCCGCCGGGCGAGGTGCCGGCCGGCATCGTCACCGCCCTGATCGGCGCCCCGCTGCTGGCCGTCCTGGTCCGCCGCGCCAAGGTGGTGACCGCGTGAGTGCCCCCACCAGCCTCGCCGGGCTGCCCGGGCGGTCGCTGCTGCGGGTCGGCCCGGTCAGCGTGCAGGTCCGCCGCCGGGCGGTGCTCGTCGCCGCCGCGACGACGGTGCTGCTGCTGGTCGCCGGTCTGCTCAGCCTCTCCCTCGGCACCCCGTACGTCGCCACCCCCGACGTGCTCCGCGCGCTCTCCGGCGCCGGCACCCCGTACGACCTGGTGGTCCTCGATCTGCGGCTGCCCCGGCTGGTGCTGGCGGCGGTGGCCGGCGCTGCCTTCGGCGTGGCCGGCACGCTGATCCAGAGCGTGGCCCGCAACCCCCTCGCGAGTCCCGACGTCATCGGCGTCACCCAGGGTGCGGGCCTGGCCGCCACGGTCGCCCTCACCAGCGGTGCCGCCGCCGTCCTCGTCGCGCCCAGCGCGCTGCTCGGGGGGCTGGTCGCGGCGGCGCTGCTGCTCGCCCTCGGCGCCCGGCACGGGCTGGCCGCGCAGCGGTTCGTGCTCGCCGGCGTCGCGGTCGCGTTCGCCCTGCGCGCGCTGACCGAGGTGGTCCTGCTCACCGCCGACCCCATCGACGGCCTGCGGGCGCAGATCTGGCTGATCGGCACCCTCGCCGGGAAGGGCTGGACCGAGACGCTCTGGATCACCGCCACCCTCGCCGCGCTGCTGCCGGTGCTGGCCTGGGCCGGCTGGGCGCTCAACAGCAGCGCCCTGGACGACGACACCGCCCGGGGCATCGGCCTGCGGCCCACGGCCCGCCGGATCGGCCTCGCCGGCACCGGCGTCGCCGTCGCCGCGATGGTCACCGCGCAGGTCGGCGCCGTCGACTTCGTCGCCCTGGTCGCCCCGCAACTGGCCCGGCGGCTGGTCCGCGCCGAGCGTCCCCCGATGGTCTGCGCCGCCCTCGTCGGCGCGCTGCTGCTGGTGCTCGCCGACCTGGCCGGCCGTCGGTTGTTCGCACCCACCCAGCTTCCCGCCGGGGTGCTCACCGCCGCCATCGGCGGCCCGTACCTGATGTTCCTGCTGCTCCGCGGTCGCCGGAGGCCGACGTGACCGCCTCCGTTCCCGGCCGGGTGGCGGTGGCCCCCGTGCCGGCTCCGCCCGCCGGCCACCGTGGCGACGGCGCCGCCACACTCCCGTTCGCCGACCCCTGCAAGGAGGCGTGATGCTCTCCACCCGCGACCTGGTCGCCGGCTACGACGAGCGGACCGTGCTGGACGGGCTCGACCTCGACCTGCCCGCCGACGCCTTCACCGTCATCGTCGGCCCCAACGCCTGCGGCAAGTCGACGCTGCTGCGCACCATGGCCCGCCTGCTCACGCCCCGGCGGGGGACCGTGCTGCTCGACGGCACCGCCATCCGCGACCTGCCCACCCGCGAGGTCGCCCGCCGGCTCGGCGTGCTGCCCCAGAGCCCGCTCGTCCCCGAGGGCGTCACCGTCGCGGACCTGGTCGGACGGGGTCGGCAGCCGTACCAGCGGTGGTGGCGACAGTGGTCCGACGAGGACGCCGCCGCCGTCGACCGGGCGATGGCCCTCGCCGACGTCGCCGGGCTGGCCGACCGGCCGGTCGACACCCTCTCCGGCGGGCAGCGGCAGCGGGTCTGGATCGCCATGACGCTCGCCCAGGACACCGAGGCGCTCCTGCTCGACGAGCCGACCACGTTCCTCGACCTGGCGCACCAGGTGGAGGTACTGGACCTGCTGCACCGGCTGCGTGTCGAGCGGGGCCGGACCGTCGTGGCCGTGCTGCACGACCTCAACCAGGCCGCCCGGTACGGCGACCACCTGATCGCCATGCGCTCCGGCGCCGTGGTGGCCGCTGGGCCGCCCCGCGAGATCCTCACCGCCGACCTGGTCCGGGACGTGTTCGGCCTCGACTGTGTCGTCGTTCCCTGCCCGGTGACCGGCGCGCCGCTCGTGGTGCCCGGCCTCACCTCGCCGTCCCTGTCGCCCATCGCCTCCGTCCCGTCCCCCGTTCCGGTGCCGACTCCGACTCCGGCTCCGGACCCGACGGCCGGTGCGACCCCCTCCGCTCCGGCGGCCACCGCTCCGGTGTCCCGCCAACCCTGACCGGTCCGCGCGGCGTCGCCGCGCACCGGCTCGTACCTCGAAAGGAACCTCATGCGTCGTCTCGCCGCCGCACTCACCACGGCGCTCGCCCTCGGCGTCGGTCTCACCGCCTGCGGTGAGAGCGATCCGGTCGCCGGCACCACCACCGGGGAGACCCGGGAGATCACCCACGCCATGGGCACCACCAAGGTGCCGGCGGAGCCGAAGCGGGTCGTGGTGCTCGACACCGACAAGATCGACACCGCGCTCTCCCTCGGCGTGAAGCCGGTCGGCGCCGCCACCGCCGGCGAGGCGAAGAGCTGGCCGACGTACTTCGGCGAGGACAAGCTCGCCGGGATCACCGAGGTCGGGGTGCTCACCGAGCCCGACTTGGAGGCGATCAACGCCCTCAAGCCGGACCTGATCCTCGGCAGCAAGTTCCGGCAGGAGAAGTTCTACGACGAGCTGGCGGCCATCGCGCCGACCGTCTTCACCGAGAAGGTGGGCATCACCTGGAAGGAGAACTTCCTCCTCGACGGCAAGGCCCTCGGCAAGGAGCAGGAGGCCCGCGGGTTGCTCGACACCTACGAGAAGCGGGCGAAGGACTTCGGCGCGACGCTCGGTGACGCCGCCACCCGCGAGGTCTCCATCGTGCGGTTCATCCCCGGCGCCATCCGCGTGTACGGCCCGGACTCGTTCTCCGGCATCGTCATCGGCGACACCGGCCTCGGCCGCCCCGAGCGGCAGAAGCTCGACGGCAAGGAGGACAAGCGCTTCGACCTGGTCAGCCCCGAGCGGATCAGCGAGGTCGACGGCGACGTGGTGTTCGTGACCGCGTACGGCGAGAAGGCGGTCGCCGAGCAGGCCACCGTCACCGGCGGCAGCCTGTGGAAGAACCTGTCCGCCGTCAAGGCGGGCAAGGCGCACGTCGTCAGCGACGAGGTCTGGATGACCGGCATCGGCGTCGGCGCCGCCAACAAGATCCTCGACGACCTGGCCAAGTACCTGTCGGCGTAGCTCGCCTCCGCTCTCAAGATCCGCGCAGATTCACTGAAGGAGTGGCTATTCCCCCGGGAATAGCCACTCCTTCTCTGTAGAAGGGCTCACCGGGTGGCGCGGCGGGTGGCCAGGGCGGAGCGGATCTCGGCTACGACGCCGTCGATGTCTTCTCTCATGCGCTTACTCGTGACGTGCAGGACGATCCAACCGTCACCGACGATCTGATTGAGGCGTTGACGGTCACGATGGAACTGGGCCGGGTCGTCGTGCCATTGGCCGTCGTATTCGACAGCGACCTTCAGGTCCGGCCAAGCAAGGTCGACTCGCGCCACGAATCGGCCGGCGCGGGTGATCACGTGCTGGGTCACCGGACGGGGGAGACCGGCCCGGACCAGCCGTACCCGTAGGCGTGATTCGGGAAGTGACTCAGCGCCGCCGTCCACCAGGGTCAACGCCTCGGCGAACCGCCGGGCGCCGCGATCGCCGCGACGACGCGCCAGGTATGCGGTCAGCTCGGCGGGCTGCACTGCGCGGCGCTGCAGCAGCGAGTCGATGAGTGCCACCGCCTCCACCGCGTCGAGCCAGCAGGCCAGGTCCCAGCAGGTACGCGTCGCCGAGGTGACCGGCATCCGCTCGATCCGCAGCACGTCGTCCTCCCGCCACTGCGCCACGTGGATGCGCAGGCCGGTCAGTGGACCGAAGCGCGCGGACGGTTGCACGAGCACCTCGACGGGCTCCTCCGGGCCGGGCGACGGCCCGCCGAGCAGCGCGACCGCCGATCGCCCGGCGATGGCGCACCCGGGTGGGAACAGCCACGACGCCGCGGCCCGACAGCGGGTGAGGTGCGAGATCTCGAGGCGGGCGTCGGCGTACACGTTGTGGAACAGCTGCCGCCACGCGCTGCTCCGCAGGTCGTTCCTGGTGAGCAACCCGCGGTGGACCACGTCCCGTGCGAAGAACACCTTGCCGGCGAGCTCGGCCGGCCGTCGAGGAGTGCGAGCCACCCCCCAACCCTGCCCACCCCCGGCTCTCGGCGAAAGCCCCTGTGGACAACCTCGCCACCGGGCCTGCAGATTCACGGAATGAGTGGCTATCCGGGGCTGGATAGCCACTCATTCCGTGAATTAGCGCGCTGGGGAGGCGGGGTGGGGAGGCGGGGTGTGGCGGGTGGTGGGGGTGGGGGTGGGGGTTAGGCGGCGGTGGTCCAGAGGGACTGGAAGGCGGCGGCTTCGCCGGCCAGCCAGCGTTCGATTTCCTCGGGCTTCGCCCCGTCGGGCATGCGGTGCGTCTGGCCGCGACGGACGTCGACCAGGACCGGCTCGGCGTGCGGCAGGACCGCGTCCATGTGGCGGGCCATCAGGTGCAGCGTGGCGAGCACCGCCTCGTCGCTGGGCGGGGTCTCGTCGAAGTGCAGGCGGACCGCCTCGGCGCGCCCGTCGGCGTACCGGATGCCGAAGTGCGGGTTGATCTTGACGGGCAGGTCGCCGAGCAGGGCGAGCGCGTCGCGGGTCTGGGCCAGGTCGACCGACCGCGGCTCGCCGAGGGAGCGCAGCCAGGCTGTGGCCCCCGGCACCAGCGCCTGGTAGAGCGGGCGCCACCGCGGCTTGACAGCGTCGAGCACGTGGTCGAGGTGGGTGCCCCCGGTGTGGAAGGCGATATCGGCCTTGAGCGCCTTGACGAACTGGCCGTGCGGGTTGAAGCCGGAGCGGCTGGCACGTTGCTTGCGAAGGCCGCCGACGAAGGTGGCCTTGGTCGGTCCGGTGCGGTTCACGTACCGGGTGAAGCCGAGGAGCGTGGCGTAGGGGGCGAGGGGGGCGGTGGAGGCGGGCGCGGTCACGAGCATCCTCCCAGGTCAACTGCTCGATTAGTACATACATTCTAATCGACGGGAGTGACATCGCCCAGCGATTGACGTGATTGCTGTTGCCGTATCGGGCAGGGGCCGGCGGCCCCGGAGCGGGGTGAAGGTTTTCTTCTCGTTGAGTTGATGCATGGAAAGGTATTGACGAAAGGCCGGCCCCGGGGTGAAGGTGACCGCATCGTCCACCGGTCCGACCAGGGGGTCCGATGCAGTTGTCCACGAGATCGAGGAGCAGGCGAACCCTGCTCGCCGCTGCCGCCGCCCTCACCGTGGCGGTCACCCCGTTCACCGCCGGCCCCGCCGCCGCCGAACCTCTCGACCGGCAACAGCAGTACGCCGCCGCGGCCGCCGAGTTCGGCGTGCCGGAGAGCGTCCTGCTCGCCGTGTCGTACCTCGAGTCCCGCTGGGACACCCATGCCGGACAGCCGAGCACCAGTGGCGGCTACGGCCCGATGCACCTCACCGACGCCACCCACGTCCTCGCATCGACCGCCGGCGGTCACATCGACGAGGGCGAGGACCCGCGCGGCGACGAAACTCGGCCACTGGCCGTCGCCGCTCCGTCCGGAGACGGGACCGTCCCGGCCGCTCCGGCCGACACCGCGCTGCAGACTCTCCAGGCCGCCGCCGCCCTGACCGGCGCCAGCGAGGAGGTGCTGCGATCCGACCCGGCGGCGAACATCCGTGGCGGAGCGGCGCTGCTCGCCGCGTACCAGCAGGAACTGGGTGGCCCGGTCGGCGCGGCCAGCGACCCGGCGGCCTGGTACGGCGCGGTGGCCCGCTACTCGGGCGCCGGCGCCGAGGACACCGCGGCCGCCTTCGCCGACGAGGTGTACGGCCAGCTCCGGGCGGGCGCGAGCCGGACGACCGACGACGGGCACCGCGTGGTCCTGCCGGCCCGGGAGGTCAGCCCCGACGAGTCGGCCCTGCACCGCCTCGGGCTGCGGCGCGCCGAGCGGCCCGACGGGCTGGAGTGCCCGATCGGCATCGGCTGCGAGTGGATCCCGGCGCCGTACCAGAAGTACGGCCCCCGGCCGGGCGACTACGGCAACTACGACCTGGGCAACCGCCCGGCCCAGCAGAAGCTCGAGTACATCGTCATCCACGACACCGAGGGCTACTTCTGGCCCAGCGTCAACCTGGTCAAGGACCCGAAGCGGGTGGGCTGGCACTACACACTGCGCTCGGTGGACGGCCACGTCGCCCAGCACATCAAGACCAAGGACGTCGGCTGGCACGCCGGCAACTGGTACGTCAACGCCAAGTCGATCGGCCTCGAGCACGAGGGCTTCGCCGGCCACGGCACCTGGTACACCGAGGCGATGTACCGCACCTCGGCCAAGCTGGTCCGGCACCTGGCGCTGCGGTTCAACATCCCGCTGGACCGGCAGCACATCATCGGTCACGACAACGTCCCCGGCACGGTGGCGGCGAACGTCGCCGGGATGCACTGGGACCCGGGGCCCTACTGGGACTGGTCGCACTACTTCCATCTGCTGAAGGCGCCGTTCCGGTCCACCGGCACGCCGCAGACCGGCCTGGTGACCATCGACCCCGACTTCGCCGGCAACCAGCCGGCGTTCACCGGGTGCTCGCGGCAGCCGCCGGGAGTGCCGAGCCCGCCGCCCCCGGTCACCGACCCCTGCCCGCTGCGCGGCTCGTCGGCGGTGCTGCTGCGCAGCGCGCCGAGCCACGACGCGCCGCTGGCGTTGGACCTGGGCGAGCATCCGGACGGCTCGCCGGGGACGATGTACGTGCCGGACCACAGCGCCCGTGCGTCGGCCGGGCAGACGTACGCGGTGGCCGAGGTGCGGGGGGACTGGACGGCGATCTGGTACCTCGGCCAGAAGGCCTGGTTCCACAACCCGGAGTCGGCACGCACCGGGAAGTGGGCCACCGGCTTCGTGGTGACGCCGAAGCCCGGCAAGGCCACCATCCCGGTCTACGGGCGGGCCTACCCGGAGCGGGACGCCTACCCGACCGGTGTGCCCTACCAGGCGATCAGTCCGCTGCAGTACACGCTCTCCGCCGGCCAGCGGTACGCGGTGGGCGGGGTGCTGCCGAGCGAGTACTACCGGGCCGTCACCTTCGACGGATCGGCCCCGGGCGACTGGACCGTGATCAGCGGCGACCTGCGCTACGTGCAGGTCCAGTTCGGTCACCGGATCGGCTACGTGAACCTGGACGACGTCCAGGTCCTGCCGTCCACGGTCGGCGCTCCAGAGTGAGCCGCCCGGCCTGAGTCGGGGCTCGTCACCGAGCCGTCCGAGATCGACGCCGAGGGCCCCCGGTCGGTCGACCGGGGGCCCTCGTGCGGGTCGGAGTGGATCAGCCGAGTCGGCTCACGCAAGCGACGGCGTTCACCCGGCTGGCGCTGCGCGGGGTCCGGGACCCCGAGCGCCTCTCAGAGCTGACCGACCGAGGTGATCCGGACGACCGCGGCACCCGCCTCGTCGGAGGCGGCGAGGTCGACCTCGGCGCTGATGCCCCAGTCGTGGTCGCCCTCCGGGTCGTCGAGGATCTGCCGGACCGTCCACCGGTCCCGGCCCTGCTCGATCATCAGCAGCGCCGGTCCGCGCGCGTCCGGGCCGACCCCGATCGCGTCGTACGACTCGAAGTACGGCTCCAGCGCGTCGGCCCAGGCGTCGGCGTCCCACCCGGACGCGGCGTCCAGCTCGCCCAGCAGGTCCCAGCGGCGCAGGGCGGCCAGCTCGACCCGGCGGAACAGCGCGTTGCGCACCAGCACCCGGAAGGCCCGCGCGTTGCGGGTGACCGCCGGCGGACGGTCGTCGAGGGCGGCCTGCGCCGACGCCACGTCCGACGGGTTGCGCAGCCGCTCCCACTCGTCGATCAGGCTGGAGTCGACCTGGCGGACCAGCTCGCCCAGCCACTCGATGAGGTCGACCAGCTCCTCGGTCTTGGCGTCCTCCGGCACGGTCTGCCGCAGCGTCTTGTACGCGTCGGCGAGGTACCGCAGCACGAGGCCCTCGGACCGGGTGAGGGAGTAGAACTGCACGTACTCGGTGAAGGTCATCGCCCGCTCGTACATGTCCCGGACGACGGACTTGGGGGAGAGCTGGTGGTCGGCGACCCAGGGGTGGCCCTGCCGGTACATCTCGTACGCCGCGTCCAGCAGCTCCGCCAGGGGCTTGGGCCAGGTGACCTCGTCGAGCAGTTCGAGGCGTGCCTCGTACTCGATGCCCTCGGCCTTCATCGCGGCGACCGCCTCGCCGCGGGCCTTGAACTGCTGCGCGGAGAGCACCTGCCGCGGGTCGTCGAGGATCGACTCGATCACCGAGAGCACGTCGAGGGCGTACGAGGGGGACGCCACGTCGAGCAGCTCGATCGCCGCCAGGGCGAGCGGCGACAGGGGTTGGTTGAGGGCGAAGTCGAGCTGGAGGTCGACGGTGAGCCGGACCCGCCGGCCGGCCTCGTCCGGCTCGTCGAGCTGCTCGACGACCCCACCGGCGCGCAGCGCCCGGTAGATCGCGATGGCCCGGCGGATGTGCCGGCGCTGGGCGGCCCGGTCCTCGTGGTTGTCGGTGAGCAGGTGCCGCATCGAGGCGAACGCGTCGCCGGGACGGCCGATGACGTTGAGCAGCATCGAGTGGCTGACCTGGAAGCTGGAGGTCAGCGGCTCCGGTTCGGCATCGACCAGGCGCTGGAAGGTGGGCTCACCCCAGCCGATCGAGCCCTCCGGCGGCTTCTTCTTGACCACCTTGCGGCGCTTCTTCGGGTCGTCGCCGGCCTTGGCGAGGGCCTTCTCGTTGTCGATGACGTGTTCGGGGGCCTGCACGACGACCCGGCCGAGGGTGTCGAAACCGGCCCGGCCGGCCCGCCCGGCGATCTGGTGGAACTCGCGGGCCTTGAGCAGCCGGGTGCGCACCCCGTCGTACTTCGACAGGCCGGTGAACAGCACGGTGCGGATCGGCACGTTGATGCCGACACCGAGGGTGTCGGTGCCGCAGATGACCTTGAGGAGACCGGCCTGGGCGAGGGTCTCCACCAGGCGGCGGTACTTGGGCAGCATGCCCGCGTGGTGCACGCCGATGCCGTGCCGGACCAGCCGGGACAGGGTCTTGCCGAAGCCGGAGGTGAAGCGGAAGTTCCCGATCGCCTGGGCGATCATGTCCTTCTCGGCCCGGGTGCAGACGTTCACGCTCATCAGCGCCTGCGCACGTTCCAGCGCGGCGGCCTGGGTGAAGTGCACGACGTACACGGGTGCCTGCTTGGTCTGGAGGAGTTCCTCCAGGGTCTCGTGCAGCGGGGTCATCGCGTACGAGAAGAGTAGCGGGACCGGCCGCTCGGCCGAGCGGACGACGGCGGTCGGCCGGCTGGTGCGCCGGGTCAGGTCGTCGACGAATCGGGTGGTGTCGCCGAGCGTGGCGGACATCAGGACGAACTGCGCCTGCGGCAGCTCGATCAGCGGCACCTGCCACGCCCAGCCCCGGTCCGGCTCGGCGTAGAAGTGGAACTCATCCATGATCACCTGGCCGACATCGGCCCGGGTGCCCTCCCGCAGGGCGAGGTTGGCCAGGATCTCCGCCGTGCAGCAGATGATCGGCGCGTCCGCGTTGACGCTGGCGTCACCGGTCAGCATGCCGACGTTCTCCGCGCCGAACACCTCGCACAGCGCGAAGAACTTCTCCGACACCAGCGCCTTGATCGGGGCGGTGTAGAAGGTCGTGCGGTCGTCGGCCAGGGCTGCGAAGTGCGCCGCGATCGCGACCAGGCTCTTACCCGAGCCGGTCGGCGTATTCATGATCACGTTGGCGCCGGAGACGATCTCGATGACCGCCTCCTCCTGGTGGGGATAGAGGTCGAGGCCGCGCTCGGACGCCCAACCGGCGAACGCGTCGTACAGGGTGTCGGGGTCTGGGCTCTTCGGCAGCGCGGCGGTGAGTGTCATGGCGCGTCCATGGTGCCTGGATCATGACCCCGCACGCCAACCGGGGCGGTCACCGACGGTGGTAGACCAGATCCGCGATCGGCCGGCCGGCGACCAGGGCGCGGCGCTCGAACTTCGTCACCGGGCGGTGCGCCGGGCGCGGGGCGAAGCCGTCGTACGCGTTCACCAGCCCCGGGTCGCCGTCGAGGGTGTCCCGCATCGCCTCGGCGTACTCGGCCCAGTCCGTCGCGCAGTGCAGCGTGCCGCCCGGCCGCAGCCGGGAGCGCAGCAGCGCCACGTGGGTGGGCTGGATGATCCGCCGCTTGTGGTGCCGGGACTTCGGCCACGGGTCGGGGAAGAACACGTGCACCGCGTCCAGCGAACCCTCCGGCAGGCCCCGGACCAGGTCGAGCGCGTCCCCCTCGGCCACCCGCACGTTGCGCAGCCCACGCTGCTCGATCAGGTCCAACAGGTTGGCGATTCCGGGCGTGTGCACCTCGACCGCCAGATAGTCTCGATCCGGGTCGTTCGCGGCCATCGCGGCGGTGGTGTCGCCCATCCCCGAACCGATCTCCAGCACCAGCGGCGCCCGGCGCCCGAACAGGGCGGCCGGATCGACGCCGGTGGCCGGGGCGTCCGGCACGAGCAGGCCGTAGAGCGGCCACAGCCGCTCCAGCGCCGTCGTCTGGCGGCCGCTCATCCGGCCGCGGCGCGGGTGGAAGGTGCGGATGCTCCGCGGGGCGGTGGCGGTGTGCGCGTCGGTGGAGGTCACAGCCATCCGAGCGTACGCGACGACTGCGCCGTATCGGATGTGATGTTCGCCCGGGGATGAGAGGATCCATCCCGTACGACCAAACGGGTGCGACGCGTACGCCGGGAGGGGGTTGTGGTGACGGTGACCCGCGGTGGCCTGGCGCTGTCGATCATGGCCGCCCTCGTCGGTCCGCTCCTCGCGGCCGGCCCGGTCGGCGCGGCGCAGCCGCAGCCGCAGCCGTCGCAGCCCGGCCCGGCCGTCTTCGTCGAGGTCAGCCCGAGCACGGTCGAACCGGGTTACCTCGTCGGCATCAAGGCCAGTTGCCGGGACAACTCTTTCCCCGCGACCGTGGTCTCCGACGCGTTCGGCCGCGTGCAGGTGCAGCCGCAGCGCGGCCTGCTCACCGCCGCGCCGATGGTCCGTGACCGCACCCGTCCGGGCAACTACCGGGTCAAGCTGGAGTGCCGGGACGGCGAGACCGCCTCGACCATGCTGCAGGTGGTGAAGGGGGTGCCAGCCAGCCGTGGCCCGGCAACCGGGTTCGGTGGCGGGGCCGGCGGCTTCACCGGTGGGCTGCTGCTCCCGGGCGGGGTCGCCCTCACCGTGGTCGGGCTGGTCCTCTGGGTGGTGTCGGCCCGGCGGCCCCGTGGCGTCGCCCGGCGCTGACCACCGCCATGACCACCTCCTCGTCCCCGGACCGGGTCGCCACCGCGGCCCGGCGCCGGCCCGGCCGGAGCCCCTGGTCGGTGCCCCTCGCGGTGGTGCTGGTGCTGGTCGGCGTCTTCGCCACCGGCGCCGGCCTCGGTCGCACCGCCGGACCCTTCGACTGGGCCACCACCGCAGCCGACCAGCCGGCCCGCAGCGAGCGCACCGGCCTGACCGCCAGCCGTCCGGTGCGCCTCTCCGTACCCACGATCGAGATCGCCGCCGACGTCGAGCCGGTCGGCCAGGCGCGGGACGGCTCGATCGCCGTACCGCCGCTGGAGCGGGCCGACGAGACCGGCTGGTACGACCGGGGTCCCACCCCGGGTGAGCCGGGACCGGCGGTGATCGTCGGGCACGTCGACACCAAGCGTGGGCCGTCGGTCTTCCACGACCTGCACCGGCTGCGTCCCGGCGACACGATCGAGGTGACCCGCGCGGACCGTTCGGTGGTGGTGTTCCGCGTCGACTCGGTGGAGCACTTCCCGAAGGACCGCCTGCCGGCCGACCGGATCTACGGTGACTCCGGCCCGCCCGGCCTGCGGCTGATCACCTGCGGCGGCGACTGGCTCGGCGGCCGGACCGGGTACGCCGACAACGTCATCGCCTTCGCCTCCCTGGTCTCCTCCCGAAACCCCTGACCCCCGCCCCCGCCCCTGCCCCTGCCCCACCTCGCCCTCCCGCCGCCGAGAGGGCGCTCTTTCACGGAAATAGTGGCCATCCGGCGCCGAATAGCCACTATTTCCGTGAAACTGCGTGCTGGGACGGAGGGGCGTCAGGGGCGGGGTGGGACCTGCTGGACGACCTCGAACTCGAGGAGCGTGGCGCCGGAGGCGACCGGGGGCCGCTGCTGTTCGCCGGGTGCGGAGGCGTGGGCGGCGCGGGAGGGGCCGGCGGCCCAGGCCTGGTACGCCTCTTCGCTCTCCCAGCGCGTGTAGACGAAGTAGCGGCTCTCGCCGGCGAGCGGCCGGAGCAGTTCGAAGCCGAGGAAGCCGGGGGAGTTCTCGACCGCGCCGGCCCGCGCCGCGAAGCGCTTCTCCAATTCCTCGCCGGCGCCGGGCGGAACGTCGATCGCGTTGATCTTCACAACTGCCATACCCCACCCTAACCAGACATCGCGCCCAGGACCGGCCCGCCCGCCCCAGGGAACGGGGGTCCTGGTGGGTCAGAAGGACTCGACGACGGGGACGAGGTCGGCGTCGACCACGATCGGGGCGTGGTCGGAGGGGCCCTTACCCTTGCGGGCCTCCCGGTCCACGTACGCGGACCGGACCGCGCGCGCGAACGGCGCCGAGGCGTACACGAGGTCGATCCGCATGCCCTTGTTCTGGTGGAACATCCCGGCCCGGTAGTCCCAGTACGTGAAGGGGTGCGGGCCCTTCATCGGCGTGGGCACCACGTCGGACAGGCCGAGGTCGCGCAGTGCGGCCAGGGCGGCCCGTTCGGCGGGCGTGACGTGGGTGGAGTGCGTGAACAACGCCGGGTCCCACACGTCGGCGTCGGTGGGCGCGACGTTGAAGTCACCGCACACCGCGAGGGGCAGGCTCCCGGTCAGCTCCGTCTCCAAGGTGTCGCGCAGGGCCGCGAACCAGGCGAGCTTGTACGCGTAGTGCGGATCCTCCGGCGTGCGGCCGTTCGGCACGTACACCGACCAGACCCGTACGCCGCCGCAGGTCGCCGAGATGGCCCGGGCCTCCGGCTCGGGGAACCCGGGTTCGTCCGGGAACCCGACCACCACGTCGGTGAGGCCCACCCGGGACAGGATGGCGACCCCGTTCCACCGGCCGTCGCTGTGGCTGGCCACGGTGTAGCCCAGCGCGCCGACCTCGTCGGACGGAAAGGCGCCGTCGGGGCACTTGGTCTCCTGCAGGCACACCACGTCCGGTCCGGTGCCGGCCAGCCAGTCGAGCAGTCGGGGCAGGCGGGCCTTCACCGAGTTGACGTTCCACGTCGCCAGGCGCATGGTTCCAGCCTGCCCCATGCCGGGTCGCCCCGCCGGTCAGGTGCCGGGGGTGTCGTTGGGGCGGGTCTGCTCGGCCAGGAACCGTTCCAGCTCCGCGCCGAGTTCGTCGGCGGTCGGCAGCGGCGCGCTGTCGGGCGCGAGCAGGTTCTTTCCGCCCCGTCCCCGGGCGAACGCGTCGTACTGCTCCTCGAGGGCCCGGACCAGCGCGCCGGCGTCCTCGGTCTGGGCGACCTGCCGGTCGATCTCCACCCGGACGACCTCGGCCGCCGCGCGCAGCCCGTCGCCGGGCAGCAGCAGGCCGGTGCTGCGGGAGACCGAGGTCAGCAACACCTCGGCGGCGGCCGGGTACTCGGTCTGGGCGACGTAGTGCGGCACGTGTGCGGCGAAGCCGAGCGCGTCGCGGCCCTGCTCCCCGAGGCGGTACTCCAGCAGGTGGCCGACGCTGCCGGGCACCTGGACCCGCTGCAGCCACGGCTCGTAGCCGGCGATCAGCTCGGGACGGGTGGCGTGCGCGGTCACGCCGGCGGGCCGGGTGTGCGGCACCGCCATCGGGATCGCGTTGAGCCCGACGGTGAGCCGGACGTCCAGCCGGGCGGAGAGCCCGGCGACGGCGGCCACGAACCGCTCCCACTGCAGGTCCGGTTCCGGTCCGCTGAGCAGGAGGAACGGGGTCTCGTCGTCGTCCTGGAGAACATGCAGCTCCAGCGCGGGCTCGTCGTACGACTCCCAGTGGTCCTCGACGAAGGTCATCACCGGCCGGCGCGAGCGGTAGTCGTAGAGCTGGTCGAGGTCGAACCGGGCGATCGGGCGGGCGTCCAGCGAGGTGAGCAGCTGCTCGCGGGCCAGGCGGCCGGCGCTGCCGGCGTCGACGAACCCGGTGAGGGCCTGGATCAAAACCGGCTGGCCGAGGTCGGGCAGTTCGTCGGTGAGCTCGTAGAGCTCGTGTGGGTCGAGCACCGGTACGGACCTCCCTGGATGTGCCAATCGGTCACCGTTGCGGACGGTGCCCGGTTCGGGCAACGCTCCCGCCATCCTCCTGCATTCCTCGCGCGGCCGATGCGCCGGTCCGGCCCGGCGGTGACGA
The DNA here is from genome assembly GCF_044465805.1 of Micromonospora sp. NPDC049497. NCBI lineage: Bacteria > Bacillati > Actinomycetota > Actinomycetes > Micromonosporales > Micromonosporaceae > Micromonospora > Micromonospora sp. NPDC049497. The sequence goes on along the minus strand of NZ_JBITMC010000015.1, from coordinate 50,835 downwards.
GCTGTCCCGGATGCGGCGACACCGCCCGCCCGCCGACCGGCCACGTGGTCCTCCACCGAACGGGGGACGTGGGTGATCACGGTGGGACCGCTGCCGGTTCGTCCCCCTCCGGACCGGGGGCGGCCGGGCCGCGTGGTGGGCGAGGTCTGCCCGTTTCCCGAGGTCCGTCCCCTCGGCGTCGCCGCGGTGCCGGGACGTCCCCCCGGCGGGGGTGGTTTCGTGAGGAGCGCCACGAGATCACCATGCGTAATCGCAGGAGGAGCCTGCCTAGCCTCGGCTGATGCCTGACGCCAACTCCCTCGACGACCACCGCACCCACGGTGCCGCCGTTGACCGTTCGGACGATACCCCCTCGTCCGTAAAGTCGAACACCCTCGGCGCGTACGCCCGGAACCTCCTGCGCGGACCCGGCCGGGTCCGGATCGCCCTCGCCGCCGGCCTGGTCTGCTGCCTCGGCCTGACCGCGGTGGCCCAGACCCGTGACGAGGCCGCCGCCGACGCGGCCCGGATCGACGCGGCCGCGGCCCCGATCGAGCGTGCCGAGCCGGACGCCGCCTCGCGGGACCACGACCGGTCCGCGAAGGACCCGAAGGCCTCGCCGGTGGCGCCGTCCACCGCCGCCGCCGACCCGGACGTCCGCCCGGCGCCGACGAAGAAGCCGAAGCCGAAGCCGAAGCCGAAGTCGACCGTCGTGGCTCCGGTCGCCGGCCTGGACCGCGCCCAGATGCGCAACGCCCAGGCGATCGTGCGCACCGGCCAGAAGATGGACATGCCCCGGCGCGCGCTGGTGATCGCCGTCGCGACCGCCATGCAGGAGAGCACCCTCTACAACTACGCCAGTGGGGTGCTCCCGGAGTCGCAGAACTACCCGCACCAGGCGATCGGCTGGGACCACGACTCGGTCGGGCTGTTCCAGCAGCGCCCGAGCAGCGGCTGGGGCGAGGTGGGGGAGCTGATGGATCCGGCGTTCGCGACCCGCCAGTTCCTCTCCGCCCTGATGCAGGTGCCCGGCTGGCAGCAGATGCGACTCACCGACGCGGCACAGGCGGTGCAGGTCTCGGCCTTCCCAGAGCACTACGCGCAGCACGAGTGGCGGGCCGCCGAGGTCGTCGACGCGGTCCTCGACGCCGGGCGGTAGGCTGCCGACCGGCCACTATGGACGGTTGCTGTTCGGGCGTCCTGGGTACAGATGTTGTCGCTGCGATGTACACATGATGCAGGCAGCACCGACTGGAGGACGACATGTCTCTGATGCAGCGACTCACCGCGTTCCTGCGCTCACCCAAGGGCCAGCAGCTGGTCGAACGGGGTCGGCGTGAGATGGCCAAGCCCGCCAACCAGCAGAAGCTGCGGGGCCTGGCGGCCAGGTTCCAGAAGCGCCGCTGACCCCCCGCTCCGTCCCCCGCCCCCTGGTGACCCCCCGGGAGATCTCGTGACCGATTCCGCGCCCCTCGACGGCCAGCCCGCAGCCCTGCCGCCGCAGCCGCCCACGGTCGCGCGGACGTCGCCGCCGGAGGTGCCCGAGGCGCCCCCGGCCGGGCTCTGGGACCGGATGCGGGAGGACCCGCAGTACGCTCCGGAGCACCTCGCCCTGGAGGCGGTGCGCCGGCTCGGGCCGGAGGCGGCGCAGTGGGCGGCCCGGGCGCGCGCCGAGCAGCCGGCGGCGTCGCCGGAGGCCCTGGCCGACCAGGCGGTCCGCAAGTTCGTCAACCACGCCCGCCTTTCCGGGGCCGTGTCCGGCGCGGCGGGGCTGCCCGGCGCGGTGATCGACGTCGGGGTGCTGGCCTGGACCCAGGCGCGGATGGTGCTGCACGTCGCCGCCGCGTTCGGGGTGGACCCGACGCACCCGGACCGGGCCACCGACCTGCTGGTGCTCCAGAAGGTGCACAAGGTCGCCGAGAGCGCGCGGCTCGCGCTCGGGGTGGCCGCCGGTCGGGAACGCGCCGGTGCCCTCTTCGGGTCCGGCGGGCAGAACCCGCTGGGCAAGGTGATGCTGCGCCTCGGCGTACGGCTGGCGCAGATGGCCGGCGTGCGGGCCGCCAAGCGGGTCTTCGCGAAGGTGGTGCCGGGCGCGGCGATCGTCCTGGGCACCTGGGCCAACTCGTCGGCGACGAAGGACCTGGCGGAGCGCTCCCGCGCCCTCTACCGCCAGCACGGCGGCACCGTGCCCGGGCAGCGTCGCCCCTGACCCGTGCGACCCCGGCCGGGGTCGGCGTCAGCCGGACAGACCCCAGGCGCGCCAGGTCACCTCGGCGAGCCGGTCCTGGCCGGCGGCGTTGGGGTGGAACCAGTCCAGCGGGTTGACCAGGTCCAGGGTGAAGCGCACCCGGTGCACCGCGCCGCCGTCGTGGCGGCACCGGGACCCGTACGCACGGCAGGCCGCGGCCAACTGCTTGTTGTACGCGCCGATGCGCTCCCGGACATTGGCGCGCCGGGCCTGGTCGAGCGGGTCGTCCGAGGTGGGGTTGGCCAGCAGCGCCGGGCAGAGGCCGCGGCGCCAGACGCGTACCGCCCGCTCGTCGGTGTGCCCGACCTCCCAGAGCCGGTACAGGTCGGGGATGCTCACCACCAGCACCCGGGCCCTGGGCCGGCCGGTCCGCAGCACGCGCAGGCCCCGGTCGATCTCCCTGCGGAACTCGGTCACCGGGGTCATCGCCTCGACACCGCCGCGGCACACGTCGTTGGCGCCGATCAGCACGGTCACGAGGTCGGTGCGGTCGCGTACGGCCGCCTCGGCCTGACCGGCCAGCGACGCGGCCCGCGCGCCCGGACGGGCGTGGTTGTGGGCCTTGCCCCGCAGTGCCGTGTCGTCGTCCAGCAGGCGCCGGTAGACGCTGTCGACCCGCAGCCCGTCCCCGGTCGACCAGGAGTTGCGCTGGCACGAGGCCAGGACGAGGCAGGAGCCGAAGCCGGTGGTGATCGAGTCGCCCAGGGCGGCGATGCCACCGGTGGCGCCGGGTGAGGGTGTCCCGCGGGTGGGCCGGGGTGCGGCCTCACCGCCTCCCTCGCAGGCGAGCGCGACGAGCGCCACCAGGCATGCGAGGGCGGCGACCCAGCGTCGAGGCATCCTTCCCCCGTCCCGCAGCGGAGAGCGACAGCGCGGTAACTCTATGCGCGGGGTCGGGGCGACGTGAAGTGCTGTCGGTTTTGTGGCAGAAGGCTGTCGCCGGGCAGGGAGCGTGTGCTAGCGCCAGGTTCCCCGCTGGCCGTGGAGCCACCAGTGCAGGGCCCGGGTGATCCGGGGCAGCACCAGGTACGTCATCAGCGGCGTCAGTGTCAGCGTCATGATCAGCACGCGCAGGGCCAGCGGCACCTCGGGGAGGAACCGGCTGGTCAGCAACGTCGCGGTGAGGCTGAGCGGGAAGAAGGCCAACCAGATCGTCACCGCCTGCTTCCAGCGCGGCGGCGAGGGTGGCGGGACGGTGGGCTCGGCGCTGACCGGCACCGTCTCCACCACGGGCTCCGGCACCGGGTCGAACCAGCCCTCGATCCCGGTCCGCTTCTCGACCCGGGTGTGCTCGACGATGCCCTGCGCCGAGGTCAGCCACCAGTGCCGCTGCGGCGACTCCTCCCACCGGCGCAGCGTCTCGTCGTCGGCGAACCGGTAGAGCATGTGCCACTCGCCGGAGCCGGGAGCGCTGCGGACCCACCCGGCGCCGAGGAAGCCGGGGAACGCCTCGGCCAGGGCGGTGCCGGCACGCATCCACGCCACCATCTCGTCGGTCCGGGCGGGGTCGGCGCGCCGGGCGATGGCGACGGTCACCGGCATCGCGTGGGTCAGGGTCATGCGTCCATCGTCCACGCCCCGGACCGGTGTCGACGGCTCCCGGCGCACCGGTGTAACGCAACCCACGACGGCCGTGACGCGGCACACCGGCACCGGCCGCGTGGCCGGGAATCACCCGCGGTTAAGCACGCCGAGGACGGGTAGGTCGGTGTGATGACGAGATCGCAGCCCCGGCGGTTCCGTGGCCCGGTGCAGGCGCGCAGCGCCCTCAACCTCCGGCTCGTGCTGGCCGGCTTCGGCCTGGTCACCATGACGATCTTCGCCGTGCTGGCCTTCTGGGCGGACGTGGTGTGGCTCGGGGTCGTGTGCGCGATCCTCGCGGTGGTCGCCGCGGTCGACCTGGTCGTCATCCAGCGCCGTCGTGCCGCCCGTCACCGGGAGGAGCCGGGCGTGCGGCACTCACTGTTCGAGTGACAGGAGCAGGCCATGCCCATCGCCACCACCAACCCCGCCACCGGAGTGGTGCTCAAGACGTACGAGGCGATGTCGGACGAGCAGGTCGACGCGGCCATCGAGCGGGCCGACCTGGCGTACCGGCAGTTGCGCGGCACCACCGTGGGCCAGCGGGGCGCGTGGCTGGTCGCGGCCGCCGACCTGCTGGAGGCCGAGCGGGACGAGATCGCCCGGATCATGACCATGGAGATGGGCAAGACGTACGCGTCGGCGAAGGCCGAGGTGACCAAGTGCGCCACGGCCTGCCGCTTCTACGCCGCGAAGGCACCGGAGTTCCTCGCGGACTCACCGGCCGACGCGGCGGCGGTGAAGGCGACCCGGGCGTTCGTCCGGTACGAGCCGATCGGCCCGGTCCTCGCCGTCATGCCGTGGAACTTCCCGCTGTGGCAGGTGATGCGGTTCGCCGCGCCGGCCCTGATGGCCGGCAACACCGGCCTGCTGAAGCACGCCTCGAACGTGCCGCAGACGGCCCTGCTGATGGAGGACCTGTTCCGCCGGGCGGGCTTTCCCGAGGGCGCCTTCACCACGCTGCTGGTCGGGTCCGAGGCCGTCGAGAAGATCCTCGGCGACCCGCGGGTACGGGCGGCGACGCTGACCGGCAGCGAGGGCGCCGGCCGCTCCATCGGGCAGATCGCCGGCCGCGAGTTGAAGAAGACCGTCCTGGAACTCGGCGGCAGTGACCCGTTCGTGGTGATGCCCTCGGCCGACGTGGACCGGGCCGCCGAGGTGGCCACCACGGCCCGCTGCCAGAACAACGGCCAGTCGTGCATCGCCGCGAAGCGGTTCATCGTGCACACCGACGTGTTCGACGCCTTCGCGGAGCGGTTCGCGGCGCGCATGGCGGCCCTGCAGGTCGGCGATCCGATGGACGAGGGCACCGACGTGGGGCCGCTGGCCAGCGAGCGCGGGCGGGACGAGATCGACGCCCAGGTCCGCGACGCCGTCGACAAGGGCGCCACGGTGCTCTGCGGGGGCACGAAGCCGGACGGGCAGGGCTGGTACTACCCGCCGACGGTGGTCACCGACCTGACCCCGGACATGCGGATGTGGACCGAGGAGGTCTTCGGGCCGGTCGCCGGCCTCTACCGGGTGTCGTCGTACGACGAGGCGATCGAGGTGGCCAACGGCACCGCCTTCGGTCTGGGCTCCAACGCGTGGACGCGGGACCCGGACGAGCAGGAGCGGTTCGCCACCGACCTGAATGCCGGCAACGTCTTCATCAACGGGATGACCACGTCGTACCCGGAGCTGCCCTTCGGCGGTGTCAAGAACTCCGGGTACGGCCGGGAGCTGTCCGCCGTGGGCATGCGCGAGTTCTGCAACACCAAGACCGTGTGGGTGGGGGAGGGCGCCGCGTCGGCCGGCGCCGGCGCGCACGCCGAGTAGGCCGGGCAAGCTTTAGCCGGACACCGACCTGGGTACGGAGGGTGCCCATGACGGTGTTCGGCTTCCACGCCTCCCACGAGCAGATCCACCCGAGCCGCCTGCTGGAGGCGGTCGTCCACGCCGAACGGGCCGGGTTCCAGGCCGCCATGTCCTCGGACCACTTCTCGCCGTGGAGCGAGCGGCAGGGCCAGTCCGGGTTCGCCTGGTCGTGGCTCGGCGCGGCGCTCCAGGCCACCAACCTGCCGTTCGGCGTGGTCAACGCGCCCGGGCAGCGCTACCACCCGGCGATCATCGCCCAGGCCATCGGCACCCTCGGCGCGATGTACCCCGGCCGGTTCTGGGCCGCGCTGGGCACCGGCGAGGCGAGCAACGAGCACATCACCGGCGACGGCTGGCCCCGCAAGGACATCCGCAACGCCCGGCTGCGTGAGTGTGTGGACGTGATCCGCGCGCTGCTGGCCGGCGAGGAGGTCAACCACGACGGGCTGGTCCGCGTGGACCGGGCGAAGCTGTGGACCCGGCCGGAGCAGCCGCCGGCCCTGATCGGCGCGGCCGTCAGCGAGGCCACCGCCCGGTGGTGCGCCGAGTGGGCGGACGGGCTGATCACCGTCAACGCCCCGGTCGAGCACCTGCGGCGGATGGTCGACGCCTACCGGTCGGCGGGTGGGCGGGGGCCGCTGCACCTCCAGGTGCACGTCAGCTGGGCACCCGACCAGGCCGAGGCCGAGGCGGTCGCGTACGACCAGTGGCGCAGCAACGTCTTCGCGCCGCCGGTCTGCTGGGACCTGGAGATGGTCGAGCACTTCGACGTGGTCTCCGCCGACGTCCCGATGGGGAAGGTCACCGACGCCGTCAACGTCTCCGCCGACCTGGGCCGGCACGTCGGCTGGCTCGAGGAGTACGTGGCGCTGGGCTTCGACCAGATCGCCCTGCACCACGTCGGGCAGGAGCAGCGGGCCTTCATCGACGCGTTCGGCGCGGAGGTCCTGCCGAAACTCCGCGCCGCCGGCTGACCGGCCCAGCCCGGCCCGTCGGCCCCGCCCGGTCCCGGCCCGCCCCCGCCGGAGCCCGCAGTTTCACGGAAAGAGTGGTCATTCCGCGCGGAATGACCACTCTTTCCGTGAAACTGCGGCCTGGGGCGTGCGGCGTGCGGCGTGGGGCGTGCGGCGTGGGGCGTGCAGGGGCGGGGTGGGGGTTACAGGCGGCGGGCGAGGACCTGGCCGGGCCACGGGTTCCGACCGGGGCGCTCGACGGTGAACGGCTCGGTGGCCGTGAAGCCCTGCCGCTCGTACCAGCGGACCAGCGCCCCGTCGTCGCCGGCGTGGCAGTCGACCCGCAGCAACGGCAGACCCCGGGCGCGGGCCAGGTCCGCGGCGTGCGCGAGCAGCCGCCCGCCGACCCCGCGTCCCGCGTACGCCCGGTCGGTGACCAGCAGGTTCACGTACAGTTCGGGTTCGGTCGCCGCCGGCACGTAGTCGGTGGCCGCGCCGACGACCAGCGCGCCCACCGGCCGGTCGCCGACCACCGCCAGCCACAGGCCACCACCGGTCGCCCACACGTCGGCCTGGACGACCCGCCGGGGATCCTCCGACGCGGGCGTGGCGCCCCACTGGCCGGTGCGCCCCCAGGCCACCAGCCACGCGGTGGCGTCGTCGAGCAGGCGCAGGATCGTCTTCGCGTCGGCCGGACCACCGGGGCGCACGATCATCTCGTCGGTCACGGTGCCGATCCTGCTACAGCCGCCGCCGGCCGGTGCGCCAAGGCGTGCCGCACCAACACCGGCACGGCCAGGCCGGTCGCCGCGAAGACCGCCCCCAGGGCCAGCCAGCCGGGCGGACCGAGGCCGAGCAGCGCCCAGGTCAGCACCGCCGGACCCGCCGCCCGGGCCAGACCGGCGAGCAGGCCGTCGGCGCCCTGGTAGGCGCCGACCGCCGCCGGGTCGGCCAGGTCGTACGCCAGTGCCGCGCCGGCCGTGCCGTGCCACAGGTCGCCCAGCGTGTACCCGATGGTGGTGACCAGCAGCAACGCCACCGCCGCCCCGGAGGGCAGCCCGGCGGTGGCCGCCCACAGGGGCATCGCGACGGCCAGCGTCAGCCCGGCCCGGCGCATCGTCCGCGCCGCCGACCCCACGTCCCGGGCACCCCGGCTGAGCCGGACCGCGAGGAGCACGGTGAGCACCGTGTTGACCAGCAGCACCGCCGACACCGTGACCGGTGGCGCGCCGGTGGCGTTCACCACCCACAGCGGCACGACCAGGGTCAGCACCACGTGATGCAGGGACACCACCGCCGAGGCCGCGCTCACCGCGAGGAACGGCCCGTCGCGCATTGGTCGCCGGACCGCCCGTCGTGGTGCGTCGCCGGTCGGGCGCCCCGGCGGGTACGCGGGCAGCCGCAGGATCAACGCCGCCGACACCAGATAGGTCGCGGCGTTCCCGACGACCAGCAGCCGGTACGCCGAGGGCGTGTCCGCCGCCAGCGCGATCCCGGCGAGGCCGGCGCCGACCGCGATGCCCAGGTTCGCGACCGCCCGCAGGGTGGCGAAGGCGCGCACCCGCCCCTCCGGTCCGGCGACGGCGGCGATCAGCGCGGCCCGTACGGCCAGGTTGCCCGACACCAGCAGCGCGTCCGCCACCGCCACCGCGAGCAGGAGGGTGAACGAGTCCACCAGCAGGTACGACGCGGCGACCCCGGCCTGCAGAACCTGCACGACGGCCCGCACGGTGCGTGGGTCGCGCCGGTCGGCCAGGCGGCCCAGCGGCACGCTGGCGGTGAGCCCGACCAGGCCGGCGACGGTGAGCGCCAACCCGACCCGCGCCGGGCTCAGCCCGACGACCCGGGTGAGGTAGAGCGCCGAGCCGGCGACCCACAGCCCGGAGCCGACCGTGTTGGCCAGGGTGGCCAGGGCGAGGGTGCGCAGCCGGCCGGGCGGCGGAATCGGCGACACCGCCGACCAGCGGCTCACCCCCGTGCGGGAACGACGACGGTGGACATGTGTCGAACCTAGGGGCGTCGGGTCGGGCGTCGGGTGCCCCACGGGGGCGATGCCGCTCACAGAGGAGGCTCAGAACCGAGGAGGCGTTCGTCGGGGCGTCGACCGTCGACCGAGCGCGGGAAGACCGATCAGGGCATTCCGCCGGATTCGCTGGACACGCCGGCGTTGTAGCCCTGGTTGTCGTCGCCTCCGTACCCCTTGCCCCGCATCGTGCCGGGCCGCCGACGGCGCTGGTCCTGCCGGCTCTGCCGAATGGCGCGGCGGGCGGCGCGCAGCGCGTCCGCCCCGTCGGCCTCCGCCCGACGGCGCCGGCGCACCGCCACCACCGTGACGGTGAGGACCAGCAGCAGCGCCACCACCGCCACGACCACGATCCACATCGGTCCCTCCATGCCGGCGATGGTAGGGGGTGTCGCCAGGACACGGCGACCGATGAGTTCCGGGCCCTCCCGGAGTCGGTACCGGCGAGAAGACTCCTGAGCGGAAGGACCACCGATCATGACGACCGTCCACACCCTCGACGTTCCGGGCGCACGGCTGCGCTACGAGGTACGCGGCTCGGGCCCGCTCGTGCTGGTCATGGGCTCGCCGATGGACGCCGCCGCGTTCGCGCCGCTGGCCGACGCCCTCGCCGCCGACCACACCGTGGTGACCCACGATCCGCGCGGCATCTCCGGTAGCACCCTCGACGACCCGGGGCAGGACTCCACCCCGGAGGTGCGCGCCGACGACGTGGCCGCCCTGCTCGACGCGCTCGGCGCCGGCTCCGCCGACATCTTCGGCAGCAGTGGTGGTGCGCTCACCGGCCTGGCGTTGGTGCAGCGGCACCCGGGCCGGGTCCGTACCCTCGTCGCCCACGAGCCTCCGCTGCTGGAGCTGCTGACCGACGCCGAGGAGCGCCGCACGGCGGTCGACGACATGATCTCCACGTTCCACTCCGACGGTGCGGGGCCGGCGTGGCGGAAGTTCATGACCCACGCCGGGTACGGCGACGACATGCCGATGCCGCCGGGCGAGCCGTCGGCACAGGACCTCGCCAACAGCGCCCGGTTCTTCGCCCACGAGCTGCGCTTCACCACCACGTGGCGGCCGGACCCGGCGGCGCTGACCGCCGGGCCGGCCCGGGTCGTCGTCGGGGTCGGCGTCGAGTCGACCCGCCTCGTCACGTACCCCACCTCGGTGGCGTTGGCGGAGCTGCTCGGCACCCGCCCGGTCGAGTTCCCCGGTGACCACGGCGGCTTCATGTTCCACCCGGAGGAGTTCGCCAAGACGCTGCGCGGCGTGCTGGCCGACGGCTGAGCCGGCGCGGTCCGGGTGCGGGCTCCGCGCCGGTGCGCGGCACCCGGAGGGCGGCGCCGGGTCAGGCGTCCGAACGGTGCACGACGTGCCCGAGGAAGGACCGCCAGGCGGTCACCGGGAACGTCAGGGTGCCACCGGTGCGGTCCTTGGAGTCGCGGACGGCGACGACGCCGGGCAGGTTGTCGGCGACCTCGACGCAGTTGCCGCCGTTGGAGCTGCTGCGGGTGCTGGTGCGCCAGCGGGCGCCGGTCAGGTCAGCCATGGCCGTGCCTTCAGGAGTTGGATCGTCTGGTCGCGCGGCAGCGCCACCGACCTGAGAGTGTCCCAGATCTGCCAGAGGGCGGCAACGTCCTTCGTGGTCCGCCCGGCGGCCTGGTCGTCGATGTAGGCCACGTCCTCGGCGTCGTCGGTGCTGGCGAGGACGAAGGCACCGGCCTGGCCGGGGTGGAAGCCGGCGCGCAGCGGCAGCACGTGCAGCAACACCCGGGGGCGCTGCGCCATGGTCACCAGGTGGTCGAGCTGCGGCTGCATGATCTCCGGCTCGCCCCGGTGCAGCGCCGCCTCGTCGACGACGAAGATGGTCAGCGCCGGGCGGGGGCGGTCGAAGACGGCGGCCTGCCGGGCGATCCGGGCGGCCACGTAGCCCTCGACCTCGTCGTCGGCGAGCGGACCGCTGCTCAGCACTGCGTGCGCGTACGCCTCGGTCTGGAGCAGGCCCGGTAGCACGGACGGCTCGAACGAGCGGAGGGTGTCGGCCCGGCGCTCCACCTCGGCCCAGGGCAGGAACCAGACCGGCTCGCGGCGGCGCACCACGTCCGGCCAGAGCTCGCCGATGGGCCGGCCGAGCGCGGCCGACACCGCCGCCCGGTGCCGAGGGTGCGGCACCCTGCCCGGCGTCACCCAGCGGGCCGCCGTCTTCGGGTCCACGCCGGCCCGGTCGGCCAGGGACTCCGCCGTCACGCCGGCCTCGGCCATGGCGATCCGCAGCGCGTCGTTCACACCCGCCTCCACGAAGGACGTTCCAGACGTCCGCCGACCCTATCGCTACGCGGTGTGGCCGTCGCGCGACGCGCGGCAGTGTTTCCGGCAGCGGAACCGCCGCCGTGGCCCGAACCGTCGGCGGGACCGCGGGCCGCCCGGACAACGGCGTCCGGGCGGCCCGTCCAGTCCGCCCCGAAGGAGGCCGCCCGTGCTGTTCCCGTTCCGTCGCCGCGACCCCGTCCCGCCGCCGCCCCGCCTGCCGAACCCCCGAGTCTCCTGGGAGGACGCCCCCACCCGGGTGATCCCCACCATGGATCCGGGGCGCGCCGGCAACCTGACCCCGGCACAGCGGTGGCGGGCCGGCGGCTGGCGGCGCAACCCGGGCCGGTGGGGCGGGACGGGGCGGTGAGCCGGCCGGGACGTCCGCACGTACCCATGCGTCCGCTGTGGCGGTGCCGGGCGTGCGGCGCGCAGTGGCCGTGCCCACCGGCGCGGCTCGCGCTGCTGGTCGAGTACCGCCACGACCGGGCCGCGCTGCTGGTCTACCTGGCCACTCTGATGCACGAGGCAGCGGACCAGTTGGGCCAGCTCAACGGCCACTCCCACCCCGCCGGGCTGACCGACCGCTTCCTCACCTGGGCCCGCCCACGCGGCCAGGACCCCGAGACCGGGAGGTAGTGGCGACCTTTTCCCACGAAGTTCCGCCGTGGTGCATCCAGCGGCGGTGTGCGCGGCGAAGCCCTCTCCAGGAACACCCCGCATCAACGAGAAGAGGGAAAACAGCCATGAGGAAGACGATGACCGTGGGCGGCGTGGCCGCCGCCGCGCTCGTGGCCAGCGTGACCGTCGCCGGGCCGGCGTCGGCCGCTCCGCGCAACGAGGGCGCTGCCTGCGTGCAGGCCGGGCTGGGCACGCTGAAGAGCCTCGGCCTGCTGGAGGCCGCCGCGCAGCGCGAGGTGGACTACTCCACGCTGGCCGACCCCGTGAACGGCCCGATCTTCGCCGAGCTGCCGGCCGGGTCGTACCTGTCCCTGGGCACGGTGGTCAAGCTGCACACCACCAACCCGGGGCTGTTCGCCTGGTGCGGCTGACCGTCGGACGTGTGGCCTCCGGGAGCTGGAAGGCCACCCGCCGCACGCACGCTTGATTCCGCACGACGGTGGTGGCGCGAGCACCACCGGACGGACGGGCGGCCTCCCGTGTTCCCGCGCCCGGGAGGCCGCTCCTCCGCGATCATGGGCCGCGCGAGCGGGATCAGGACGCGCAGGCGCCGCCGTTCAGCGTGACCAGGCCCGGCACGGGGTTGGCCCCGCCGCCGGTGGTCCCGTTGAAGCCGAAGGTCACCGTGGCGCCGGGTGCGATCGTCGCGTTCCAGGACAGGTTCTTCGCCGATACCGTCGCGCCGGACTGGGTCACCGTCGCCGACCAGGCCTTGGTCACCTTCTGGTCGCCGGTGAAGGCGAACCGGGCCGTCCAGCCGGAGACGGCGGCGGTGCCGGTGTTGCGGATGCTCACCTGGCTGGTGAAGCCGCCCGGCCAACTGCCGTGGTTGGTGTACGTCACCGCGCAGGTCGGCGCCGGTACCGCGCCGGAGTCGCCCTGGTCGGCCAGGAACGACGCGATCCAGGTCAGCGCCGAGTTCCAGTTGATCGCGACCTCGTTGGTGGCGTACGAGTTGATGTCGTCGACGTAGCAGAACATCGGCTCGCAACCGGCCAGCAACTGCTGCGCGAACGGGTCCTGGAGGGCGGCGTTCGGGCCACCGGCGAGGGAGCCGGCGGGCGGCTTCGGCAGGGCCGGGTCGAGCTGGTGGGCGAAGATCCGGCTGTGCTGGTTCTCCGCCGCGTGCTCGCCCCAACCGGTGACGTACGAGATGTTGAGCGCGTTGCGGCCGAGGATGTAGTCCATCGCCTGCACCGCGCCGTCCCGGTACGTCGGGTCGCCGGTCAGGTCGAACGCGGTGGCCAGCACGACCGCGTTGTTGATGACGTTGCTGTTGCCGCCCCAGAAGTAGCTGCCGGCGTCACCGGGCATCGGCAGCCCGTACGCCTGCCCGGCCAGCTCCGCCAGGTAGTCGTCGGCGGCGGCGGTGACCGAGGCGCGGACGCGGGTCAGCTCGGCGGCCGGCAGCCCGTTCGGCACGGTGGCCAGGTCGAGGCGGCCCAGCGCCGCGACGCCCTGCCAGCCGAACCCGCGCGGGTCGAACACGTCCCCGGTGTGGTGCGGCGACGCGGACAGGTCCGTCAGGTAGGCCCGGGAACCGGTGGTCAGGTACAGCTCGACCGCCGCCCAGTAGAACTCGTCGGTCACGGTCGTGTCGTCGTACGCGCCGCCGCCGGTGCTGTCGGTCGGGCTGGCGTACCGCTGCGGGTTGGCCTTGGCCGCGGCGTAGGCCGTCTTCGCCGCGGTGGCGCAGCGGCCCGCGAAGGCCGCGTCGTAGGGGGCGAAGAGCCGTGCGCACTGCGCGGCAACGGCGGCCAGGTTGAGGGTGGCCGCGGTGGACGGCGGGTGCAGCTCGCGCGGCTGCGGGTCGTCCTGGGGTTGCAGCGGCAGCCCGGTCCACTGCCGGTCGTGGATCTTGTGGTGGGCCATCCCGGCGAGCGGCTCGCCGGCCGGTACCTGCATGCGCAGCAGGAACTCCAGCTCCCAGCGTGCCTCGTCGAGGATGTCCGGCACGCCGTTGCCGCGCTCGGGCACCCGCAGGGTGTTGTCGCCCAGCGCCGCGCCGCCGTCCGCGGTGGCCGCCGTCTTGGTGCGCTCGAACGTGTTCAGCAGTTGGTAGGTGGCGATGCCGCCGTTGACGACGTACTTGCCGTGGTCACCGGCGTCGTACCAGCCGCCGCGCACGTCCAGGGAGTAGTCGCAGACGCCGGGCTGGCAGGGCACCGACGTGTCGCCCTGGTTGGGGGCCACGCCGAGGTGGCCGGCGGGGCGGCCGTACTCGTCGCCGATCAGGTCCCCGTCGATGGGGATGCCGCTGCGCTGGGCGTAGAAGAACTGCAGGGCGTCGGACCGGAGCTGGTCGTAGAGGCTGCCGGAGATGTCGAACGGGTGGCTGGTCTCGCCGTCGGCGACGAGGGTCAGCCCGGCGCCGGGGGTCCGGTACGACGAGAAGTCGATGGAGTGCACGGTCTGGCCGGAGGCATCGTCCTCGCCGCGCGGGCTGCTGGTGCCGCTGGCCACCACGTCGCCGGAGGCGGAGCGGAGCTGCCACGGCAGCGCCTCGGTCGCCTCGGTGACGACGGTGGCGTTCTTCGGCCCGCCGGGCAGGTAGCCGACCTGGTTGACCCGCACGCGGGGCCCGGTGTCCGGCACGTACGGCTCGGGCGGGTCGCCGCCGCGCAGGGAGACGTCGTCCAGGCAGACGGTCTGCTCGGCGGCGTTCCCACCGACCTGGAAGATCAGCTGGGCGCTGGGGTTGTCGGCCGGCACGGTGAAGGTCTGCGTGAACCGCTGGGCGGTCCCGGTGGCGGTCGCGTCCACGCTGGCGTACGTCGTGTAGGGGGCGCTGCCCAGTTGCAGGACGGCCTTGACGGCGGCGCCGGGGGTGGCGGAGACGTCGAAACCGAGGGTGTACTCGGCGCCGGCGACGAGCGGCACGCCGTCCTGGCCGATGCCGGCGTCCCACGGGTTGGCCAGCCCGCCGGGAACGGTGGTGCAGAGTCGCCCGTCGGTGACCGCGAGCGGGCCGGTGCCGTACGAGAACCAGGGGGCGACCCCTTCGCTGAAGTCGCCGTTGTCGATCTGCTCGGGGGCGTCGGGAGGCGGTTCGGCGTACGCGGTGCCGGCGCTGGCGCCGGTCAGGGCGACGGCGGCCGCCGCGGCGAGCACCGCGAGGCGGCGTCGGGATGACGTCACGGGTAGTCCTTCCGGGACGGGTGAGGCGCTGGTGGTGGCACTGCTGGTGGGGGCCGATACCTGGGAGCGCTCCCAGGTATCGCCCCGATGTTCCCAGTGCCCGGGGTCCCTGTCAATCGACCAGGTCTGATGAAATCGTGGGCGGTCCACAGTGAGATTCGCCGCGCCCCGCGGGCTCGGTCGTGATCTCCTAGAGACAACTCGACCCTCCGCCTGGCAGGCTGCCTCCCATGACCCTGAAGCTGCGTTCCGTGGGAACGAGCGACCGTGGGCTGATCCGCAGTGGCAACCAGGACGCCCTGCACGCCGGAACCTGGCTCGTCGCCGTCGCCGACGGCATGGGCGGGATGGCGGCCGGAGACCTGGCCAGCGCCATCGCGATCGACACGGTCGCTCCGCTGGACGTGGAGACCCCGGAGGACGCTCTCGTCGCCGCGCTGCAGAGCGCCATCCAGCAGGCCGGCGCGCGCATCCGCCAGGCGGTCGCCGAGGACCCCGAGCGGCAGGGCATGGGCACCACCCTGACCGCCCTGCTCTTCGCCCGCACGGGCACCTGCCTGGCTCTGGCCCATGTCGGGGACTCCCGCGCCTACCTGTACCGGGAGGGGGTGCTGAAGCAGGTCACCCGCGACGACACGTTCGTGCAGATGCTCGTCGACCAGGGGGTCATCACCGCCGACCAGGCGAGCAGCCATCCCCGGCGGGCCGTGGTGACCCAGGCGTTGCAGGGCGACGACGTCAACCCGTCCTACGCCACGATGGTGCCCCGGGCCGGCGACCGGTGGCTGTTGTGCAGCGACGGCCTGTCCAACGTCGTCCGCCCGGACACCCTCACCGAGGTGCTCGCCGCCCACCCGCAGGCCGGCGAGTGCGTCCGTAAGCTCATCGACCTGGCGCTGCGGGCCGGCGGCCCGGACAACATCACCGCCGTGATCGCCGACGTCGTCGAGGAGTGACCCGCGTTCCTCAGCGGCGTCGCGGCGTCGCGTGCCGGGTCGGCACCGCGTCCGTCGGGTCCTCCGGCCAGGGGTGGCGGGGGTAGCGTCCGCGCAGCTCGGCGCGCACCTGCGGATAGCCGGTGCGCCAGAACGACGCCAGGTCGGCGGTCACCGCGACCGGCCGGCCGGCGGGGGAGAGCAGGTGCAGCAGCACCGGTACCCGGCCGTCGCCCACCCGGGGCGCCTCCCGCCAGCCGAAGGTCTCCTGGAGCTTCACCGCGAGCACCGGCGCGTCCGGATCGGCGTAGTCGACCCGGACCCGGGACCCGCTGGGCACGGTGATCCGCTCGGGCGCCAGCTCGTCCAGGCGGGCCGCCGCCGACCAGGGCAGCAGCCGGCGCAGGGCCGCGGCCACGTCGATCCGGGCCAGGTCGGCCCGACGCCGGGCGGTGGCCAGCTCCGGTCCGAGCCAGACCGGCGCCGCGTCGACGAGGGCCGCGTCGTCCACCTCCGGCCAGCCGTCGCCCAGCGCGCGCCGACAGAACGCCAGCCGTTCCCGTAACGCCCGGGCCGCCGGGGTCCAGGTGAGCAAGCCTGTGCCGGTACGCCGCAGGCCGTCCACCAGCGCCGCCGACACCTCGTCCGGGGCCGGGTCCAGCGGGCGCTCGACCAACTCGACCGCGCCGAGCCGGACCACCGTCCGGGCCACCACGTCGGTGCCGGACCACGCCACCTCGCGTACCTCGCGCAGCAGCGGTCCGCCCGCCTCCCGCGCGGTCGCCTCGTCGACCGGCGTGGCCAGGCGGACCCGCGCGGTCGGCGCACCGGGCGAGCGGTCGGCCACCGCGACGGCCAGCCAGTCCGCGCCCGCCAGGCCCGACCCGGCCGCCAGCTCCGCGGCGGTCCCACCGCTCATCAGGTACGCCGAGCCGCCCGGCCGCCGCACCCGGGCCAGCCGTTCCGGGTACGCCAGGCCGACCAGCAGCCCGGCCGCCAGGTCGTCGGTCAGCGGGGCGGCACCCCGGGCGGTGGTGCCCGTCGAGCCGGGCTCGCGGTGCCGCCGCGGCGACCCGTGGGCCGCCGGGGGCAGGGCGGCGCGCAGGCGGCGTACCTCCGCGCGCCAGCGCGCCGTGGCTCCCGGGTCGGTGCCCGCGCGGAGCCGGCGCCACGCGGCGGTCAGGTCGTCGCCGTTCCCGGTCAGGCCGTCCTCGGCCAGCAGCGCGACCACCTCGGCGGCCCGCTCCGGACCCACCCGGTCGGCACCGTCGAGCAGGGCCCGGGCCAGGCGCGGATGCGCCCCGGCGGCGGCGACGGCCCGCCCCCGGTCGGTGATCCGGCCATCGTCGTCCACCGCCCGGATCGTGCGCAGGGTCTCCCGGGCCACCGCCATCGCCGACGGGGGCGGCGGGTCGGGCAGGGCGAGCCCGGCGCCGTCCGGTGCGCCCCAGGCGGCCAGTTCGAGGGCGAACCCGGTCAGGTCGGCGGTGGCGATCTCCGGTTCCGGCTGGGCGGGCAGCCGCTCGTGGACGGCCGGCGACCAGCACCGGTAGACGTACCCGGGGGCCTCCCGGCCGGCCCGTCCGGCGCGCTGGGTGGCGGCGGCCCGGGACACCGGCACCGTGACGAGCGCGCCCAGCCCCCGGGACAGGTCCATCCGGGCCACCCGGGACAGCCCCGCGTCGACCACCACCCGCACACCCGGCACGGTGAGGCTGCTCTCCGCCACCGCGGTCGCCAGCACGACGCGCCGCCGGTCGGCCGGGCGCAGTGCGGCGTCCTGGTCGGCGCCCCGCTGACGGCCGTGCAGCGGCAGGACCGCCACCTCGGCGCGCAGGTCGGCCAGCCGGCCGGCGACGGCGGCGATCTCCCCGGCGCCGGGCAGGAAGACCAGGACGTCACCGTCGCGCTCCCGCAGCGCCCGCCGGACGGTGGCCGCGACGTGGTCCAGGAGCCCCCGGTCGACCGGCCGGCCGGCCGGTGCCGCGACCGGTCGCGGTGGCGGTGCCCAGATCCGGGTCACCGGGTGCAGCGCCGAGGACGCCCGGACGACCGGCACCGGCGGACCGTCCCCGCCGAGCAGGGCGGCGAACCGGTCCGCCTCCGGGGTCGCGGACATCGCCAGCAGCCACAGGTCCGGACGCAGCGCGGACCGGGCCTCCACGGCGAAGGCGAGCGCGAGGTCGGCGTCGAGCTGGCGTTCGTGCACCTCGTCGAGCAGCACGGCGCCGGTGCCGGCCAGCTCCGGGTCGTGGTGCAGCCGACGGACCAGCAGACCGGTGGTGACCACCTCGACGCGGGTGCGGGGACCGGCCCGCCGTTCGCCCCGGACCGCGTACCCGACCCGTTCGCCGACCCGCTCGCCCAGCAGGGCGGCCATCCGGTGGGCGGCGGCGCGGGCGGCGATCCGGCGTGGCTGCGCGACCAGCACCCGACCGGTCACCTCGTCGGCGACCGCCAGGGGAGCGAGGGTGGTCTTGCCGGTGCCCGGCGGTGCCACCAGGACTCCGGCGCCGGCCGACCGCAGTGCCGCGACCAGCGCCGGCAGCACGGGCCGCACCGGCAGGTCCAGGCGCACGTCGGAGAGCACGGCCCAGTCTCGCACCGGCTGGACGCGGACACGACGATGGCCGGGCCCGCCGACCCGGCCATCGTCCCACCACCCCCTCAGTACGTGCCGTCGAGCTGCCCCCGCAGCTTGGTCAGCGCACGGGCCAGCAGCCGGGAGACGTGCATCTGCGAGACGCCGATCTGCTCGGCGATCTGCGACTGGGTCAGGTTGCCGTAGAAGCGGAGGGTGAGGATCTTCTGCTCACGCTCGTCGAGGGTCGCGAGCGCCGGGCCGAGGGCGACCCGCAGCTCGGCCAGCTCGAACTCGCCGTCCTCGCCGCCGAGCATGTCGCCCAGCTCGGTGGCCCGGTCGCCGTCGCCGGTCGGGGTGGACAGCGACACCGCGTTGTAGGCGCGGGCGCCCTCCAGGCCCTCCAGGACCTCTTCCTCGGTCAGCTTGAGGTGGGCGGCGATGTCGGCGACCGTCGGGGAGCGGCCCAGGGACTGCAGCAGCGAGCTGTTCGCGTCCGAGATGGCCAGCCGCAGCTCCTGGAGGCGGCGGGGCACCCGGATGTCCCAGGTGCGGTCCCGGAAGTGGCGCTTCAGCTCACCGATGATGGTCGGGATCGCGTACCCGGCGAAGTCGACGCCGCGCGACGGGTCGAACTTGTCGATGGCCTTGATGAGGCCGACGGCGGCGGTCTGCGCGAGGTCGTCGGTGGGTTCGCCGCGACCGCTGTAGCGGTGGGCGAGGTGGTTGGCGAGCGGCAGCCAGGCCTCGATCGCCTTGTCGCGCAGCGCGGCGCGGGACGGGTGGTTGGCCGGCAGTGCCGCCATCGCGTTCAGCAGGTCGGCAGCGCTGTCGGTGAGCGCGCGCGGGTCGAGCTTCTCCGTGGTGCTCTGCACGGCCTTGGTCGCCTGTTCGCTGATCGTTGGCGCGGTCATGGGTGGTCCTCCCTGCACCTCGTCCGCGGATAAAAGACGTGACGCTTTGGTTTAGCTTCAGATGTCCGTTCGGGAGTCACCTTAGCCTGATCGTCTCGCCAAAATCTAGCCGAAAGTACGATGTACTTAAGTGATTTTCGGTCAGCAAGAACGTGAAAGGGGCAAAAACCCTCTCGATTGTGACCCCGCTAACGGCTTTCCCGCCTCGACCGGACAACCGACGGGCCGCTCCGGTCGGTCGGTGACACCCGGCCGGGTGGCCCCCTGACCTCGGATAACAGGCTCCGGGTGTCGACTTTCCGTCGTTGTCCCGTCCACGGGACCAGCCGTAGCGTCGCGGGTACCACTCATTCGGAGGCCCCGTGCTCGACCCCGCCCTGCCCCAGTTGGTCGTCAACAGCCGCACGCTCTTCTTCAGCTGGCTGCCGGCGGACCACGACGCGGTCGCGGCGCTGGTGCCGGCGGGGCTCGCCCCCCGACCGGATCGCCAGGTCTTCCTCAACCAGTACGTCGTCGACGACGAGTCGCAGACCTCCGGCTTCGGGGCGTACTCCCTGACCTACATCGGGGTGTCGCTGAGCGGGGCCGACGCCCCCGGCGGGAACAGCCCCGGCGGCTGGTGGACGACGTACGTCACCTCCAGCGAGCGGGTGCGGGCGTACGCGGCGGCCCGTGGCGCCCCCGCGGTCCTGGGGCGTACCACCATCGAGACGGAACGGGGATACCTGGTCGCCCAGACCGAGATTGGTGGCATCCCGGTGATCCGCGCCCACTGCCAGGTCGGCGAGGCCGGCCGGGCGATCAGCAGCGGTCACCACCGCTACTTCACCGCCCGCCACGGGGAACTGCTCAGCGCCGTCTACCCGTACGTCGCGGAGCCGGTGGACCCGTTCGTGATCGAGTCGGTGGAGTTCCTCGACCCGACGCACCCGACGTACGCGCTGCGCCCCGAGAACCCGCTGACCATCCCGTACGGCTTCTACTCACCGCGGGCCTCGTTCGCCTACCCGGGCGGTCTCAGCGTGCACAAGGGCGCGGCGGTGCCGGCGCAGGTCGGCCCGGCCGCTCACCAGGTGCCGGCGCGACGGGCCCGCAGCGGCCTGCCGTCCGGGTCGTAGACCAGCCGGTACACCGGCAACGCCCACGCCCGGGTGTACCAGGGCAACCGCTCCGCCCGGTGGGGCCGAAGCCGGCCCGGTGGTCGGGGGCCGCTCTGCCCGGAGTCGTACCACCGTTGCAGCTCGTCGGCCGCCCGGACGACGGCCGCTGTCGCGTCGGCCGGGTCGAGCAGGTCGTCGTCCTGGCCGCCGGCCGGGTCGCGGTCCAGGTGCTCGCGCAGCAGCCGCAGGCGCAGGTCCCGGGCGAAGACCCGGGCGCCGTCGCCCAGCCCGGCCGGGTCCACCGGAGCCCGCTCGTCACGCGTCTCGTCGAGGACCGCGCAGGACAGCTCGCTGTCGTGCGTCCAGGACCGGCGGTTGAAGTTGTCGCTCCCCACGCTCGCCCAGACGTCGTCGACCACGCAGACCTTGGCGTGCACGTACACCGGCTGCCCGGCGGGGTTCTCCAGGTCGAAGATGTGCACCCGGTCCGGGGCGGCCTTCTCGCACAGGGACAGCGCCTGCTCCCGGCCGACCGTGTTCGGTGGCAGCGCGAGCCGGCCGTCCACGTCCGGGAAGCGGGGGACCACCGCGATGAGGTGCAGGTCCGGGTTGTCCCGCAGGGCCTGCGCGAAGAGTTCGGCCACCTCGGTCGACCAGAGGTACTGGTCCTCCAGGTAGATCAGCCGGCGGGCCCGGTGGACCGCCTTGGTGTAACCCCGGGCCACCGTCCGCTCGCCGTCGGGGGCGAACGAGTACCGGGGCCGGACGGCCGGGTAGGTGCGCAGCACCTGGATGTGGTGCGGGCCGCAGGGCGGCGGGGGCGGTGGCTGGTCGGGCAGCGGGTCCGGGCGCAGGTCCGCGCCGCGCAAGCGATCCCGCACGTACGCCATCGGGTTCTCCGAGTCCAGCGGCATCGGGTCGGTCCACCGTTCCCGGAAGCTGGTGTCCAGGGCCCCGACCGCCGGGCCGCGCACCATGAGCTGCACGTCGTGCCAGGGCGGCCGGTCACCGTACCGGGCGGACATCACCACGACCTGGGGGTCGCCGGCGTGGTCGGCGTCGTCGCGGCGGCTGTGGCACAGGTCGATCCCGCCGGCGAAGGCGACGTCCCGCTCCGGCGCGCGCGGGTGGCGCAGCACCACCAGCTTCTGGTGGTGCGAGCCGCCCCGGCGGACCCGCTGGTCGAGCAGCACCTCGCCGCCGGCGGCGGAGATCGTCTCGCTGAGGTTCCGGTTCTCATCCTCGCTGTACGCCAACGCGTCGAGGTGGGACCGCCAGACGAGCCCCTTGACCACCACGCCGCGCTGCGCGGCCTGGGCGAACAGTTGGGCGACGGTGGGCCCGTCGGGCCGCATCCGCTGGTCCGGGTCACCCCGCCAGTCGGTGAAGAAGAGGTGGTCGCCGGCCTCCAGCGCCTGCACCTCGTCCACCAGCCGGTCGAAGTAATCGGCACCGTGAATTAACGGCTCGGCAAGGTTTCCACTGGTCCATACGGGTAACTCTGACCGTGGGTTGGCGCGTTCGCCCGCGGAGAGGAACCACTCCTGCAGCGTCAACGGTCCAGCCCTCCTGAGGTCGACGACGTCCTCACGGTACGACCCTCGCTGAGGGCTCGTACGCCGTCGGCACCACGGTGACCTGGACGGCTGCCCCCGGCGATACCCACACGACGACGACGCGCAAACGCGAGGAGGCCACACCATGCCCGGCGAGACGACGAACTCCGTGACCGAGTACCGCGAGCAGGCGGTGGAGGGGGAGCGGGGTGCGGTGGTAGCCGTGTTGGTGATGGTGATCCTGGGCGTGGCCGGCATATTCGCCGTCTCCTAGGCGGCCCCGACACGGCGGTGGGCGCCCCGAGTAGATCGGGGCGCCCACCGTTGTCCTGCCTCGGGACGGTCAGGGGCGGGGGCCCTGCCCGTCGGTGTGCGGCAGCCGCTCGGCGGGGATGACGCCGAGCCTGCCGGCCTGGAAGTCCTCGAACGCCTTGAGCAGCTCGTCGCGGGTGTTCATGACGAACGGGCCGTAGTGCGCCACGGGCTCCCGGATCGGCCGGCCACCCATGATGTAGAGGTCCAGCGCCGGGGTGTTGCCGTCCTGCTGGGCGTCGGCGGCGAACCGCAGGGCGTCACCGGGGCCGTGCACCGCGAGCTGGCCGGTGTGGAACGGCCGGCGTCCGATGCCCACCGTGCCCCGACCGCCCAGGACGTACACCAGGGCGTTGAAGTCCGGGTTCCAGGGCAGGTCGACCTGGGCGCCGGGCTGCACCGTCACGTGCGTGATGCTGATCGGGGTGTGGGTCGAGCCCGGACCCTGGTGCCCGGCGACCTCACCGGCGATCACCCGGATCAGCGCACCGCCGTCCGGCGTGGTCAGCAGCGCCGACTCCCGGCCGCGGATGTCCTGGTACTTCGGGGCGGTCATCTTGGCGACCCGGGGCAGGTTGACCCAGAGCTGCGTGCCGTGGAAGAGCCCGCCGCTCATCACCAGGTGCTCCGGCGGCGCCTCGATGTGCAGCAGGCCGCTGCCGGCCGTCATCCACTGGGTGTCGCCGTCGGTGATGGTGCCGCCGCCACCGTGGGTGTCCTGGTGGTCGAAGATGCCGTCGATGATGTAGGTGACGGTCTCGAAGCCGCGGTGCGGGTGCCACGGGGTGCCCTTCGGCTCGCCCGGCGCGTAGTCCACCTCGCCCATCTGGTCCAGGTGGATGAACGGGTCCAGCTCGGTCATCGGCACCCCGGCGAAGGCCCGGCGCACCGGGAAGCCCTCACCCTCGTAGCCGCTGGGCGCGGTGGTCAGCCGGCGGACCGGCCGGAAGGCGGTGGACTCGTCGAGCCGGGGCAGGCGGGGCAGGACGAGGACGTTGTCGACGGTGATCGCGGGCATCTCAGGCTCCTTGGCTGTCGCTGGTGAGGGTCGACGCGTCCCGCTCGGCGCGCAGGCGCCGGCCGAGCCGTTCGAAGATCCGGGTGAGGCAGGCGACCTCGGTGTCGTCGAGGTCGTCCATCAGGCGGTTGCGGACCGACGCGAGGTGGTGTGGCGCGGCCTCCCGCAGGGTGAGCAGCCCGGTGGCGGTCAGTACCGCCTCGCTGCCCCGGCGATCCGCCGGACAGGCCTCCTTCGCGACCAGCCCACGCTTCTGCATGGACGAGATCTGGTACGTCAGGCGGCTCGGCGAGAACACCAGGCGGCTGGCCAGCTCGCCCATCCGCAGCCGCTGGCCCGGCGCCTCGGAGAGCAGCACCAGCACGTGGTAGTCGGCGAAGCTCAGCTCGCTCGCGACACGCAGGTCCTCCTCCAGGTGGGTGAACAGCCGCTGGCTGGCCTCTATGTAGGCCCGCCAGGCGGTCAGTCGGTCCGGCTCCAGGCTCTCGGTCACGTGCCCAAGAGTAGCACTATTTCAAAACTTAACAACCATCCCCAAGCTGCACAGCAAGGCCACATCCCCGAACCCCTAGGCAACCCTTCGAATCTGAACGGACCGCCTCAACCCCGCCGCCTGGGTCCCTCCTCGTCGGCCAGGAGGGGACAACTTCGGGGAGGATGTCCCCTCCCTCGCACCGCAGCCAGCACCTTCCCCGAAGTTGCCGCCCTCGAGGCGTACACGACACGGCCGCCCCGGCGTGGTGCCGGGGCGGCCGTTCGGTAGGTCGGTCAGCGGGCGCTCGGCTGGCCGGCGCCCAGGTGCAGTCGGCCCAGCAACTGCCGGGCCTGCTCGGCGAACTGGGCGTCCACCGTGACGGCGTACTGGCCGGCGCGCAGGGAACTGGCCGAGGTGAAGTCCCGCCGCCCCCCGGTCATCGCGTGCGTGACCGCCCCGAACACCGCGCCCCAGATAGCACCGATGACCAGGCCGACCAGGATCACCGCGATCCAGTTGCCGACGGTGAAGATCCCGAACAGAAGTCCGATGAAGAGACCGAACCAGGCGCCGCTGCCGGCGCCCACCAGTGCCGCGCGTGCCGTGCTCATCCGGCCGAGAACCGTCTCCACCAGGGTGAGGTTCGTGCCGACGATCGCGGTGTGCTCCACCGGGAACCGGTTGTCGGCGAGATGGTCGACCACCCGCTGCGCGGACGGATAGTCCGGGTACGACCCGATCGTCACGGTGGGTGAACCGGTCTCCGGGCCGTGCCCGTCGCCGCTCGGCGCGGCGGGGCGGCCCGCGGGACCGGACGGGAGGGTGTCGCCGCCCGGCATGCCGGGCCGCCAGGCCGAGGTCGGACTCGACGGTGTGGTCATGAGCATCCTCCTTCGTCAACCACGGATGTTCCCCCGCTCGTCGGGCGGTAACGCCGGGTCACCCGGTCATTGCGGGAATGTCGCCCCTGCGGCCCGGGTAGGCACCGCCGTGGACAGCGGGAGGATCAGCGAACACGGCTTCCTGGCGGACGGACGCAGCGCCGTCCTGGTGGACCGGGCCGGGTCGGTCAACTGGTGGTGTCCGGAACGGTTCGACGGACCGTCGGTCTTCGGCCGGCTGCTCGGCGACGACGCGGGGCACTGGTCGATCCGGCCGGTGGGGACCTTCACCACCGACCGGTCCTACCTGGACGACACGCTCGTGCTGCGGACCGTCTTCACCACCGGGCAGGGAACGGTGGCGGTCACCGACGCGCTCGCGCTGGAACCCGGTGCGCGGGGCCACGACATCGGCCTGCGCTCACCGCGCGTCCTGGGGCGGGTGGTGGAGGGCCTGTCCGGAGCGGTGGCGGTGCGGCTGGACTACCAGCCGCGGTTCGAGTACGGCCGGGTCATGGCGTACCTGGTGGAGACCGACGGGGCGATCGGTGCGACCGCCGGCGCCTGCCACCTCAGCCTGCGCGGCGACGTGCCGCTGACCTGCGGCGACGGCAACGCCTCGGCGACGTTCACGGTGCGGGCCGGTGAGACGTACCAGTTCACCCTGGGGTACGCGCCGACCTACGACGCGGCACCGCCGCACCTGCCCGACGCCGACCGGGTGGTCGCCGACGCGGTCGCCGGCTGGCGCTCCTGGGCGGACCTGCACCGGGACCACTACCGGGGGCTGTTCCGCGACGTGGTCCGGCGCAGCGCCCTCGTCGTGCAGGGGATGACCTACGGGCCCAGCGGTGGAATCGTCGCCGCGGCGACCACCTCGCTGCCGGAGGAACTCGGGGGCGACCGCAACTACGACTACCGCTTCGTCTGGGTTCGGGACTTCAGCCTCACCCTCCAGGCGCTGTGGCGTGCGGCCTGCCCGGACGAGGCCGATCGGCAGTTCGCCTGGGTGGCGCGGGCGATGGGCCGGATCGGTGACGAGCCGGTGCCCATCATGTACGGCGTCCAGGGCGAGCGGGACCTCACCGAGCACACCCTCGACCACCTACCCGGGTACGCCGACAGCCGGCCGGTCTTCGTCGGCAACGACGCCTGGAAGCAGCGGCAGACCGACGTGCTGGGCGAGGTCCTCGACGCGGCCTGGCTCATGCGGCACTACCTCGACCCGATGATGCCCGACGTGCGGCACCTGCTGCGCTCGCTGGCCGACCAGGCGACCGTCACCTGGCGGAAGCCGGACGCCGGCATGTGGGAGGCCCGGGACGCCGAACGCCACTACGTCTCGTCGAAGGTGCAGTGCTGGACGGCGCTGGACCGGGCGGTGCGTTTCGGTCTCCGGTTGGGCGAGCCGTCCGACGTGGCCCGCTGGGCGGCGGCCCGCGACGAGGTCCGTGCGGCGGTGCTCACCCGGGGCTGGAACGACCGGATCGGCGCGTACACCGGGGCGTTCGGCTCCGACCACCTCGATGCCTCGGTCCTGATCATGCCGCTGGTGGGTTTCCTGCCCGCCGACGACGAGCGGATGCGCTCGACGATGGACGTGGTCGAACGCCGGCTGTCCCGGGGCGGCCTGCTGCGCCGCTGGGACGACGATCCGGCGGGATTCGTCATCTGCTCGTTCTGGCTGGTCGGCTGCCTGGCCCTGGCCGGCGAGGTGGACCGGGCCGGCGACCTGTTCGCGCAGCTCGCCGGCCGGGTCAACGACCTGGGCCTGTACGCCGAACAGATCGACCAGGTCACCGGGGAGCACCTGGGGAATTTCCCGCAGGCGTTCTCCCACATCGGGCTGATCAACGCCGCCGGCCACCTCACCGAGGCCATGGAGCGGCGCCGCGAGGCCGCGGGCCGACCGCGGCAACCCGTGCCGGCCGGTACGGGACGGACGGAAGGAGCACGCTCATGACCGGACGGCTCACCGGGAAGACCGCCCTGATCACCGGCTCCGACTCGGGTATCGGACAGGCCACGGCCATCGAGTTCGGCCGGGAGGGCGCCGACGTGGTGGTGCACTACCTGCACGACCACGCCGGGGCGAACCACACGAAGGCCGAGATCGAGAAGACCGGCCAGCGGGCCGTCGTGGTGCAGGGCGACATCAGCGTCGAGCACCAGGTCGAGGCCATGTTCGACGAGGCGCTGGCCGAGTTCGACCGGCTGGACATCCTCATGAACAACGCGGGCGTGGACGCCTCCGGTATCCCCGTGGCCGATCTCGACACCGAGACCTGGGACCGGTGCATCCGCACCAACCTGTACGGGATGTTCTTCTGCTGCCGGCGGTTCGTGGGGCACCGCCGCGACGAGGGCGGCCAGGGGAAGATCATCAACATCACCTCCGTCCACCAGGAGGTGGCCCGGGCCGGTGGCGCGGACTACGACTCCAGCAAGGGCGGCATGCTGGAGCTGGCCAAGAGCCTCGCGCTGGAGGTCGCCCCGATGCGCATGAACGTCAACAACATCGGGCCGGGGATGGTGCTGACCCCGTTCAACCAGGAGGCGATCGACAACCCGAAGTACCTGGAGGAGCAGGTGCAGAGCATCCCGTGGAAGCGTGCCGCGGAGCCCGGCGAGATCGCCAAGCTGGCGGTCTTCCTGGCCAGCGACGACGCCGACTACGTGACCGGCTCGACGTACTTCATGGACGGTGGCCTGATGCAGAACCAGGGGCAGGGCGCCTGACCGCGGCGTACCGTGCCGGGCCCGTCGTCGTCCGACGACGGGCCCGGCGGTTCCTCGTCGGTCAGGAGCAGGCGGTGCCGTTGAGCGTCCAGCCGCCGAACGCGGGGAGGGCGCTCCCGGTGAAGGTGCCCTGGAAGCCGACGCTGGCGGTGCCGCCGCTGGCCAGGTTGCCGTTCCAGGTGGCGTTGCGGACGGTGATCCGATCACCGGACTGGCTCCAGTCGCCGTTCCACCCGTTGGTCAGCCGGACGCCGGCCCCCGGGGCGAAGCTCAGTGTCCAGCCGTTGAGCGCGGCACCGTTGTTGGTCACCCGCAGCTCGGCGGTGAAGCCGCCGGTCCAGACGTTCGGGGTGTACGTGACCGTGCAGCGGCCCGCCGGCGGGGGAGTGGTGGGCGGTGCCGTGGTCGGCGGTGCCGTGGTGGGCGGAGGAGTGGTCGGCGGTGCCGTGGTGGGCGGTGCCGTCGTCGGCGCGCTCGTCGTCGGCACCGGCCCGGCCGCGATCGCCAGGTCGTACGCCCGCTGCGGGACGAACTGGCCGGCCGGCGCGATGCAGCCGTCGGACTCGCCGGGCAGCTTCACCCAGAGGAACGCGTCGATCGCGGCGTCGCCGGTGGCGGTGGTGCTGGGCGTGCCGATGGCCCGGCCGGCCGGGTCGCACCACTCGGAGCCGGCCGGTCCGTTGCCGTTGCGGCTGGTGTCGATGACCGCCTTCAGCCGGGACACGCCGGTCGCCGCGATGATCGCCTTGGCGTACGCGACCTCGTCGGCGGTGCGCCGGTAGTTGGAGACGTTCAGGGAGATGCCGTCCGCGCTGTTGGCGATGTCCGCGCCGAGCAGCCGGGAGGCCGCCTCGCTCGGCGACAGCCACGCCGAGTGCCCGGCGTCGAGGTAGACCCGGGCCTGCGACGAGCCCGCCTTGAGCTTCTTGCCCGCGTACGCCATGGAGGCCTTCGTCTCGGCCTGCTGGGCGGCGTTCTGGCAGCTGGTCATCAGGGGCAGCACGTCCGGCTCCAGCACGATGGTCGCCGGACGCCCGTTGAGACCGGCCGCCACCTGGTCGACCCACTGCCGGTAGGTGGCGTGGTCCGGTGCCCCGCCGGTGCTCGCGCCGCTGCAGTCCCGGTTGGGGATGTTGTAGACGACCAGGATCGGCACCTTGCCGGCCGCGGCGGCCGCTCCGACCAGGGCGTCCACCTCGGCGCGTACGGTCGAGGTGTTGGTGCGGGTGAACCAGCGACCCTGGGGCACGGTGGCGATCCGGTCCCGGATCACGGCGGCGCGGGGGTCGCCGGGGTTGGCGGCGACCCAGCCGGCCGCGGCGGTGGCCGGGTCGACGTAGAAGGCCGACTCGGCGGCGACGGCCGCCGGCGCGTGGATCAGGGCCAGGGCGGTGGCGGCGGTCAACGCCGACGTGGCGGCGGCCGCGGCGAGTACCGGTCTGCGTCTCATGTCAGTCACTCCCGTTCATCGAGGGACGCCGCTGGAAGCGCTCCCAATACCGTCGCCAAACTACGTGGCGGTTGCCGGCTTGTGAAGACCCCGCCCGCCGGTGCCGACAAGTCGCCTGATGGGGCCCCGGAGCTTTCGTCAACGCGTGGATTACTTTCGATTCACCGGACTGAAGTTCTGTTCTGGTCGAGTGAAAGGCGTTAATGTCTGGACACACCACCCGGTGCTCCTCCAGTCGGCGGGAGCGGCACCGAGATCCCCACCCCTGGAGGTCTCGTGTCCCCTGTCCCGCGCCGACTGCTGGTCGTCGCCACCGTCCTGCTCACCGCCCTCGCCCCGGTCGGCCCACCGCCGGCCGCCGCTCACCCCGGTCACGCCGGCGACCACCCCGCACCCGCCGAGGCGCCCGCGCGTACCTCCTCGGAGGCCGCCGTCGCGGCGGCGCTCGCGCCCCCGGCCACCAGCGGCTTCGAGAAGGTCGCCCTCGACGGCGGCCTCTCCATGGGCGAGCCGATCGAACTGGCCGTCGCACCCGACGGCAAGGTCTTCTACATCAACCGGGGCACCACCAACGGCGGCGGCCAGGTCCGCATCTGGAACCCGGCGACGAAGACCACCACCGTGGCGCTCACCCTCGCCCTCGACGCACGGTACGAGGACGGGCTGATCGGCATCACGCTGCACCCGGGCTTCGCCAGCAACCGCTGGGTGTACCTGTTCTACTCGCCCAAGGGCACGCCGCTGGTCAACCGGATCTCCCGGTTCACGTTCGACCCGTCGGCGCTGACCCTCTACCCGGCCAGCGAGGACGTGCTCATCGAGTGGCCCACCGAGCGCGACCTGTGCTGCCACTCCGCCGGCTCGATGAGCTGGGACTCCGCCGGCAACCTCTACTTCGCCGTCGGCGACAACACCAACTCCGGCGGGGACTCCGCCGGCATGGCGCCGATCGACGAGGGGACCACCCGCAACCCGCAGTACGACGCCCAGCGCACCTCGGGCAGCACCAACGACCTACGTGGGAAGATCAACCGGATCCGCCCGCAGAACGACGGCAGCTACACCATCCCGGCGGGCAACCTCTTCCCGGTCGGCACCGCGAAGACCCGGCCGGAGATCTACGTGATGGGGGTCCGCAACCCGTACCGGATCTGGGTCGACCGCACCGCCGGCGACACCCTCTACTGGGGTGAGGTCGGCCCGGACGCGGGCGCCGACGTCGCCAACCGGGGGCCGGCCGCGTACGACGAGTTCAACCGTGCCACCGGCCCCGGCAACTACGGCTGGCCCTACTGCGGCGGGCCGAACGTCGCGTACAACGACTGGGACTTCGCGACGAACTCGCCGCGCGGCTGGTTCCCCTGCGGCGGGTCGACCGGCCCGGTCAACGACTCACCGCGCAACACCGGCCTCAACCAGCTTCCGCCGACCAGGCCCGCGCTGGTGTGGGAGCAGCACGGCGGCAGCGAGGACTGGCCGGCCCTGGACAACCCGGGCGGCTGCGGCTCGCCCAACCACGTGGAGGTCTACCACCACGACCCGAACCTGGTCTCCGACGTGAAGTGGCCCGCGTACTACGACAACAAGTGGCTGATCTCCGAGTACTGCCGCAACTGGATCAAGGAGGTCCAGTTCGACAACGGCAACCCGGCCACCGGCGTCCCCACCGTCATCGAACCGGTCCTCGCCGGCATGACGTTCGTGCACCCGATCGACTGGCAGTTCGGCCCGGACGGCTCGCTCTACCTGCTGGAGTACGGCAGCGGCTACTTCTCCGGTGCCGCCGACGCGGGCCTGTACAAAATCAACTACGTCCAGGGCGGCCGGTCGCCGGTGGCCAAGGCCGCGGCCAACAAGGACAACGGCCTGGCACCGCTCGCCGTGACCTTCTCCAGCGCCGGCA
Organism: Micromonospora sp. NPDC049497; assembly: GCF_044465805.1. Classification (NCBI taxonomy): domain Bacteria; kingdom Bacillati; phylum Actinomycetota; class Actinomycetes; order Micromonosporales; family Micromonosporaceae; genus Micromonospora; species Micromonospora sp. NPDC049497. Next base: position 20,213 of record NZ_JBITMC010000015.1, on the reverse strand, counting down.
GCTCCGACCCCGACGGCGACCCCCTGTCGTACGCCTGGGACTTCACCGACAACGGCAGCGTCGACTCGACGGCCGCCAACCCGTCGTTCACGTACACCGCCAACGGCAGCTACCGGGCCCGGCTGACGGTCAGCGACGGCACGGGCCGCACCGGCACCGCGACCGTCACCGTCGTGGTCGGCAACAACCGACCCACCGTCTCCCTGAACGGGCTGCCCGCCGGCGGGCTCTTCGACTGGGGGCAGGACGTCACCCTGGCCGCCTCCGCCAGCGACCCGCAGGACGGAACCCCGGCCTGCTCCTCGGTCATCGTCCGGGCCGCCCTCGGTCACCAGGAACACGCCCACGAGGAGGGGGAGGGCACCGGCTGCGGCGCCACCTTCAACACCGGCCCGGTGCACGCCGGCCCCGACTCGGTGCTCTTCTTCGTGCTGCGCGGCAGCTACACCGACAAGGGCGCGGCCGGCTCGGCGCCGCTGACCGGTGAGAAGGAGATCAGCCTCTACCCCAAGCAGTGGCAGGCCGAGCACTACGTGGCCCTGAACGGTCCGAAGGTGATCGACCAGTCGGCCGCGCAGGGCGGCAAGCGGCTCGGTGACATCCAGAACGGGGAGAACGTCCGCCACCACGCGGTGAGCCTCAAGGGCATCACCGGGGTCAAGGCCCGGGTGTCCTCCGGCGGTCCCGGCGGCACGGTCTCGTTCCGGTACGACTCGCCCACCGGCCCGGAGGTCGCCCGGCTGACCGTGCCCAACACCGGCGGGTGGGACTCGTACACCGAACTCAGCGCCACCGTGACGAAGCCCGACGACGGCACCCACGACCTGTACCTGGTCTTCACCGGCGGCAGCGGCGCGCTCCTCGACGTGGACAGCTACACGTTCACCGGGCCCGGCGTCGGCACCGGCGGGGCCCGCACCGGAGAGATCAAGGGCCTCGGCAAGTGCGTCGACATCGCCTCCAGCCAGACCACCAACGGCACGAAGGTGCAGATCTGGACGTGCAACGGGACCGCGGCGCAACGCTGGACGCTCCCCGGCGACGGCACGGTCCGGGGCCTGGGCAAGTGCCTGGACGTCAAGAGCAGCGGCACCGTCAACGGCACTCTGGTCCAGCTGTACGACTGCAACGGCACCGGGGCCCAGCAGTGGACCGCCCAGCCCGACGGCAGCCTGCACAACCCGCAGTCCGGTCGCTGCCTGGACATCCCCGGCTCGGTCACCACCGACGGCCGCCAGTTGCAGATCTACGACTGCAACGGCACCGCTGCCCAACGCTGGACGCTCCCCTGAGGTGAAAGGAAGGGCCCCTTCTTAACGCCTCGTGTAGAGGAAGGGGCCCTTCTTAACACCGGGCCGTCGTCGGTGCGCGTCTATGCGGCGGTCGCCGCGGCTTCGGTCGACAATGGGGCAATGCGTCTGGTCATCACGGCGGACACCCACGTGCCGAAGCGGGCCCGGGACCTGCCCGCGCCACTCTGGGCGGCGGTCGACACCGCCGACGTGGTCGTCCACGCGGGGGACTGGGTGGACGAGTCGCTGCTGGACGCGCTGGGGGCGCGCGCCCGCCGGCTGGTCGGGGTGTACGGCAACAACGACGGGCCGGCGCTGCGCGCCCGGCTGCCGGAGATCGCCCGGGTGGAGCTGGACGGGCTGCGGATGGCGGTCGTCCACGAGACCGGGCAGAAGACCCGGCGGGAGGAACGCTGCGCCGCCCGGTTTCCCGACGTCGACGTGCTGGTGTTCGGCCACTCGCACATCCCCTGGGACACGGTCGCTCCGGGCGGCCTGCGCCTGCTCAACCCCGGCTCGCCGACGGACCGGCGGTCGCAGCCGTACGCCACGTACCTCACTGCCAGGGTGGTCGACGGCCGGCTCGACGACGTGGAGCTGCACCGGCTCCCGCCGCGCTGAGCCCGTCGGCGCCTGCCGTCGTACCGTCGGGGTCCGCCGCGCCGCCCGACCCGGCGCGGCGCGGCGGCCCGCCGTCACTGGCCGCGGCCGGTCTCCTCCTGGAGCTCGTCGATCCGCTTGGAGGCCTCCGCCTTGGTCATGTCCTCCGGCAGGTCCTCGCCCGCCTCCCGGGCGAGCGTCGCCAGGTACGACTCCTGGGCCGCGGTGGGCGGCTCGTCGCCGGTGACCCACTCGTCCGGGTCCTTGATCGCGCCCTGCGGATTGGCGCGGCTGCTGTCGCGGTCCGTCATCATCTCCACCTTCCTTCGAACAGACGTGCCAATACCCCCGGTGGCCGCGATCCATGCCGGCGTGGGCCGATCTCCCGCCACCCCGGGGGACGGAGGACGCATACGATCATCGGATGGCTACGGAGCGGGCGGGTGTCGTGGTGGTCGGCGCGGGGATCGCCGGTGTGGCGTGCGCCGTCGAGCTGGTCGGTGCCGGGATTCCCGTGCAGGTGCGGGAGCGGGGGCGGGTGCCGGGCGGGCGGATGGCCAGCAAACGCTTCGACGGCCGGCCCGCCGACACCGGGGCCGCCTATTTCACGGTCAGTGACCCGGACTTCGCCGAGGTGGTCGAGCGCTGGCGGGCGGCCGGGCTGGCCCGGGAGTGGACCGACACCTTCGTCGCGTACGGGCCGGACGGTCGGCGGGACGTCCCCGGCCCGACCCGCTGGTCCGCGCCGCGCGGGCTGCGCTCGCTGGTCGAGGACCTCGCCCGGGACCTGCCGGTGACGGTGGACCGGCTGGTGCACACCGTCGAGCCGGGGCCGCTGGTGGACGGGCAGCCCTGCGAGGCCGTGGTGCTGGCCATGCCCGGTCCGCAGGCGGCGCTGCTGCTCGACCCGGCGTTGACCCGGGCCACCCGGGCCGCGCAGGCGCAGGACTGGTCGCCGTCGCTGGCCGCCGTGCTGCGTTTCCCGGCCCGTGGCTGGTCCGACTTCCGGGGCGCCTTCGTCAACGACCACCCGATCCTGAATCTCGTCTGCGACGACGGCGACCGGCGTGGGGACGCGGCCCCGGTCCTGGTGGCACACACGACGCCGGAGTTCGCCGCCGGCCACCTGGCCCGGCCCACCGGCGCCGCTCCGGCGATCGAACAGGCCGTGCGGGACCTGCTCGCACTACCCGAACCGGCGGCCGACGTGCACGTGCACCGCTGGAGGTACGCGAAGCCGACGGCGGGCCCCGCGGGGACGTACCACCTGGACGCGGACGGCGTGGGGCTGGCCGGGGACGCCTTCGGCAAGCCCCGCGTGCAGAGCGCCTGGCGCTCCGGCCACGACCTGGCCCGAGCCCTCACAACCCACCTGTCCTGACCACCCGCCCCGCGCTCCCCTCACCGCGTTGATCAAGGGGTTTGGGCCAGGATCAGCATGGATCCTGGCGCAAACCCCTTGATCAACCGGAGGGAGCGGGGAGGGGCGGGGAGGGGGAGGGGCGGGGAGGGGGGTGGGGGTGGGGTGGGGGTCAGGCTCGGGCGGGTTCGGGGGAGCGTTCGGCGGCGTCGGGAGGGGTGCGCTCGCCCTCGCGGTCGAGCAGTTGCATGACCGGGGTGGCCGCGATGCCGTGCACCACCACGGACACGATGACCACCAGGCCGACGGTGGCCCAGATCAGGTCCGCCTGCGGGAACTCGGTCTTCGTGGTGGCGTACGCCAGGTAGTAGAACGAGCCGACGCCCCGGATCCCGAAGAAGGCGATCACCCAGTGCTCCGCCGGACGGCCCGGTGCCCCGCGCAGCGACAGCCAGCCGAAGAGCGGCCGGACCAGGAAGATCAGCGCCAGTCCGACCGCTGCGGCCTCCCAGGTGAGCGGGGCCAGCAGACCGCCGACCACGGCACCGCCGAAGAGCAGCAGCAGCATCACGGTGAGCAGCCGCTCGACCTGCTCGGCGAAGTCGTGCAGCACGGCGTGGAACTCCGAGGTGCGCTCGGCGGCCCGGATCGCCCGCGCCGCCACGAACACCGCCAGGAAGCCGTACCCGCCGATCAGCTCGACCAGCCCGTACGCGAGGAACGTCGCGGCCAACGCGAGGAAGCCCTCGGAGTGCCGGGCCAGGCGTAGTTCGCTCGGGGCGCGGAAGAACAGCTTGCCGAGCAGCCAGCCGATCGCCCAGCCGCCCGCGACACCGGCGGCGACCTTCCAGAACACGTCGATGCCCAGCCACTCGACGAACCAGTCGGACGGCGCGAGGCTGGTGGTGGCGATGGCGATGGCGGCGTACACGAACGGGAAGGCCAGGCCGTCGTTGAGGCCCGCCTCGGAGGTGAGCGCGAAGCGCACCTCGTCCTCGGCGTCCTCGTCGTCGTTCGGCTCCCCGACCTGGACGTCGGCGGCGAGCACCGGGTCGGTGGGGGCGAGGGCCGCGGCGAGCAGCAGCGCGGCGGCCGGCACCAGGCCCGCCCACCACCAGCCGAGCAGCGCCGTGGCGGCGATGCAGAGCGGCATCGCGATCGCCAGCAGCCGCCACGTCGACGACCAGCGGGCCCAGCTCAGCGGACGGTCGATCTTCAGGCCGGCGCCCATCAGCGCCACGATCACCCCGATCTCGGTGAGATGGGTGGCGACCTCGTTGTGCTCGAGCGGGTCCGGCTTGGGCAGGCCGGTGGGCAGCAGGAAGATCAGCATGCCGAGGCCGAGGAACGCTATCGGCATGGACAACGGACGACGATCCAGCACCCGCGGCAGGATCCCCGCCAGCAACGCACCGACCCCGAACACCGCGAGCGCGACGTCTACCGGCTCCACGACACCACCTCTCCGCCTCGCCCGTGGCGTACGGGCAGGTGGTGTCAGATCATGCCCATGGAAGCCTTTCCGTACTCCTGTCCGGATCGCCGGAACGGGTGAGCCTCACCTCCGGGTGGTGAGCGGGGAGTCGGCGAGGGCGGCCAGCAGCGCGGCGGGATCGTCGTACACCGCCACCGCACCCGCACCGGCCAGCTCGCCCCGGCTGGTGCCGCCACAGGTGAGCCCCACGCACGGGATGTCCAGCTCACCGGCGGCGGCGACGTCCCACACCGAGTCGCCGACGAACACCACCCGGGCGGCGTCCAACCCGGACTGCTCCAGCGCCGCCTGCAGGATGTCCGGCGCCGGTTTGCTCTCCTTCGCGTCCGCCGCGCAGGTGACCGTGTCGATCACGTCGTCGGCGGCGAGCGCCCGGCGCAGCGCGCCCACCTCGTGTTCGGCCGCCGAGGTGGCCAGCACCACCCGCAGGCCCCGCTCGGCGCAGGCCCGCAGCAGGTCGGCCGCGCGGGGCAGCGGCTCCAGCCGTTCCCAGTACTCCCCGTAGAGGGTCGAGTGGGCGTCGCGCAGCTTCTGGTCCTCGTCCCGGTCGCGTTCCGGACCGAGGAGGTGGTCGAGCAGCTTGTCCGAGCCCATCCCGATGGCCCGGTGGATCGTCGCCATCGGCACCGGCTGCTCGGACTGGCGCAGCGCCTCCCACCAGCTCACGGTGTGCAGATAGGTGGTGTCGACCAGGGTGCCGTCCACGTCGAAGAGCACACCGGCGGGAGTCTCGTGGGCCATGACCGTCCTCCTACCCCCTCCACACGGCGCCGATGCCACCGCCGGGACCGCCGGACGCGGTCACTCCGGCGGGATGAGGATCTCGAACCAGACCGTGGAACCGCGTACGGTCGGGTCGGTCCCCCACGCGTCGCTCAGCTCCTCGATCAGGCCCAGCCCGCGACCCCGGCTGCTCAACGTGTCGGTCTGCGCCCGGGTGACGGTGCCCCGGGTGCCCGAGTCGGCCACCGAGACCAGCAGCCGCTCCGCGCTGAGGTCGATCTCCACCCGGGCGGCGGTGCCGGCGTGCAGGAGCGCGTTGGTGGTCAGTTCGCTGGTGCACAGCACCGCCGCGCCGATCACCGACTCCGGTACCCGCCAGTCGGTGAGCTGGCCGGTCATCCAGTGCCGCACCCGGCTCGGTGCGGTCGGCTCGGCCGGCACCTCCATGCTCGTCGACCGGCTCGGCCGCAGCGCGTGCTCCACCGCGAGCACCGCCACGTCGTCCTCGGTGGTGCCGCCGACGGCGGCGGTGGCGACCGCGCAGAGCGCCCGTGGGTCCCCGCTGCCGGCGGTGGCCACCGCCCCGGCGAGGGCGTCCAGACCGGCCGCCAGGCCCTGCCGTCGCCGCTCCACGACGCCGTCGCTGAACAGCAGCAGCGTGTCGCCGGGGGCGAAACGGACGGTGGTGGTGGTCGGTCGGCAGCCGAGGCCCAGCGGAGCGCCGGTGGGCACGTCGAGGTACTCGGCGGTCGGCTCGCCGTCCGGCGGGCACCGGCGGATCAGCGGGGCGGGGTGGCCGGCGCTGGCCAGGGTCAGCCGGTGCCGGTCGGCGTCGACGACACCGAACACCACCGTGACGAACAGTTCGTACGTACCGCCCTCGGCGCCGAGACTGGTGACCAGCCGGTCGAGGCCGGCGAGCACGGCGTCCGGGCGCGGGTCGCTCAGCGCCAGCGCGCGCAGCGCGGCGCGCACCTGACCCATCCGCGCGGCGGCCTGGACGTCGTGTCCCGCGACGTCGCCGAGCACGATGCCGAGCCCACCGGTGGGCAGCAGGAAGGCGTCGTAGAAGTCGCCGCCGGCCGCGTTGCCGTCGACGCCCGGGTCGTACCGGGCGGCGATCCGCAGCAGGGGCAGGTCGGGCAGGTGCTCGGGGAGCATGCTGCGCTGGAGGAGCTGCGCGGTGCCGTGCTGGGTCTCGAACCGGCGGGCCCGTTCGGCGGCCTGTCCGACCAGCTCGACCGAGGCGGCCAGCAGCGCCCGCTCGGCCGCCGACCACCCGTGCGGCCGCTGGTAGCCGACGGTGAGGGCGCCCCGGACCACCGAGGCGCGCAGCGGCACCGTCGCCAGCGAGCGGATCTTCTGGTCGTGCCGGTCCACCGCGGTCCGGGCCAGCGGCTGGTCGTCCTCGACGAACAGGGGTGTCCCGCTGCGGGCGGCGACGACCAGCGGGGCGCCCCAGTCGGCCGGGGTGCGGCGCCACAACGGGGGCAGCCGCTCGTCGGCCTCGTCCATCAGCTCTCCGCGCAGGCGCCGGACGATGCGCCAGCCGCCGCCGCCCTCGTCCACCGCGAAGGCGACCCGGTCGGCGTCGAAAGAGGTGATCGCCCAGCGCAGCGCCACCCGGGCGACGTCGTCCAGGGTGAGTGTGCCGGCCAGCGCGGCGGCGAAGTCGCTGAGGCTCTGCAACTGCTGGGCGACCTGGGTGGTCTCCGCCGCCACGGTCAGCACGCCGACGATCGCGCCGGTGCTGTCCCGCACCGCCGAGTAGCCCCGCGTGAAGACGGCCTGCTCCATCACGCCGGAGCCGCGCCGCAGCAGCGGAAGGGTGGTCTCCTTCTCCAGGAAGGGCTCGCCCGTGCGGTAGGTGTGCTCGACGACCTCACCGATGCCGGGCAGGTGCCAGATCTCGGGGAACATCTCCGCGGCGGGTCGGCCCAGTGCGGCCGGGTGCTTGTCGCCGATCAGCTCCGCGTACCCGTCGTTGTAGAGCAGGAGGAGATCGTCGCCGAGCGTGAGGGCCATGGGCACCGGTGAGGCGAGGACCAGCTCGGCCGCCGCGTGTACCGAGGGGTCCCATCCCGCCCAGGGGCCGAGCGGGGTACGGGACCAGTCGTGGTGGAGCACGAGATCCGCGGCCGCGGGCTGACCGGAGACCGGGGCTGGGGGCATCGGGACCCGTCCGACCGTTCCTGGCATGCCCCGCAGCCTAGTCCGACCGTCCGCGACGTCTCCGATCATGGGCCTGCGGCGTGGCGGGAACGGCTGTCCGGGCAGCTCAGGGCCGTTGTGTCGGCCTGTCGGCAAAAACGGGGGACCGGTACGGCGTGCCTTCCCCGCGACCGGGTAAGCGCGCGGCGCAGTCCATGCGACAGGAGGGACATCATGCCGGAAACCCTGGCGGTCAGGCAGGTCGACATCGGTGATGCCGTGGCCGACATGTGGAGATCGGTGCTGTTGTTCATACCGAGGGCCATCGCGTTCATCGCGATCCTCGTGGTCGGATGGCTCATCGCGAGAGCCGTCCTCAAGATCGTGGACGCGGCACTGGAACGGGTCAACTTCGACCGGGCCGTCGAGCGGGGCGGCATCAAGCGCGCACTGGAACGAACGAAGTACGACGCCAGCGACATCCTGGCGAAACTGGCGTACTACGCCGTCCTGCTGTTCACCCTGCAGTTCGCCTTCGGTGTCTGGGGGCCCAACGCGATCAGTGACCTGATCGGCGGTGTGGTGGCCTGGCTGCCGCGCGCGTTCATCGCGATCGTCATCGTGGTCGTGGCCGCCGCGATCGCCAACGCCGTCCGCGATCTGGTGACCGGGGCGCTGGGCGGGCTCGCGTACGGGAAGATCCTGGCCGACCTGGTGGCGGTCTTCATCCTCGCGCTCGGCGTGATCGCGGCGCTGAACCAGGTGGGTATCGCCACCTCGGTGACGACGCCGGTGCTGGTGACGGTGCTCGCCACGATCGCCGGCATCCTGATCGTCGGCGTCGGCGGTGGTCTGGTGAAGCCGATGCAGAGTCGCTGGGACGGCTTCCTGAACCGGATGGCCGAGGAGTCGCGGGCGGTGCAGGAGCACCGGCAAGCGCGGGCGGCAGGTCAGGGCGACACGGAGCGCCAGATGGCCGACCGTGCGGGTGTCGAGCGGACCCAGGTCATAGCGCGGGGGCAGGAGTCCGGCGTGGCCGCTCGGCCCGGCGCGTACCAGCCCGGGACGGTGAGCGACGAGACGCAGCAGTTCCGCCGCTGACGCACACGTCAGGGCGTGCCGGGGAGGGTGTCCGCGACCGCGGGCGCCCTCCCCCACTCTCGGTGACGGGTCAGAGCGGGGGGAGTGGGGCGGGCGTCGGCGCACCCAGCGTGCGGGCCAGGGCGCACACGGCGAGCAGTCGGGCGAGCGGCCAGTCCGGCGCCGACCAGTCGACCGGGCCGGCCGGTGGGCGCCAGTCGTGCTGGAGCGCGGCCGCGCGTACCCCTTCGGCGTAGCCGGCGAGCGCGGCGGCGCTCAGCGGCCGGCGGTCGCCGTCCAGGCTGTCGCGCACCGCGGCGGCGTGCTGGTCGATCAGGGCGAGCAGGCCGGGCCGGGCGCCGGCGGCCGCCGTCCCCTCGGCCACGGACTCTGCCAGGGCGGCCAGGGTGGAACGCGCCGCCTCGACGACGGCACGGGAGCTGACCTGGTTCGACGGCACGCGCATGGGGACCGACGCTAGCCGGTGGATCGGGGGTTCGACCTCGGCCGCACGGCGGGTGCCGGGTCCTCCACCGGTCGGTCGGGCGACGTCCGAGGGATTGAGTCGGCGGGAATCGGGCACGAGGTGAACCGCCCGGTGGGGGCGCGTCGAGACGGTGGAGGAACGAATGACGGCACACCAGGACGGACCGGACGAGCGGCACCGGCGTCCCGCCGGTGTCAGTGACGAGACGGTCGCCGCGCTCGGCAAGCTGAGCGAGGCGCTGGAGTGCGTCGAACGGGTGCGCGGTCACCTCTACTCGCTGCACCAGCTCGTCGGGCACGCCGACCTGATGCTCGACGAGGCGGTGGAGATGTTCCGGAAGGCCGGACACGGGCACATCGCCGATCGGATCGACACCGACCTGCTCGGCCGGAACGTGATCGCCGGGCGCTGGACGTTCCAGATCGTCGAGGACTTCGACGACGGCTACTACGCGCTGTTCCGCGAGCTCGACCGGGAGGCCCGCGACGAACTGGTGGCGGGGCGCCGCCACCTGTACGAGGCGGAGATGAAGGAGCAGCGCCGGACCCGCGGTCGCCCCGGGCACGAGGCTCGGCCCGGGGCCGGCACCTCGGACTAGTCCCGGGGACGGGCCTCGGCCGGCTGACGGCGGGACGCGTCGTCGGCGATGATCACGGTCGCCACCATCAGCGCGACGCAGAGGCTGAACAGCCAGGAGCTGTCCGCAACCAGCTTCGCGGAGACGGGCGCCTGGATGGCGGCGAGCAGGAAGCCGAGCCATGCGAGGCGACGCTGACGGGTCGTGAGGATGCCCTTGCCCTGATGCATTCCGAAAGTCTTGCGCGCGATGCGGTGGTTGCCGTCAGCCGAACGGCCGATTCTGGATGAGCTGTCCGCTTTCACGACCACACGGACCGTGCTTTTTGTCTTGGTGGGGGAGGGCGGGTCTGCGGGAAATCCTGCGGGCAGGATGGCCCCCGTGCCTGTCGCCCGGCCCCGTGCCTCCCTGCTCCTGCTCGCCTATCTCGCGTTCGTCAGCCTCGGCCTGCCCGACGGACTCATCGGGGTCGGCTGGCCGTCGATGCGCAGGGACCTGGGCGTACCCACCGAGGCCGTCGGCCTGCTCCTCTTCGCCGGCACCACCGGCTACCTCACCTCCAGCGTCCTCGCCGGCTTCACCCTGGCCCGGCTCGGCGTGGGCCGGCTGCTCGCCGTCAGCACGCTGCTGGCCAGCCTGGCGCTCACCGGCTACGCGTCCGCGCCCCATCTCACGATGCTGATCGGCTGCGCGCTGGTGCTCGGTCTCGGCTCCGGCGCGATCGACAGCGGACTGAACGCGTACGCGGCGGGAGCCTTCGGACCCCGGCACATGAACTGGATGCACGCCTTCTTCGGCCTCGGCGTGGCCATCGGGCCGCTGATCATGACGGGTGTGCTGAGCGCGGGGCTGTCCTGGCGCTGGGGCTACGGCAGCGTCGCCGCCGCGCAACTCGCCCTCGCCCTCGCGTTCGCCCTCACCGTCCGCGCCTGGCGGGACCGGGGACCGGCCGCGGCTTCCGCGCCCGCCCTGCCGGGAGGGGGGCCGGACACGACCACGCCGGTGCCCGCCGTGGCACCGACCCTGGCCCCGGTACGCGTGCGCGACACCCTCCGCCTGCCGGCGGCGTGGCTCGGTGCGCTTGCCTTCGCGGTGTACGTCGCGATCGAGGTGGCCGCCGGCCTCTGGGCGTTCCTGCTGCTCACCGAGGGGAGAGGGGTGAGCGCGGCGGTGGCCGGTGGTGCCGTCTCCGCGTACTGGGGGAGCCTGTTCGTGGGACGGGTGGTGCAGGGCGTGGTGGCCGAGCGGCTGGGGACGGCCGGGATCCTGCGGGGCAGCCTGCTGGGGATGGCGGTCGGGGCGGCGCTGGTCGCCGTACCCGGGCCGGCGTGGCTCGCCGTGGCCGGCCTCGTCGTGATCGGCTTCGCCGCCGCGCCGGTCTTCCCGCTGCTCACCCTCACCACCGCCGAGCGGGTCGGTGCGGCGCACGCCGACCGGGTCATCGGGTTGCAGATCGGGGCGGCCGGGCTGGGCGCGGCGCTGGTCCCGGCCGGGGTCGGGGTGCTGATCAGCCGCACCTCGGTCGAGGCGCTCGGGCCGGCGCTGCTGGTGCTGGCCGTCGTCCTGCTGATCGTCCACGCCACAGGAACCCGGCGTCCCCCGTCCGTGGCCTGACCGGGGCACACGAGCACGCCCGGTCCCGCCGGAGAGCGGCGGAACCGGGCGAACCGATCAGATCGTGTCGGGGCCGGTGCGGCCGGTCGTCGAGGGACGGTACGCGCGGTCCCGGTCGGTCGGCTCCCGCCCGGCCCCGGCGGCCTCGCCGCCCCGGTCGACCGCTTCGGGTCCGTGCCCGAACGCGGCCTCCTCGCCGGCGTCGTTGCCGGTCACGTCGTCGGTCTGGCCGTCCAGGGTCGACCGGGCCACCGCCCGGTCCAACTCCCGCAGCGGAGTCTTCTCCTCGTCGCGCCACACCCTGTTCTCGTCCGTCATACCCATCGCGGTACCCGACCGGCCCACCGCCAAACAGCGGGGAGACGCCGATGGCCGCCGGGGGACCGGCGGCCATCGGGAGTCGTGGTACGGGGGGTGTCAGGTCACGGCGTCGGACGGTCCACGTGGCCGCGCCACGCGCCGGTCTCCTGGCCACGCCGCTCGATGAACTGCTTGAACCGCTCCAGGTCGCCCTTGGCGCGGCGGTCGACGATGCCGAGCTTGTCGCCGGCCTTCTCCACCACGCCGTGCGGCTCGAACTCCAACTGCAGGGTGACCCGGCTGGTGCTCTCGTCGAGGCGGTGGAAGGTGACCACACCGGCGTGCTGGGTGCCGCCGGTGGACCGCCACGCCACCCGCTCGTCGGGGAGCTGCTCGGTGATCTCGGCGTCGAACTCGCGCTTCACCCCGGCGATCTCGACGGTCCAGTGGGTCATCGTCTCGGAGAGCTGCCGAACCTCCTGCACACCCTCCATGAAGTGCGGGAACTCCTCGAACTGGGTCCACTGGTCGTACGCGGTGCGCACCGGGACGGAGACGTCCACGTGTTCGGTTACGCCACTCATCAGGACTTCCTCCCTATGTCCGCCGATGACGTGCCCGGATCGTGCGGCGATCCGGTCACCAGCGGGTCGTCTCGTTCTTGTGGCCGAGCGCCGCCCACACCTCGGAGACAGTCTGGTACCGGGTCCCCTCGGGCAGTCGCTCCAGCTCGGCGACGATGTCGTCCGGCGCGTCGTTGTCCCGCGCGTTGGCGATCAACGCCTCGCGGTCGCCCGGCAGCGCGCTCATCGTGATGAACCGCCCGAGGCGGCTGCGCTGTTCGACGTCCTCCGAGCTCATGCCCTTCGGCGCGCCGGTACGCAGTTCGCCGGCCGGCGCCGTCGTCGCCTCCGGCTGGTCCTCGCCCGCCGGCTCCGGCACGCGGGCCTCGTCGACGCGCGAGCCGCCGGTCCCCGGCCCTTGCAGGAGACCGCTGACCTCCTGGCTCATCTGCTCGTCGAGCCGCGGTCCGTGCTTGCTGCTGCCACGTTCCATGTCTTGTGCGCTACCCGGTGGCCCCACGGATAAACCCGGCACACGGTCACGTACCGGCCGGGCTCTTGGGTTCCAGGACCGGCTCGTCCGGGTCCTGGACGCCGGCCTGGAGCACCCGGCCGCGCTGCAACTCGGCGTTGATCTGTACGCCGAGCATGAGCGCGGAGTTCGACAGGTAGAGCCAGACGAGGAAGGCGATGACGGCGCCGAGGCTGCCGTACGTGGCGTCGTACGAGCCGAAGTTCGCCACGTACAGGCCGAAGCCGAAGGAGGCCAGCACCCAGGAGACCAGGGCGACCGCCCCTCCGGGAGTGAGCCAGCGGAAGCGGGGCTGTCGGACGTTCGGCGCGATCCAGAACAGCAGGCTGAGCAGCACCATCATGATCATGGCGAGCAGCGGCCACTTCAGGACGCTCCACACCGTGCGGGCCAGGCCGCCGGCGTTGATCAGGTTGCCGACCGCGTCGGTCACCGGCCCGCTGACGATCAGGCCCACCGCGACGACCGCCAGCAGGAGCATCGAGACCGCCGCCAGGCCGATCTGCATCGGGCGCAGCCTCCACACCGGCCGCCCCTCCTCGACGCCGTAGATGGCGTTTGACGCGCGGGTGAACGCGCCGATGAAGCCCGACGCCGACCACAGCGCGCCCAGCAGACCGAAGCTGAGCAGCACGCCCGACCCGCTCTGCTGCTCGACCACGCCCCGGACGACGCTCACGAAGCCGTCGTTGCCCACCACCGATCCGGCGCCCATGTCGCGGGCCAGGTCCAGCACCGTGTCCACCGTCTCCTCGCCGTTGGAGACCAGCCCGACCAGGGCGACCACCACGATCGTGGAGGGAAACAGCGCCAGCACGCCGTAGTAGGTCAACGCCGCAGCCCAGTCCGCGCAGTTGTCCTTGAGGAAGTTCTGGACACTGCGGACCAGCACCCCGCGCCAGGTCGACCAGCTGAGCTGCCGTACCCGGCGGGGGAGGTGTGACCGCTGTGCCTCGTCGAGTGCCGTCCCGGGCTCCGTCGTCGTCATGGCCCGCTCCCTGTGCCCCGGCCACCGGATGTCGGGGTACACCCGGATTCGCCTGGCCCCGCCGGTACCCGGGGCCGGAAATCGACAAACCCGGCTGCCCGTCACGGCGCCGCGACGGTTTGCCTCCGCACCGAGGGGGAACGGACAAGCCAGACCCATCGACGCGGAGGAGGACGAGATGCCCGGGCGCGAGGACATGCCCAGCACGCTGCGGCGCTCCCCGGAGAAGGCGCAGCGCACCTGGGAGAAGACACACGACTCGGCGGTGGAGACCTACGGCGAGGGCGAGCGGTCCCACCGCACCGCGTTCGCCGCGGTCAAGCACCAGTTCGAGAAGGTCGGCGACCACTGGGAGTCGAAGGGCCGCAAGGGCCCGAGCGATCGGCAGGCCGCCGGCGGCGGGCCGCAGCGGCGCGCCGAGACGGCCGGCGGTGTGGACGCCAACGCGACCAAGGACCACCTCATGGAGGTCGCGCGCAAGCTCGACGTCCCCGGTCGGTCCAGCATGACCAAGCCGGAGCTGGTCACGGCGATCGAGAAGGCGAACAACCGCCAGACCGCCAAGGCCCGCGAGAAGAAGCGCTGAGGCGTACGCGACGAAGGGGCCGTTCCGATCCGGAACGGCCCCTTCCGCGTCACCCGCTCACCAGTGCCCGCCCCCCGGCGCCTCGATGTGCACCGCCTTCGTCGCGGTGAACTCGTCCAGCAGCTCCGGGCCGTACCCGAAGCCCTGGCCGCTGCCCCGGCGCGGATGCGCGGCACCGCCCGGCGCGCCGCCGAAGACCGCGTTGACCTTCACGGTGCCCACCGGCAGCTCCCGCCAGGCGCGCTGCGCGTGGCTCATCGAGCCGGTGAGCACCGTGGCGGCCAGCCCGTACGGCGAGTCGGCGGCGCAGCGCAGCGCCTCGGAGAACGAGTCGACCACCACGACCGGCGCGACCGGGCCGAAGGTCTCCTCGCGGATCAGCGGCATGTCGTGCCGGCAGTCGGTGACCACGGTGGCCGGGTAGAAGGCCCCCGGACCGTCCGGGACCGTGCCACCGACGCGGATCCGCGCTCCCTGCGCCACCGCCGCGACCACCTGCCCGTGCACGTGGTCACGGTGCCGTCGGTCGACCAGCGGGCCCAGTTCGGTGCCCGGGTCGGTGCCCGGACCGGTCCGCAGCGCGGCCGCCCTCTCCGCCAGCGCCTCGACGAAGTCCTCCGCCACGTCCCGGTGCACGTAGATCCGTTCCACGGCCACGCAGATCTGCCCGGCGTTGGCGAACGCGCCGATCGCCGCCTGCCCGGCCGCCCAGACCGGATCGACGTCGGCGTCGACGATCAACGGGTCGCTGCCGCCGTTCTCCAGCAGCACCTTCGCGCCGGTGCGGGCCGCCGCCGCGGCGATGGCCCGCCCGGTGGCGGTGGACCCCACGTGGGCCACCACGTCCACCTCCTGGGCGGACAGCGCGGCACCCACCTCCGGACCACCGGTCAGCAGCGACAGCACGCCCGGCGGCAGCGCCGAGTCCAGTGCCCGGGCCAGCAGCCAGCCGGTCGCGGGCGTCCGCTCGCTCGGCTTGTAGAGCACCACGTTGCCGGTGACCAGGGCGGCGCCGAGCAGCCCGCACGAGACGGCCACCGGGTCGTTCCACGGGGTGATCGCGGCCACCACCCCGCGGGGCTGCGGAGTCATGAAGTCGATCGCGTCGGCGCCGCCCAGCAGGGTTCGCCCGCCGCGCACCGGAGCCAGTTCCGCGTACTGGCGCAGGGTGCCGATGCCCGCCTCGACGCCGCCCCGGGCGTCGTCCAGCGGCTTGCCCATCTCGGCCGTCGTGGACCGGGCCAGCTCGTCGGCGACCGCCGCGACCGCGTCCGCCGCCCGGTGCAGGGCCGCCGCCCGCTCCGCCGGTGCGGTCGCCGCCCACTCCGCCACGACGCCGCGCGCCGCCTCCACCGCCTTGCCGACCTCGTCCGCCGTCGCCACCGGCACCGAGCTGACCGGGGAACCGTCCGCCGGGTCGTGGACGACCAGTTCGCCCCCCTCGCCGCCGGCCCCCCACACTCCACCTATGAGCTGTGCAACCGTGTACATGCGGCAGTGGATGCCCCGGTCCGCACAGGGCAAACGCGTTTCGCCCGGTTGGAGGCCGGGTAGGCGGATCGGATGATTCCGAGCGGTAGGGACAGGGGATGACGTCGACCGGCGCGGAGAGCGCGGACGCCGTCGTCGTCGGGGCCGGCCACAACGGTCTCGTCGCCGCCAACCTGCTGGCGGACGCGGGCTGGGACGTCGTGGTGCTGGAGGCCACCGCCGTCCCCGGCGGCGCGGTCCGTTCGGCCGAGGTGACCGCCCCCGGTTACCTCAGCGACCTGTACAGCTCCTTCTACCCCCTCGGCTACGCCTCGCCGGTGATGAACGGCCTCGGGCTGGACCGCTACGGCCTGCGCTGGCGGCACGCGCCGGACGTGCTGGCCCACCTGCTGCCCGACGGTCGGGCGGCGGTGCTCAACCGCGACCCGGAGGCGACCGCGGCGTCGCTGGAGGCGTTCGCGCCGGGCGACGGCAAACGCTGGCTCAACGCGTACGACGACTGGCTCCAGGTCGCCGAGCCGATGCTGGGCGCCATCACCCGACCCTTCCCACCCGTGCGGGACGGTGTGGCCCTGCTGCGCCGGCTGCGGGTGTCCGGGGCGCTGCGGCTGGCCCGGCGGCTCGTCGTGCCGGTGCGCAAGCTCGGCGACGAACTCTTCGACGGGCCGGGCGGCCCGGCCCTGCTGGCCGGCTGCGCCCTGCACACGGACCTGTCCCCGGACGAGGCCGGCTCCGGCGTGTACGGCTGGTTGCTCGCGATGCTCGGCCAGCAGGTCGGCTGGCCGGTGCCGGACGGCGGCGCGCAGAAGATCACCGACGCGCTGGTGGCCCGGCTGACCGAACGCGGCGGCCGGATCCTCTACGGCGCCCGGGTCGACCGGGTGCTGACCGCCCGGGGTCGGGCGATGGGCGTACGCACCGTGGGCGGCGCGCTGTGGCGTGCCCGGCGTGCGGTGCTCGCGGACGTCCCGGCGCCGGCCCTCTACCTGGACCTGGTCGGTGCGGCCGCGCTGCCGCCCCGCCTGGTCGAGGACCTGGCCCACTTCCGGTGGGACGGCTCGACGCTGAAGGTCGACTGGGCCCTCTCCGCGCCGGTCCCGTGGACCAACCGGGCCGTGGCCCCGGCCGGCACCGTGCACCTCGGCTCCGACGTCGACGGCCTGACCACGTACGCCGCCGAACTGGCCCGCAACGAGGTGCCCCGCGACCCGTTCCTGCTGGTGGGGCAGATGACGGTGGCCGACCCGAGCCACTCGCCACCCGGCACCGAGTCCCTCTGGTCGTACACCCACCTGCCGTTCCGGCGGAACTGGCGGGCGGAGGAGATCGCCGCGCACGTCGAGCGGATGGAGCAGGTGATGGAGGAGGCCGCACCCGGCTTCCGCAGCCTGGTCGTGGGACGGCACGTCGCCGGGCCGGCCGACCTGGAGGCCGGCGACCCGAGCCTGGTCGGTGGGGCGCTGGGCGGTGGCACCGCCGCCGCGTACCAGCAGCTGTTCCTGCGGCCGATCCCCGGCCTCGGGCGCGCGGACACCCCGGTGGACCGGTTGTTCCTGGCCAGCGCCTCCGCGCATCCCGGTGGCGGGGTCCACGGCGCCCCCGGCGCGAACGCCGCCCGCGCCGCCCTGGCCCGCGACCGTGCCGTCACCGGCGGCCTGTACGCGGCGACGATCGGTGCCGCGCACCGGACCGTCTACCGCCCCTGACGTCGGTTCGACCCGGACCGCGACGGTGACGCCGCGTACGGTCCGGGTGACGGCGCGGGGTGTCAGCGGGTGATGTGGCGGTGCTTGCTGCGCAGCTTGAACGGCATCAGCGCGCTCTCGATCTTGGTGGCGGTGGTCATCTTCGACGCACCGTCCCGCCGCTCCTCGAAGCGGATCGGCACCTCCAGGATCGTGTGCCCCAGCTTGGTGGCCAGGTAGTGCATCTCCACCTGGAAGCTGTAGCCGTTGGACTGCACGCGCTCCAGACCGATGTCCCGCAGCGCGTCCGCCCGCCAGATCTTGAACCCGGCGGTCAGGTCGCGGATCCGCACCCGCAGCAGCGTGTGCACGTAGAGGTTCGCCCAGCCGCTGAGGGCCCGCCGGTACAGCGGCCAGTTCTCGTCCAGTTCGCCGCCGGGCACGTACCGGGAGCCGATCACCACGCCCGCGCGGGTGCTGAGCAGGGCGCCGAGCATGCCCGGTAGCGCCTCCGGCGGGTGCGAGAGGTCGGCGTCCATCTGCGCCACGTACTCCGCGCCGCCGTCGAGGGCGCGCCCGATGCCGTCCACGTACGCGCGCCCGAGCCCTTCCTTGCCGGCGCGGTGCACGACCTCGAACCGGTCCGGGTGCTCGATGGCCAGCTTGTCGGCCACCTCGCCGGTGCCGTCCGGCGAGTTGTCGTCGGCGACGAGGATCTTCAGGCCCGGCAGAGGCAGGGCGAGGAGCCGCTCGACCAGGCCCGGGAGGTTGCCCGCCTCGTTGTAGGTCGGGACAACGACGGTCACGCGCACGTCCCGCCACGGCGAGGGCAGCTGCACGGCTTCAATCATTTCGGACATCCTCGGTCTGCGGACAGGGCTCCCTGAGAGGGTAGCCACCTGCTCCATCCGTGCTGACAATGCTCCCCGTTCCCGGTCCGGCGTGCCGCGTTCCGGCACCTCCGCAGGCTGGTCCGCGGGCCGGCCGCTCAGCGCCGATGCCGGCCGAGAGCGGTCACGGCCAGGGCCAGCGCGGTCAGCGCCACGCCGGAGACGGCCGGCTTGTGCGTTCCCACCCACAGTGCGGCGGAGGTGCGCCGGGCCCGGTCGGTGAAGACGCCCTCGGCGCCCCGGTCCGCGTCGTCGTCGCCGGGCCGGTCGAGGTTGTCACGCCAGGCGGCCGGATCGATCTCGGTCGGAGTCTGCTGGCTGTCGTACCCGTCCCGGGCCAGCTTCCGGTCCAGCAGGCCGGGCGCCAGGATGTCGCCCAGCCGGGCCTTCCAGGTCGGTCCGCCCACGTTGAGTTCCCTCCGACCGTGGTCGGCGGCCCAGACGATGGCCCGGGCGGCCACCTCCGGCGCGAAGATCGGCGGCACCGGCTGCGGGTGGCGCGGCAGCCGCGTCCGGACCCAGGAGAACTGCGGCGTGTTGATCGCCGGTAGCTGGACCATCGACAGCGTCACCCCGGGGTACTCGTGCAGCAACTCTGCCCGCAGCGAGTCGTTGAAGCCCTGGATCGCGTGCTTGCTGGCGCAGTACGCCGACTGGAGAGGGATCCCCCGGTAGGCCAGCGCCGAGCCGACCTGCACGATCGCGCCCCGCCCGTGGACCCGCATGTGCCGCAGCGCGGCCAGCGTGCCGTACACGGTGCCCAGGTAGTTGACCTCGGTGACCCGGCGGAACTCGGGCGCGGTCACCTCCCAGGCGGGAGCGAACACCGACACCATCGCGTTGTTGACCCACACGTCGATCCCGCCGTACCGGTGCACGACGTCGTCGGCGGCCTGCTGCACCGCGCCCGCGTCGGCCACGTCGACCTGGTAGGTCCGCACGTCCGCCGCGCCGCGCCCACGGCAGTCGCGCTCCGCCGCCGCCAGACCGGCCGCGCCGCGCGCGAGCAGCGCCAGCCGGGCACCCCGTTCGGCGTACGCGCGGGCGACCGCCCGTCCCACGCCGGCGCTCGCCCCGGTCACCACCACGGTCGGGGTCATTCCGGACTCTTCTGCCGCCGTGCGATGTCGGAGAGCCGGTCCAGCGTCTCGTTGTTGCGCTGGTGCAGCACCAGGTCGTTCACCTTGTTGCGGACCCACCGCAGCGGGCCGGCGGCGAAGTCCTCGCCGAGACGCACCCGGGTGCTGCGCTCACCCACCTGCTCCAGGGTGAACACGACGATCGCCTCACCGGCCGGCCACAGGCCGGCCCGGATGATCAGCTTGTGTGGCGGCTCGCACCCGAGCACCGTCGAGGAGTCCTGGAGCGAGAACGGCCACGGTCCCGCCCGATGATGCAGCTGGCTGCCGACCCGGGGCCAGGCTTCGTCGACGTCGCGGACGTGCGCCGTGCCCACCACCCAGTCGCTGTACGTCCACCCGTCGGCGAGCACCGCCCAGATCTGCTCGGGGGGAGCCTCGATCACTTTCTCCACAATCGCCACTGCGTTCCCATACCCGGGTGCCGGCTCCGGCTAACAACCAGCGGGTTAGCTTCTCCGGGGCGACGGGTAACGCCACCTCGGGCCGGCGTGCCGACGCCGCCGGCGCCGCGGTACGGCCACCGCGGCGAAGATGATGTTTACTCCTCGGGGCGCAGGGAACCCGCCGGCTGTGCGACAGGACCACGTGGAGGCGGATCAGCGCAGGTCAGCCCGGGTTGATGCCGGCGCCGACCGGTCTGGGTCCGCTCCCGTCCTG
>NZ_JBITMC010000014.1:159324-182397 GCF_044465805.1 Micromonospora sp. NPDC049497 | reverse complement strand
CCGCCCGATCTCCGCCCGCCGCCCCGCCGTGGTGTTGAACGGGGTTGGGGCGGGGTGCGGGGGCCCCCGGGGCGCCAACCCCCGGGTCCAACACGGCGGGGGGGGGGGGGGGGGGGGGGGGGGGGGGGGGGGGGGGGGGGGGGCCCCCGCCCCCCCCCCCCCCCCCACGGCTCCACCGGCCGGGTGGGTACGTGGGCGGTGGCCGGTGGAACTGATGGGTTCTGGTTCGATCCTGACAGCCGCCGGCCGGTCCGCCACCGGGGTTAACCGTCATCTAAGGAAGACTTGACCGGCCCCACAGCCTGTCGCCGGCGGAGCGTCAGGCGTCGGTGGAGCGGGGACGCGGCCAGCGCCGGCCGCCGCTCTTCGGGTCGCGCGCGTCCCGGGCCATCCGGCCGACCAGCCCGAACCGGCTGACCTGCCGGGGCGTGGCCTCCGGGTCGGCGAGCAGCATCACCACGCTGGCGCCGCCGAGCCGGGCCCGGTCGATGCTGACCGAGCCGTTGGCCTGCAACGAGACCCGCTTGGCGATATCCAGGCCCAGCCCGGTCGACCCCTGGCCGCTGGCACCCCGGCGCAGCGCCCGGTCCGGGTTGGCGATGCCGGGACCCGCGTCGTCGATCCGGATCGCCACGTAGCCGTCCCGCCGCGACACCGCCACCTCGAAGGCGGTGCCCTGCGGCGTGTACCGGAAGACGTTGCCGATCACCGCGTCCAGCGCGGCGGCCAGCTCGGCCCGCGGGACCGGGGCCGGAGTGCGCAGCTGCGCCCCGAGCACCCGGTGCGGCCGGTTCTGGTCCCCCGCCAGGGCCGACCAGAACACCATCCGGTCCCGCACGACCTCGCTGACGTCGCACATCGCCGGGGCCGTCTCCTGGCTGACGGCCTTGCGGGTGGTCTTGATGATCTGGTCGACCTCGCCCTCCAGGGTGGCGATCGCCTGCCGGATCCGGCGGATTCCGCGCAGCCGGTCCAGCTCCGCGGGGCTGAACGTGCCGATGCTCGTGTCGTCGGACTCCAGCGCCTCGGCGTCCAGACGCAGCGCGGTCAGCGGCGTGCGCAGTCGGTGCGACAGGTCGGCGACCAGTTCCCGCTCGTCGGCGCGGGCGGCCACCAGCCGCTCCGCCATCCGGTTGAAGGCGTACCCGGCCTCGGCCAGCTCACGCGGGCCGGTCGGCTCGACGCGTACGCCCGGGTCGCCGTCGCCCACCGCGAGCGCCGCCCGGACCAGGCCGCGGGCCGAGTCGACCGCGCGGACGGCGACCCGGTCGACCACCAGCACCGTGGCGCCCACCAGGGCGGCGGCCACCCCGAGCAGCAGCACCCACCGGGTGGTGGACACGCCACCGAGCGCGGACTCCGGCACGAACACCTCGACCACGGCCGTGGTGTCCCCGAGCACCACCGGGTCGAGGCGGACCACTCCGCCGTCGACGTCCACCACCAGGGACCGGCCGTCGGTGCGGGCCTGCTCCAGGTCCGCGTCGGTGGCCCGGCCGGACGACTCGTCGCCGCCCAGCCCGCGCACGAGCGGGCGGGTCGCCGGGTCGTCACCGGTGGCCTCCGCGGCGCGCCGCACCACGTCGGCGTCGGTGCTGACCGCCAGGGCGCCGGTGACCAGGGCGCTGCGCCGGGCCGCGTCGGCGAGCGCCTCCTCGCGGGCCCGGTCGCCGAGGTTGACCGTGAGCGGGACCAGGAACGCCAGCGCGACCAGGGTGCACATGCCGGCCGTGAGCAGGGCAAGCGTTCGCCTCAGTCCGGCGCCACCAGCCGGAAGCCCACCCCCCGCACGGTGCGCAGGTAGCGCGGCTTCGCCGCGGACTCGCCCATTTTGCGGCGCAGCCAGTACAGGTGAACGTCGATGGTCTGGTCCTCGCCGACCGACGGCTGCCGCCATACCTCCTCCAAAAGCTCCCGGCGGGACACTACCCGCCCGGGTCGCGCGGCGAGATACGCCAGCAGGTCGAATTCCTTGCGGGTCAGTGCGAGGGCCTCGCCGTCGAGGAGGGCGCTGCGTTCGCCCACGTCGACCCGGAGCCCGCCGACGGTGTGCACCGCCGGTTGCACCGTACGGCTGGCGCGCCCGGCGCGCCGCAGCACCGTGGTGATCCGGGCGTCGAGGTGCGCGCCGGTGAACGGCTTGACCATGTAGTCGTCGGCGCCGGCCCGCAGCAGTCGTACGACGGACTGCTCGTCGTCCCGGGCGGTGGCGATGATGATCGGCACGTCGGTGATGCCGCGCAGCATCCGCAGCGCGTCCGAACCGTCCAGGTCGGGCAGACCGAGGTCGAGGACCACCAGGTCCGGCGTCTCGGCGGCGACCCGCCGCAGCGCGTCCAGCGCGGTGCCGACGGCGTGCACGGCGTGGCCCCGGTCGGCGAGGGAACGCAGCATCGCGCCGCGTACGACGTGGTCGTCTTCGACCAGGAGCACGGTGGCCACCCCAAGAACGTACTCGGCGTGGCAAGTTGATCGCGTTGCGGCACACCCCGCAACCGGGCAAGCTGGTACGACGATGTCGTTCACGCTCTTCTCCGACAGCCGCCTGGCGCTCGCCCGGGACGCCCTCGCCGGCCTGTCGGTCGGCGACGCCCTCGGCTCCCAGTTCTTCGTTCCCGGCGTGCGTCCGGCCGATCTCGCCGCCGGCCGCCTGCCCCCGCCACCGTGGCAGTGGACCGACGACACCGAGATGGCCTGCTCGGTGGTGGCGGCACTCGCGGAGGCCGGCCGCATCGACCGGGACGCCCTCGCGCTCGCCTTCGCGTCTCGGTGCGAGCCGTACCGGGGCTACGGGCCGGGCGCGGTGCGGATCCTGCGGCTGATCCGCACCGGCACCCCGTGGCCGGTGGCCGCCGCGTCCGCCTTCGACGGGCAGGGCTCCTGCGGCAACGGGGCGGCGATGCGCGTCGGGCCGCTGGGCGCGTACTTCGCCGACTCGACCAGCCGCGCCGCCGCCCAGGCCCGGGCGTCGGCCGAGGTGACCCACGCGCATCCGGAGGGCGTCGCCGGGGCGGTCGCCGTGGCGGTGGCGGCAGCGCTGGCCGCCCGGGCACGCCTGGACGGCGACCGGCCGGAGCCGGCCCGCCTGCTCGCCGGTGTGGCGGCCGCGCTGGACCCGGCGACCGAGGTGCACCGGAGCGTACGGCGCGCCGCCGACGTGCTCGGCCGCCCCACGGCCGACGTCGTGGACGCGCTGGGCAACGGCGCCCGGGTCACCGCCCAGGACACCGTCGGCTTCACCTGCTGGGTGGCCGCCACCCACCTGCACGACTACCCGGCCGCCGTGCGCGCCTGCGTCGAGGCGGGCGGGGACGTGGACACCACCGCGGCGATCGCCGGCGCGGTCGTCGCCGCGTACACGGGAGTCGGCACGCCGGGCGGCGTGCCGACCGACTGGCTCACCGCCCGCGAGCCCCTGCCGGACTGGGTGGGCTGACCCTCACCCGGCCCGCGCCGGCTCCTCGCGCCGCTCGGCGGTCGCGTTGCCGGCCTCGTCGTCGGGCCGGGGCTCGTCGGGGGCCGGACCGTCGAGGACGGCTCGCAGGTCGGTTCGCTCGCCCGGTGAGTCCCGGCGGCGCCGGCTCAGCAGCCAGCCGCCCGCGAGCCCACCGCCCAGACCGGCCAGCAGCCCGGCGACGAGCAGGCCCTGCGAGCTGCCGCCCTCGTCGTCCGTCCCGGTCGCCCCGTCGGCCACCTGGCCCCGTGGCGCCGCCGGTGCGGCACCGTGCCCGCCGTGGCCGGCCGCCGCCCCGGGGAGAGCGGGAAGCAGGGTGAGCACCGGCGCCGCGGCGTCCGTCCGCCGGACCACCGTGCCGTCGGCGTACGTCTGGATCACCTCGAACGCCAGCCGGTCCGCCTGCGGCAACGGGCCCATGGAGAGCGTCAGACGGGCCGGGCCGGCCGCCGCCCCGGGCATCCGGGTCCAGGTCACCGCACTGGTCACCGTGCTGACCGTGGTGGAGTGGATGCCGGCGACCGGTGTGTCGAGGAGGCGGGAGTCGATCCGCGGCGCCCAGCCCTCGACCGACATGGGGTAGACCTCGGCGATCGGGGCGTCGGCCGGCAGCCGTACCTCGATCCGCGCGGTCCTCGTGCCGGCGCGGTCCTCCGGCACCACGAACTCCACCTTCACCGCCTCGCCCTGCCGGGCCTGGCCCGGGGTGATCGTCACATCCGCCGCCTGCGCCTCACCGGGCCAGGCCAGCACCGCCAGCGCGACCAGGGCGGTCACCACCCCGGCCCGGCGGACGCGGCTCTCGCGCGTTGTCGCCATCGTCGGTTCCCATCCGTGTCTCCAGCGGCCGGTACCGGCTCCGGCCTCACCCGGTAGTTCGGACGGGAGGCCGAAAAGGTTCAACGCCGCCGGTGTTAAGAGGGGACCCCTCCTCTACCGGAGGCGTTAAGAGGGGGCCCTTCCTTTCCCCTGCGGCGTCGGTGCTCGGGCGACCGATAGCATCGGCAGGAACCGCCCGTCGGCATCACACCGTCCGTACCTGCTGGAGGAGTCACCGTGTCCGCACCCCGTACCCCCGCTGTGGTCGACCCCGTCGTCGTCGCCGCCGGGACCACGGCGGCCGACGCGGTGGCCGCGGCCGGGCTGCCCGCGTCCGGCCCGAAGGCGGTCGTCGTCGTCCGCGACCCGCGGGGCCAGCTGCGCGACCTGGACTGGGCGCCGGCCGAGGACACCGCCGTCGAGCCGGTCACGCTGGACAGCCCGGACGGGCTGAACGTGCTGCGCCACTCCACGGCGCACGTGCTCGCCCAGGCCGTGCAGGACGTGTTCCCGGAGGCCAGGCTCGGCATCGGCCCGCCCATCGAGAACGGCTTCTACTACGACTTCGCCGTCGACAAGCCGTTCCAGCCGGACGACCTGGCCAAGCTCGAGAAGCGGATGCAGGAGATCGTCAAGTCCGGCCAGCGGTTCCGCCGCCGCCGCTTCGGCAGCCTCGACGAGGCGAAGGCCGAGCTGGCGGCCGAGCCGTTCAAGCTGGAACTCATCGACGTCAAGGGCGAGGGCCTCGACACCGACGAGGTCATGGAGGTGGGCGGCGGCGAGCTGACCATCTACGACAACCTCGCCGCGAACGAGGACAAGGTCTGCTGGTCGGACCTGTGCCGTGGCCCGCACCTGCCGACCACCCGGCTGATCGGCGCGTTCAAGCTGATGCGCTCGGCCGCCGCGTACTGGCGGGGCTCGGAAAAGAACCCGCAGCTCCAGCGGGTGTACGGCACCGCGTGGCCGACCCGGGACGAGCTGAAGGCGTACCTGAAGCTGCTGGAGGAAGCCGCCCGGCGCGACCACCGCAAGCTCGGTGCGGACCTGGACCTGTTCAGCTTCCCCGACGAGATCGGCTCCGGGCTGCCGGTGTTCCACCCCAAGGGCGGTGTGATCAAGCGCGAGATGGAGGACTACGTCCGCGCCCGCCACATCGCCGAGGGCTTCCAGTACGTCGGGACCCCGCACATCTCCAAGGAGGGTCTCTTCCACACCTCCGGTCACCTGCCGTACTACGCCGACGGGATGTTCCCGCCCATGGAGTTCGAGGGCGCGGACTACTACCTCAAGGCGATGAACTGCCCGATGCACAACCTGATCTACCGGTCGCGCGGGCGGTCCTACCGTGAGCTTCCGCTGCGGCTGTTCGAGTTCGGGTCGGTGTACCGGTACGAGAAGTCCGGCGTCGTGCACGGTCTGACCCGGGTGCGCGGCCTGACCCAGGACGACTCGCACTCGTACTGCACCCGGGAGCAGGCGCCGGCCGAGATCAAGCACCTGCTGGCCTTCGTGCTGGGCCTGCTGAAGGACTTCGGGATCACCGACTTCTACCTGGAGCTGTCCACCCGCGACGAGTCGAAGCCGGAGAAGTTCGTCGGCACGGAGGAGGACTGGGCGACGGCGACCGCGGTGCTGGAGCAGTGCGCGCTGGAGACCGGCCTGGACCTGGTGCCGGATCCGGGCGGCGCGGCCTTCTACGGCCCGAAGATCTCGGTGCAGGCCAAGGACGCCATCGGCCGGACCTGGCAGTTGTCGACCATCCAGTACGACTTCAACCAGCCGAAGGGCTTCGGGCTGGAGTACCAGGCGGCCGACGGCAGCCGGCAGCAGCCGGTCATGATCCACTGCGCCAAGTTCGGGTCGATCGAGCGGTTCATCGGCGTCCTCACCGAGCACTACGCGGGCGCGTTCCCGGCCTGGCTGGCCCCGGTGCAGGTGGTCGGCATCCCGATCCGCGAGGACCACACCGACTACCTGCACGGCTTCGTCGCGGCGCTGCGCGCCGAGGGGATCCGCGCCCAGGTGGACGCCGGTGACGACCGGATGCAGAAGAAGATCCGCACCGCCCAGCAGCAGAAGATCCCCTTCATGGTGATCGCCGGCGACGACGACGTGGCAGCCGGCACGGTGTCCTTCCGCTACCGGGACGGCTCCCAGCGCAACGGGGTGCCGGTCGCCGAGGCCGTCACCCACGTCCTCGACGTCGTCTCCACCCGCACCAACGTCGGCCCGTCCGCCGAGGTGTAAGGAAGGGCCCCCTGTTATCGCTTTCCGCATAGCAGGGGGCCCCTTTTAACACCTCGTCGCCGTGGGCGGCGGCTGTGGACGTGGGGTCCGTCAGATGCCGCAGCTCGGCGCGGACCAGGACTGGCCCGCGGAGTTGCCCAGGTGGGTGTGGTCGTTGTGGCCCGGGTAGCCGGGACCGAGGATGTTGCTGAAGCCGTGGTTACGGGCCTGCTGCGCGAGCCGGCAGAGTGAGGGCGACCCGACCAGGTCCACCCCGTCGCCGTACAGGTGCCTGCTGCCGGCGGCCCCGCCGACCGCGTTGTTGCAGGAGTAGCTGCGGAACCCGCTGCTGATGTAGAGCGGCACGTTGCCGAGGGCCTTGCGCATCGCCTGCAACTTCCACATCGAGACGCGCGCGTTGAACTTCGCGGTGCTCGCCGAGACCGCACCGCCGGACCAGTCGCTGTTGCACCGGTTCCACTCGGCGTAGCTGAAGCTGACCGGGGTGCAGTCGTCGTCCTGGAGGGCGTAGATCTGGTTGAAGGTCTGCGGGCCCGCGATGCCGTCGGCGGGGAGACCGTACGCCTGCTGAAAGCGGATCACCGCGGACCTGGTCGCCGGGCCGTACGCCCCGTCGATGGTGATCCGGGCACCGTAGCCGGGGTAGCCGGAGACCCGGATCTGGAGCTGCCGGACGTCCTCGCCGCTCATGCCGGAGGAGAGCATGCGGCCCCAGGTGTAGCAGCCGTCGGCGTGGGCGGCGCCGCCGGTCGCCGTCACGCCCACGACGGTGGCGACGGCGGCCAGGGCGCAGGCGGCGAGTGCCCGGCCGAGACGGTGGAGTACGGAGGTGCGTCGTTGTTTCACGGTCAGCTCCCATCGACGATCATCACAATCGATTGCATGAAAGTTTCATCGATTAACTTGCATTCGTCAATCGTCGACGGTCCGGGGTGGTGGGGTGACGTCGGGCGGGACGTAGGATCGGTGGCGTGACAGGGGAGGAACGGCACGCGGGCAGTGGCGACATGGCGGACGGCCTGGACCGGCTCTGGACGCCGCACCGGATGACCTACATCTCCGGTGAGGACCGGCCGGAGGGCGGCTACGAGAAGCCGAGCGGCTGCCCCTTCTGCCTGGCCCCCGGCCGGCCGGCGGACGAGAGCCTGGTCGTGGCCCGCGGCGAGCACGTCTTCGTGGTGCTCAACCTCTACCCGTACAACCCGGGTCACCTGCTGGTCTGCCCGTACCGGCACGTCGCCGACTACACCGACCTGGACCCGGCCGAGACGGTCGAGCTGGGCGTGCTCACCCAGACCGCGATGCGGGTCGTCCGCAAGGTCAGCAACGCCCACGGCTTCAACCTGGGGATGAACCAGGGCGGCGTGGCCGGTGCCGGCATCGCCGCGCACCTGCACCAGCACGTCGTGCCCCGCTGGGGCGGGGACGCCAACTTCATGCCCGTCATCGGCCGCACGAAGGTCCTGCCCCAACTGCTCACCGACACCCGCGACCTGCTCGCCCGCGCCTGGCCCAGCTGACTCCCTGCCGCGGTCGCTCCCGAGGTGGCAGGATGCGTCGATGGCACTCACCACGCGGACACTGGGCCGCAGCGGCATCGAGGTCAGCGCCCTCGGCATGGGGTGCTGGGCGATCGGCGGGCCCTGGTCGGAGGGGACGCAGCCGCTGGGCTGGGGGGCGGTCGACGACGACGAGTCGGTTCGCGCGGTACGCCGCGCGCTGGACCTCGGGATCACCCTCTTCGACACCGCCGACACGTACGGAGCCGGGCACTCCGAGCGGATCCTCGGCCGCGCGCTCGCCGGCCGTCGCGACGAGGCGGTGATCGCCACCAAGTGGGGGCACACCTTCGACGAGGCCACCCGTCGGGCCACCGGGCAGGACGCCTCGCCCGCGTACCTGCGCCGGGCCGTCACCGACTCGCTGCGCCGGCTGGGCACCGACCGGATCGACCTCTACCAGCTGCACCTGGCCGACCTGTCCGCGCCGCGCGCCGAGGCGTTGATCGGCACCTGCGAGGACCTCGTCGCCGACGGGCTGGTTCGCGCGTACGGGTGGAGCACCGACCGGCCCGACCGGGCGGCCCTCTTCGGGCACGGCGCCCGGCACGCCACCGCCGTGCAGCACGCCCTGTCGGTGCTGCGCGACGCACCGGACCTGCTCGCCGTCTGCGACAAGTACGACCTGGCCAGCGTCAACCAGGGGCCGCTCGGCATGGGCCTGCTGACCGGCAAGTACGCCGCCGGGTCCACGCTGCCCCGCGACGACGTACGCGGGATGGCGCCGGGCTGGCTGGAGTGGTTCCGGGGCGGCCGGCCGGCGCCGGAGTGGCTGCGCCGGGTCGGTGCGGTACGCGCGGCGCTCACCGCCGACGGACGTACCCTCGCCCAGGGCGCGCTGGGTTGGATCTGGGCGCGCAGCGGGCGGACGATTCCGATCCCCGGCTGCCGCACCGTCGCCCAGGTCGAGGAGAACGCCGCCGCCCTGGACCGCGGCCCGCTCTCCCCGGACCAGTTCGCCGAGGTCGAACGCCAGCTTGCCGCCGTGCGCGCGGCGGCGTTGCGGGAGGCCGACCGCCCCCACTGGCCCAGTCCCATGCTCCCCGCCACCCGCCCCTGACCGGCTGGTCGCGCCGGGCGGCCAGCCGGGCCGGACCGGGGTGTGCAGGGTCAGGCGGTGGCCCGCCGGTCGGCGGGTTGGAACAGTTCGACGAGGTTGCCGGCGGGGTCGGCGAGCAGGATCTGGCGTCCGCCGGGACCGGCGACCGGTGTGCTGCGGAACGACAGGCCCGCGCGGCGCAGCCGGTCGATCTCGGCGTCCAGGTCGTCGACGATCAGGTGGATGCGGTTCCGTCCCGCGGCGGTGGCGTCTTCGGGGGTGGCGCGGGCGCCGGAACTGGCCGGCCCGGACAGCAGCAGCCGTAGGGGGCCGCGCACCACGTCGGCGAAGGCGGGCGCGGCGGAGGTGCGCAGGGTGAAGCCGAGGTGGCCGGTGTAGAAGTCGACGGCGGTCTGCACGTCGTCCACGAGGTAGCGGACGCTGGCGTACGGCTCGGGTGCGGTCACGGTGGATCTCCTTCACGTTGCGCGGCGGCGAGGACGGGCAGCAGATGTCGGACGCGGGTGTCGATGTCGGCCGCGGTGTGCCGGAAGGCGGCGTAGCCGGCCGGGAGGGTGCCACCCGCCGTGCTCGGATCGGGGATGCTCCAGTGCACCCGCCGAGGCTGGCCCGGAAAGTCGACGCGGGCCTCGCGGGCCTTGTCGCACAGGGTGATCACGTAGTCGAATCGGTGACCCGCGACCGAGTCCAGAGGCCGGGGACGCTGACAGGTGATGTCGATGTCGAACTCGTCGCGCAACACCCGTACGGCGTCGGCGTGGAGGTGGGGCCGGGGTCGGCTGCCGGCGCTGACGACCTCGACCCGGCCTCCGGTGCGGTGACGCAGGAGGGCCTCGGCGATCGGTGAGCGGGCGCTGTTGCCCGTGCACACGAACAGCACGCCGACGCGGGGCGGGCGCCGCGGGTCGACCGGGAGTGTGCGCGGCGTCGCCGGCTCCCGGTGCAGTGCCGGGTGCAGTGCGGCACCGGCGCCGGCGAGCGCGTCCCCGCACCGGTCGAGATCCAGGTGGTAATAGCTGTCGCGGCCGTCGAAGCTGCTGCGCGTGGCGGTGACCAACCCGCCGTCGCGGAGCAGCCGTAGGTGGTAGGAGACCAGGTTCTGCGGCTCGCCCGTCAGGGTGACCAGTTCCCGTACCCGGTAGTCGCTGGTGGCAAGGTCGGTCAGCAGCCGCCATCGCAGCGGGTGGGCGGCCAGGCGCACGAATGCCGGGACCGCTTCAGTCGTCAGCACCACGACCGTAGGTTACATCAAATCTGGGCGATGCATCAGATGCATGTGATGGACCGGTGACGGCGTGCCCGCCGCGGCGGACGGCCGGCACCGGCCACCTTCCGTCAGGGGGTGTTCTCCTTGCGGATCTGCTCGGCCAGGTGGGCGGGCATGGGGTCGTAGCGGACGAAGTGGCGGCGGAAGGTGCCGGTGCCGGAGGTCATCGCGCGCAGCTCGACCGCGTACCGCAGCAGCTCGGTGGCGGGGACCTCGGCGCGGACCAGCGTGCGTCCCTCGGCGGCGGTGTCCGGCTCGCTGCCGAGCACCCGCGCGCGCCGCCCGGACAGGTCACCCATGACCGCGCCCACCGAGGAGTCGGGGACCCGGACGGTCACCTCGTCCACCGGCTCCAGCAGCGTCGGCTGGCCCTTCTCGGCGGCGTCGCGCAGCGCGAGGGCCCCGGCGGTCTGGAACGCCGCGTCGGACGAGTCGACGCTGTGCGCCTTGCCGTCGACCAGGGTCACCCGCAGGTCGACCGCCGGGTGGCCGGCGACCAGGCCCCGCCCCATCTGGGCCCGTACGCCCTTCTCCACCGACGGGATGTAGTTGTGCGGCACCGCGCCGCCGACGACCCGGTCGACGAACTCGAAGCCGGCGCCGCGCGGCAGCGGCTCGACCTCGATGTCGCAGACGGCGTACTGGCCGTGGCCTCCGGACTGCTTGACGTGGCGGCCGTGGCCCCGGGCGGGGACGGTGAACGTCTCGCGCAGCGGGACCCGGACCGGCTCGGTGTCCAGCTCGACGCCGCCGGCACGCAGCCGCTCCAGGACCACGTCGGCGTGTGCCTCGCCCATGCACCAGAGCACCAGCTGGTGGGTCTCCGGGTTGCGTTCCAGCCGCATGGTCGGGTCGCCGGCGACGAGCCGTGCCAGGTTGCGGGCCAGCGCGTCCTCGTCGGAGCGGGTACGGGCCACGATCGCCACCGGCAGCAGCGGCTCCGGCATCTCCCAGGGGGCGATGAGCAGCGGCTCGTCCCTGGCGGAGATGGTGTCGCCGGTCTCCGCGCTGCCCGACTTGGTGATCGCGCAGATGTCACCGGCCACGCACGCACCCACCTCCCGCAGGCTCGCGCCCAGCGGCGTGTAGATGTGCCCGACCCGCTCGTCGGCGTCGTGGTCGGGGTGCCCGCGCTCGGCCAGGCCGTGCCCGGAGACGTGCACGGTCTGCTCGGGGCGCAGCGTCCCGGAGAACACCCGGACCAGGGACACCCGGCCGACGTGCCGGTCGACGGTGGTCTTGACGACCTCGGCGACCAGGGGCCCGTCCGGATCGCAGCTCAGCGGCGGCCGGGGCGAGCCGTCCACCCCGGCGACGGCCGGCACGTCGTGCTCCAGCGGTGACGGGAAGCCTGCGGTCAGCACCTCCAGCAGCGCGTCCAGGCCGACGCCGGTCTCCGCGCAGGCCGGCACGACCGGGTAGAAGTGGCCGCGGGCGACCGCCTTCTCCAGGTCCTCGACGAGGACGTCGGTGCCGATGTCCTCGCCGTCGAGGTACCGGTCCATCAGCGTCTCGTCCTCGCTCTCGGCGATGATCCCCTCGATCAGCTCGTTGCGGGACTCGGCGATGGCGGGCAGGTGCTCGGGGTCCGGCTCCCGGACGTCGGCGGGCAGGCCGGCGGTGTAGTCGAAGACGCGACGGGTGATCAGACCGAGCAGGCCGACCGTGGAGATGCCGTCGTCGCCGAGCATCGGCAGGTACAGCGGCATCACGTTGTCGCCGAAGACCCGCTGGCACAGCGCCACTGCCTCGTCGAAGTCGGCGCGCGGGTGGTCCAGCCGGGAGACGGCGACCGCCCGGGGCATGTCGACGGCCGCGCACTCCTCCCACAGGGCGGCGGTGGCGGCGTCCATGCCGTCGACGGCGGAGACGACGAAGAGCGCGGCGTCCGCGGCTCGCAGGCCGGCGCGCAGCTCACCGACGAAGTCGGCGTAGCCGGGGGTGTCCAGCAGGTTGACCTTGATGCCGTCGTGCACCAGCGGGGCGCACGCGAGGCTGACCGAGCGCTGTTGGCGTACGGCGGCGGGGTCGTGGTCGCAGACGGTGGTGCCGTCGGTGACCGACCCCGCGCGACCGATCGTGCCGGTCGCCGCGAGCAGCGCCTCCACGAGTGTCGTCTTGCCGGAGCCGGAATGGCCGACGAGCACCACGTTGCGGACCCTGCCGGGATCGGTCACCACCGGCGCGCCGCCGGTGGCCCCTTTCTCCTGACTCTTCTGCGCCATGGGGCGCACCTCCCTCAGCCGGTGGTTGGTGGCGACCGCCGCGCGCGGAGAGTGCGGCTCGGGCGGGTGCGCGGCGATATCCTCCGGTGGTCTGCTGCCAAGCGGGAACGGGACGGTCGGACGGGTGAGCTGGCTCACCTCTCCACGCTCGATCTCACACCCGTTGCCCGGACGGCACAAGCTTTCCCCGGGCGGGTCGCCTGACCGGCCGTATCGCGGTGGGGCCGGGACCGTTATCGTGGGACCGCCATGGCGAAGATCTTCCAAGTGACGGCCCGCGCGGGGATGACCCGTGTCGTCGAGCCGGTTGCGCGCGGCCTGCTCCGAGCGGGCGTCACTCCCAACGCGGTCACCGTCGCGGGCACCCTCGGGGTGCTCGTCGGCGCCCTCGGCTTCGGCGCCCGTGGGCACCTGGTCGCCGGTGCGCTCATCGTGACGGTCTTCGCCCTCACCGACCTGCTCGACGGGACGATGGCCCGGATGAGCGGCGGTTCCACCCGCTTCGGGGCCTTCCTCGACTCGAGCATGGACCGGGTGGCCGACAGCGCGGTGTTCGGCGCGGTGGCGTTCTACCTGGCGGGGGAGGGCGACCGGACGGGCACCGCCGCCGCGCTGGTCTGCCTGGCCGCGGGAGGGCTCGTCTCGTACGTCAAGGCCCGCGCCGAGGGCCTCGGCATGACCTCCAACGTCGGCATCGCCGAGCGCACCGAGCGGCTGCTCATCGTCGGCGTCGGCGGCGTGCTCACCGGTGTCGGCGTCCGCCCGGCCCTGGAGATCGCGCTCTGGCTGCTCGCCGCCGTGTCGATCTTCACGGTGGGCCAGCGGATGGCCCACGTGTACCGGCAGGCCCAGCAGGTCCCCGCCGCCCCCGGCGGGCAGGGGTGAGCGGCACAGGGCCGGGGGTCCGGCGCCGGTGAACCTCACCGAACTCGGCTACGTCGCCGGCTGGCGCGCGATCCGCGCGCTGCCCCGGCCCGTCGTGGCCGCGGCGTTCCGGGCGGGCGCCGACCGCGCGCACCGTCGCGGCGGCGCGGGTACGGCCCGACTCCGCGCCAACCTGCGCCGGGTGGTCGGCCCGGACCTCCCCGAGACGGACCTGGACGAGCTGGTCCGGGCCGGTCTTCGGTCGTACGCCCGGTACTGGATGGAGATGTTCCGGCTGCCGTCGCTGAGCCGGCGGGAGATCCTGGCCGGGTTCCGCCTCGACGGCCACGAGCTGCTCGCCGCCGACGTGGCCGCCGGCCGGGGTGCGGTGGTCGCGCTGCCGCACGGCGGCAACTGGGACGCGGCCGGCGCCTGGGTGGCGGCGACCGGCTGGCCGATCACCACGGTGGCCGAGCGGCTGAAGGGGGGCCTCTACGAGCGGTTCCTCGCCTTCCGGCAGGGGCTCGGCATGGAGATCCTGCCCACCCACGGCGGCCCCCGGCCCACGTTCGACGTGCTGGTCGACCGGATCAACGCCGGCGCGGTGGTGCCGCTGCTCGCCGACCGGGACTTCTCCGCCCGGGGGGTGGAGGTCGACTTCTTCGGTGCCCGGACGAAGATGCCGCCCGGCCCGGCGCTGCTCGCGCTGCGCACCGGGGCGCCTCTCTACGTCGCCTCGATGTGGTACGAACCGGACGCGGCCTGCGCCTCCCTCGAGGGGCCGATTCCTCTTCCCGGCCCGGAGGAGGGTCCCCTCGACCAGCGGGCCCGGGCGCTGACCCAGCGGATCGCCGACGGACTTGCGGCGGGCATCGCCCGCCATCCGGAAGACTGGCACATGTTGCAGCGGATGTGGCCGGACCAGCGGGCCACGGCGGACGGCGCGGCGCAGCCACCGCCGGCCACCGGACGGGTCTGAGGGAGAGGGCGCCAACGTGCGGATCGGCATCGTGTGCCCCTACTCCTTCGACGTACCCGGTGGCGTGCAGAACCACGTCATGGACCTGGCCGAGGCACTGATCGGGCTGGGTCACGAGGTGAGCGTGCTCGCCCCGGCCGACGAGGACTCCCCGCTCCCGCCGTACGTGGTGTCGGCCGGGCGGGCCGTCCCGCTGCCGTACAACGGTTCGGTGGCCCGGATCGCGTTCGGGCCGATGTCCACGGCGCGCGTCCGCCGCTGGATCACCCGGGGCGACTTCGACGTGCTCCACGTGCACGAGCCGCTGACGCTGAGCCTGTCGATGCTGGCCGTGCTGTCCGCCCGCGGCCCGGTGGTCGCGACCTTCCACACGGCGATGACCCGTTCCCGGGTGCTCGCCGCCGCCCAGGGCGCGCTCCAGATCGTGCTGGAACGGATCACCGCGCGCATCGCGGTCAGCGCGCTGGCGCGCAAGGTGCAGGTCGAGCACATGGACGGTGGGGCGGTGGAGATCCCCAACGGGGTGGCCGTGGCCAAGTTCGTCGACGCGGAGCCGCTGCCGGGCTGGCCGGGGGAGTGCGCGCCGGGGCGGGGCGGGACGATCGGCTTCCTCGGTCGCTTCACCGAGGCGCGCAAGGGCTTCCCGGTGCTCCGGGACGCCTTCGTCGCGCTGGCGCGGGAGCGTCCCGGCCTGCGGCTGCTGGTGGCCGGTCCCGGCGACTCCGACGACCTGTTCGACCGGTTCCCGGCCCCGCTGCGCGACCAGGTGACCTTCCTGGGCCTGGTCTCCGAGGAGGACAAGGCCCGGATGCTGCGCAGCGTGCACCTCTACGTGGCGCCGAACACCGGTGGTGAGTCGTTCGGCATGATCCTCACCGAGGCCCTCGCGGCGGGCACGACCGTCGTCGCCAGCGACCTCGACGCGTTCCGCCGGGTCCTCGACGGCGGTCGGGCGGGTCTGCTCTTCCGCAACGGTGACCCGGGCGCGCTGCGGTCCGCCCTCGTCGCCCTGCTCGACGACCCGGCCCGCCGGGCGGAACTGACCGCCTGCGGGGACCAGGTCGTGGCGAATTTCGACTGGCCGGTGGTTGCCCGCCGTGTTCTGGAGGTATACGCAGCGGCGATCGAGGCCACCGACGGGCGGGTCATCGACCAGGAATGGGCTGGGCTGGGCTGACACCCGTGCCGCTGGGACGCCGGTGGTGCCAGTGGTGCGGCGGTGACGACCGTCGGGGACCGGCCGGGGCCGGAGGAGACGGAGCAGCACTACGATGCCGGGCATGTGGTGGGTGGTGGGCGCGGCGCTGGTCGTCGCGCTGGTGTCGGCGTACCTCGTCTGGACCGCCGGCCGTGTCGACCGGCTGCAGTCCCGGGCGGAGTCAGCGGCACGGGCGCTCGACGCCCACCTGCTGCGCCGCGCGGCCGCCGCCGCGGTCCTGGCCGAGCGACGGTACGGCGTCGAGCTGTACTCGGCCGCGCGGATCGCGCTCGACGCCGGGCCGGACGAGCGGGAGGCCGCCGAGAACGACCTCACGCGGCAGTTGCGGTCGGTGCCGCTCGACCCGACCGATCCGGACTGCGAGGCCGTCATCGCCGCCAGCCGCCGGCTCGCCCTGGCCCGGCAGGTGCACACCGACCTGGTCCGGGACGCCCGAACGGCGCGGAGCCGTCCACTGGTGCGGTTGTTGCGGATGGGGCGACGCCACGCGTGGCCGCGCTACTTCGACATCGACGACCCCACCCTCGTCGCCCCGGCCGACGTCCCCGCCGGCTGACCCCGCCGGCCCGGTCCGGGACCTGTTCGGCGGCCGCCCGGTCCGGCCGCCCGGCCGCCCGGCCGCCCGGATCGTTGATCGACTCGAGGTCATTGATGTCGGGGTGTCCAAGCCCGCCGTACACCCCGACATCATTGAAGCCGAGTGGATCCAGGTGCGGGGAACGCGCTGGGCTGGGTGACGGCTGCCACAGGGCAGGCCACCGTGGGTCTGATTGGCTGTCGGACCGGCGTTGCGACCCCCGTAGCATTTCCACAGCCACCCCCCGAGCCCGTTCGAGGAGCGATAACCCGTGCCCGAAACCACCTCCCAGAACGCCACCGCCACCCCCGTCACCGGCACCGCCCGGGTCAAGCGCGGCATGGCCGAGATGCTCAAGGGCGGCGTGATCATGGACGTGGTCAACGCCGAGCAGGCCAAGATCGCCGAGGACGCCGGCGCCGTCGCCGTGATGGCGCTCGAGCGGGTGCCCGCCGACATCCGCGCCCAGGGCGGGGTGTCCCGCATGAGCGACCCGGACATGATCGACGGCATCATCAGCGCGGTCTCCATCCCGGTCATGGCCAAGGCCCGGATCGGCCACTTCGTGGAGGCGCAGATCCTCCAGTCGCTCGGCGTCGACTACGTCGACGAGTCCGAGGTGCTGACCCCGGCCGACTACGCCAACCACATCGACAAGTGGGCGTTCACCGTCCCCTTCGTCTGCGGCGCGACCAACCTCGGCGAGGCGCTGCGCCGGATCACCGAGGGCGCGGCGATGATCCGCTCCAAGGGTGAGGCCGGCACCGGTGACGTCTCGAACGCCACCACCCACATGCGGAAGATCCGCCAGGAGATCCGCCGCCTCCAGTCCCTGCCGACCGACGAGCTGTTCGTGGCCGCCAAGGAGCTGCAGGCGCCGTACGAGCTGGTCAAGGAGATCGCCGAGACCGGCAAGCTGCCCGTGGTGCTCTTCACCGCCGGTGGCATCGCCACCCCGGCCGACGCCGCGATGATGATGCAGCTCGGTGCGGAGGGCGTGTTCGTCGGCTCGGGCATCTTCAAGTCCGGCAACCCGGCCCAGCGTGCCGCCGCGATCGTCAAGGCCACCACCTTCCACGACGACCCGGACGTGCTGGCCAAGGTCTCCCGGGGCCTCGGCGAGGCGATGGTCGGCATCAACGTCGACGAGATCCCGCAGCCCCACCGCCTGGCCGAGCGCGGCTGGTGACGTGAAAGGAAGGGCCCCTTCTTAACGCCTCGTGCAGAGGAAGGGGCCCTTCTTAACGCCTAGGAGAGGAGCGAACGTGACGGCACCCGTGATCGGTGTGCTCGCCCTCCAGGGCGACGTACGCGAACACGTCGCGGCCCTGGCCGCGGCCGGCGCGGACGCCCGCCCGGTCCGCCGCCCCAGGGAACTGGACGCGGTCGACGGGCTGGTCATCCCCGGTGGGGAGTCCACCACGATCAGCAAGCTGGCCGACATCTTCGAGATGCGCGAGCCGATCGACAAGCGGATCGCCGGCGGGATGCCGGTCTACGGCTCCTGCGCCGGCATGATCATGCTCGCCACGGAGGTCCTCGACGGCCGACCGGACCAGCGCGGCTTCGCCGGCATCGACATGACGGTCCGACGCAACGCCTTCGGCCGGCAGGTCGACTCGTTCGAGGCGCCGGTGGAGATCGCCGGGGTCGAGGGTGAGCCGTTCCACGCGGTGTTCATCCGCGCGCCCTGGGTCGAGCGGGTCGGCGACGGCGTCGAGGTGCTCGGCACGGTGACCGAGGGGCCGGCCGACGGCCGGATCGTGGCGGTACGCCAGAACAACCTGATGGCCACCTCGTTCCACCCTGAGCTGACCGGGGACCGGCGGCTGCACGCGTACTTCGTGGAGCTGATCCGCGCGGCGAGGTGACCGCTCAGCCGGCCACCGGGCGCAGGTGGCCGGGGAGACGACCGAGCAGCCGGTCCAGCGCGGCGGCGGTCGCGGCGTCCGCGGCGAGCTGGACGACCAGCCGCTGGTGGTCGCTGTCGGCGAACTCGAGGGTCTCGTAGGTCAGCCGGAGCGGCCCCACCTCCGGGTGCCGCCATCCCCGTACGCCGCTGGCGGGAGCCGCCACGGGGCGTCGCTCCCACCGCGTGGCGAACGGCGCGCCGACGGTGCGGGTCAGCCGCTCGGCGAAGGCGTCGACGGCGGCGTCGCCCCGGCGCAGCCGGTGCAGCTCGGCCACCAGGTGGTCGGCGAGCTCCGGCCAGTCGACGAAAAATTCCCGGGCGCGTTCGTCGCCCAGCACGAACCACACCAGGTTGGGGCGGACGCCGTCGAGCAGGCCCAGCGGGCGGGCCAGCCGGTCGAAGGGGTCGTTCCAGGCCAGAAGGTCGCCGAGCCGGTTGAGCACGTACGCCGGGCTGTCCCGCAGCGCGTCGAGCACGGCCCGGACCGTCGGGCGGACCGTACGGGAGACGGTCGGCGGCTCCGACGGGCACAACTGCCGGCTGTGGTTGACCGAGGCGAGCTGGCGCAGGTGGTCGCGGTCGGCGTCGTCGAGGCGGAGGGCGTCGGCGAGCGCGGCCAGGATCTCCGGCGACGGACGGGTGTCCCGCCCCTGCTCCAACCGCGTCAGGTACTCCACGCTGACCTGGGCCAACGTGGCCAGCTCGGCCCGGCGCAGGCCCGGCGTGCGCCGCCGTGGGCCGGTCGGCAGACCGGCGCGGGCCGGGCTGAGGGCTTCGCGGCGGCTGCGGAGGAACGCACCCAACTCCCCGTCCATCACCGCCCCAGTCTGCCGTGGCGAGCCGGTGTGTGGGTGGCCCCCGTGGGGCCAGTCTCGCGGCGGCCTCCCGCCGGTCCGGACGCGTCGGCACGATCGGCGGCATGGACAACGCACAGACTGCAGGGCCGGTCCGGATCGGCCTGATCGTGGGAAGCACCCGTCCCGGTCGGCGGGGCGGCGAGGTGGCCCGGTGGGCCGCGCAGGTGGCGCAGGAGCACGACGCCGTACGCCGGGGGGCGGCGACCGTCGCGGTGGTCGACCTCGCCGAGCAGGCCCTGCCGCTGCTCGACGAGCCGGTGCCGGCGATGTTCGGCGACTACCGCAACGCGCACACCCTCCGGTGGAGCGACACTGTCGCCGGGTTCGACGCGTTCGTGTTCGTCACTCCCGAGTACAACCACTCCGTGCCGGCGGCCCTGAAGAACGGCATCGACTACCTGTACGCCGAGTGGAACGGCAAGGCGGCCGGCGTGCTGACGTACGGGGTGCAGGGCGGCTCGCGGGCCGGCGAACACCTGCGGCAGATCCTGGCGGAGGTGCGGGCGGTCGTCGTACCGACGGGGGTGGCGCTGACCGTCTTCACCGACTTCGACTTCTCCGGTGCGGACCCGGGCGACCCGACCGCGCCGGGCCGGATCGCACCGGCGGCCGAGCGGGAGGCGGGGCTCGACCGGATGCTGACCGAGATCGTCGACCGGTCCCGGGAGCGGACCTCCGGCGGGCCGCTCGTCGGGGCCTCGGGACCGGATGCCGCGCGGTGAGCGACGCGACCGCGTACGACTCATGACCGGCCTTCCGTCCCGTCTGTCCCCTTTCGGGGCGGGCGGGGCGGGTTGCCGGCGTGCGGTGCGTGACAGTCGCCCGCTGGTCGCCGGTAGGATTGCCGAGATTCGGCAGGGCCATCTGCCCGCCACGGCTTCCACCAGAGCTGACCGGCACCACCGTGTGCGCCGGCGGGAGCGGGGCGTGCGCGGTGCGGTCGATGCAGACGGCGGGTAGCAACGGAGGTAACAGATGTCCGGCCACTCAAAGTGGGCGACGACCAAGCACAAGAAGGCGGTCATCGACGCCAAGCGCGGCAAGATGTTCGCCAAGCTGATCAAGAACGTCGAGGTCGCCGCGCGGACCGGCGGCGGTGACCCGGCCGGCAACCCGACGCTCTACGACGCCATCCAGAAGGCCAAGAAGAACTCGGTCCCGAACGACAACATCGACCGCGCGGTCAAGCGGGGCTCCGGCCTGGAGGCCGGCGGCGCCGACTGGCAGACGATCATGTACGAGGGCTACGGCCCCAACGGCGTGGCGATGCTGATCGAGTGTCTGACCGACAACCGCAACCGCGCCGCCACCGAGGTGCGGACGGCGCTGACCCGCAACGGCGGCTCGCTCGCCGACGCCGGCTCGGTGTCGTACATGTTCTCCCGCAAGGGCGTGGTGATCGTCCCCAAGACCGGGACCAGCGAGGACGACGTCATGATGGCCGTCCTGGACGCGGGCGCCGAAGAGGTCAACGACCTCGGTGAGGCGTTCGAGGTGGTCTCCGAGCCGACCGACCTGATCGCGGTGCGCACCGCGCTGCAGGACGCCGGCATCGAGTACGAGTCGGCCGAGTCGTCGCTGATCCCGAGCGTCAACGTCCCGTTGGACGAGGAGGGCGCCCGGAAGATCTTCAAGCTGATCGA
This sequence comes from Micromonospora sp. NPDC049497, assembly GCF_044465805.1. Classification (NCBI taxonomy): domain Bacteria; kingdom Bacillati; phylum Actinomycetota; class Actinomycetes; order Micromonosporales; family Micromonosporaceae; genus Micromonospora; species Micromonospora sp. NPDC049497. The sequence continues at coordinate 161,712 of NZ_JBITMC010000014.1, read as the reverse complement.
CGTCCTGGAGGACTGCGACGACGTGCAGAACGTCTACGCGAACTTCGACGTCAGCGACGAGATCATGGCCGCCGTCGGCTGACCGCCAACTGGAATGGATATACACTTCCCGTCGAGATATCCCGATGATTGGGAGGTGTGATCAATGGCGAAGACGCTGTTGGACCTTGACGAGGATCTTTTGGCGGAGGCAACCGCAGCCCTCGGCACCTCCACCAAGAAGGACACCGTGGCGGCTGCTCTCCGACAGGTGGTGGAAAGCAGCCGGGAACGTCGTCGTCGGGCGCTGACCGACCTGCAGGAGATCGCCGACGAAGGCGGTTTCCATTTCGACCGACTCGACGAGTTGGATCAGTGAAGTACCTCGTCGACACGAGCGCGCTGGTGCGGATCGTGCGCCGCCAGGTCGAACCACAGTGGTTCGACCTGGCGGAGCGTGGGCTCATCGCCCTCTGCGAGCCGGTGCTCGTGGAGACCCTGAGCATTGCCGACGCGAAGGCGTACGAGCGGGTGGAACGGAACCTCAGGGATCTCTATCCGTGGGTACCGGTTCCCGACGACGCCTGGCAGGTGGTGCGCGCCGTCCGTCAGGAGTTGGCGGGACAGAGCGCGCACCAAGGGTTGTCGGTCGCGGATCACCTGGTCGTCGCGACCGCCATCCGCCTGAAACTCGTGGTGTTGCATCAGGACGCCGACTTCGAAACCGCAGCCAGGATCATCCCCCAGCTCAGCCAGGAGCGCATCAGCTGATGACGCCCGGACGGTTCGCGATGGGTGATGTGGTCGTCCGGCGCGAGGTCCTGCTCGGCGAAGTCTGGTTCGGCTGTCCGACGATCTGCGTCGAGGACTCGCCCAACCTTCTCGCCCTCTATCTGCCGCCGGGAGCCGAGTTCGGCTTCCCCGAGTGCGGCACGTTCCCGGCCGGGCGGCACCCGTGGCAGCTTGCCGGACACCGGGCCTGGAGTGGGCACGGCAAGCTGATGCTGCACCGCCCAGGTGAGGCGCACTCGGTCGACGTCTTCTGGTCGGGGCCGGACCGTGTCTTCGCCGGTTGGTACTTCAACCTCCAGGACACGTTCCGGCGTACCTCCATCGGGGTGGACACCCTCGACCACGAACTGGACCTCTGGTGGGCGGCCGATGCTGACCGCTACGTCTGGAAGGACGTGGAGATGTTCGCCCAGCGCCTCGACGAGGGTCGCTACCCCGGGATGGGCAAGGCGATCCGGACCGAGGGTGAGCGGATCGCCGCCTTGCTCGATGCCGGGCAGTACTGGTGGGACGAGTCCTGGGCGTCCTGGAAGCCTGATCCGGCCTGGCCGGTCCCGCGCCTGCCCGCGGGCTGGGGCACCGTCCCCTGCTGACGCCTCCCGGATCACCGATCCGAAAGGCGCATCGACTCTTGGCGGGAAATGCCGAGCAGTGACGGCGCGGATCGTGCCAGGATGCCTCGGGTGTCCGGTCGCGCATTGAGCTTCGGAGTGGTGGCGGAAGCCTACGAACGATTCCGGCCCGGGTATCCCGTGGAACTGTTCGACCTGGTGATGGGCTACGCGGGTCAGCCGGTTCGATGCGCCCTCGAGATTGGTGCGGGCACCGGCAAGGCGACCCGTCTCTTCGCGGAACGGGGAGTCGCGGTCACCGCCACCGATCCTGACCAGGCCATGCTCACCGAGCTACGCAGGCACGTGCCGGCGAACGTCGACACCGTTCGAGCCGCGTTCGAGGATCTGCGGCCGGGCGAGACCTACGAGCTGGTCTACGCGGCGGCGGCGCTGCACTGGACGAACCCCGAGGGCCGCTGGTCGCGGATGGCCGCCCTGCTGCAGCCGGGTGGCGTGTTCGCCTCGTTCGGTGGACCGCTCCGGCTCGCCGACCCGGCGGTGCAGGAGGCCGTCCGCGTGGCCCGGGCCCCGTACCTCAGAAGCGACGAGGTCCCGTCACCCGACGGGACGCCTCCGGACCATGAACTGCAGTGGCCGGGCACGGAGCTCCAACGGTCGCGGTTTTTCGCCGATGTCCGGCAGTCCGTGATCGAGCGGCGTCTGACGATGAGCGCCTCCGACTTCGTCGGCCATCTCTCGACCATCTCGGCGTACCTGGAGCTGTCGCCCCCGGAGCGGGAGCAGGTGTTCAGTCGTATCGAGCGGGTCCTGCCGGAGACGGTCGAGCTTGCCGCCGACATCACCGTCCATCTCGCGCGTCGGCGCGCCGTGCACTGATCCACCGCCGCCGGCCGGTAGCCCCGCACGGACGTGGCGCGGGCCCCCCCCCCCCCGGGGGGGGGGGGCGGGGGGGGGGCGGGCGGGGGGCGCGGGGGGGGGCGGGGGCCCCCGGTGGCGCCCGGGCCACAAGCGCCCCGCCCCGCCGCCCGCCCCCCAGCCCCCG